>NZ_JAKREZ010000036.1:0-42353 GCF_022348345.1 Alteromonas sp. CNT1-28 | reverse complement strand
TGTGGGGACTTTGGGGTTAGCATGGTGAACACTCCGAATTTCACTATGCCTATTAGATCAAAGCCCCAGACTTTCGTCTAGGGCTTTTTCAACAGTCTGAAGCCCGCATTTGCGGGCTTTCTTTTTAGTTAAGCGTAAAGCGCACACCGAGCTTTCGTCATTGAACAGCGGTTTTTGGATATACGCACGAGACTAAACATCTGAAATTAAGATGGTATCTCCCGAGCTAACGTTTAATGCTTGTGCTGTTTTGCGAGAGATAACAGCTATTTCGTCTTGTTCTTCGGTTTCTGCCATCATTGCATAAAAAGGCTGGCTCAACGTGGCGACAAGCGTCATTTTACTCTCGGTGCCGCGCCTTGTACCTTCGCCAACTTTTATTCTTACTTGCTTTGTTGATTTGACAGTTTTTAGGCTTAAAACTTCAGCTTCCATACTTGGCGCACCATCAAAAATATCGATGTAGTTCGTGAATTTAAACCCTTCTTTTTCAAGCATTGCCATAGCGGGTTGGCCGTCGTTATGTGGTTTACCAATAGCCAACTGAGCCTCTTTGGGTAACATATTTACATACAGCGGAAGTTTAGGCATTAAATCAGCAATAAATTGATTTCCGTTTACGGCGCCATATAAATCCGCTTCAGCGTATGTCATAGGAAAAAAGTGACGTCCGACGGCATTCCAGAAAGGCGAGTCCCCATGCGTATTTACATAGCCTCGTAGATCAGCCATGACCTGCTTTGGAAATACATGCTGATGTAAGCCCATAAAAAGGTAGCGTACTTTTGAAAGTAGTTTTCCGTTGAAGTGTTTTCTGTATTCAGGCAGTAAGTAGAGCGATGCCACTTCCGCGTAACCCTCAAAATGGTGACTTAGGTGCAGTATGTCATGGGTGTAGTGTGCGCCTAGTGATTTATTTCGCTGTGCGACTTTTTCTCGTTTGTAACTATAAAAACTGTCTTCTTTTCCTAATTCACCAAAAATTGCAGATGTACCAATAAGCTTGCCAGTTCGAAGGTCCTCTAATACAAACAAAAGGTAGTCTGGACGCTCTTGACGCATAAGTTTTTGTTCTTCTCTAATGGAACGCTTTAATTTGTTGTCAAGCGTTGCTCTATCCGGTGGGAAGGTTGTCATACCTGGCGATGCAGCTTCAGCTAACGCAAGCAAGCCTTCAAAGTCATCACCTTTTGCTAGTCTCACGCGGGTGTCAAAGCTGATGTTATTAGTCGTAGTTTGTTCAGCGCCAATCGTTTTACACTCAAGGTGAATACCCGCGACCATGCAGCGAACGGAGCCTCCTCCCATTTCAATAGTAGGCACTGCGATGGGAAGTAAAGTAAGATCGCTGGGTAGTAAAGCTAGTTGCTCTTCGTTCATTGAACTAAAAGCAGTGTCTGATATAAGTAATAAACGTTTTCCATTGCTATTCAAAAGCTCTAGGCAGTTTCCGGCAAAACTATTCACTTGTTCTTCGCTAATTTCGATGACGTTTTTACCTGTCTCCTTAAGTGTTGAAAGCACCACATTTTTGTCGCTTTCTTCTATCATGCTAGTAGCAACAATGGCAAAATCACTGCCCACACACATCATTACGTTGGTGTGGTAAATCGCCGTACCAGCAGTATCAAAGGCGCTAAAACATATAGGCGTTAAACCAATAGCTTTACACGCCGACATTACAGCTCTCTTATTGGCTCGTTGGGATAGGCAAACATAGGCTAGCGCGTTTACATGGTCGATCACCATAGCCCCTGTACCTTCAACAATATCTCCGTCATCTTCAAGGAAAGATAAATCTTTAGCTTGCTGTACGATATAGTGTTGCTGCAGATAACTGACAATATCGTCACGACGCTCCGCTCGGCGGTTTTCACAGTACATAGGGTAGGTGACAAGCAAACCGTTGGGATGTGTACTTAACCAATTATTTGGAAATACGGCATCGGGCGTGTTTTCCCCTTCTGTTTCAAACACCTCTACCGTTATGTGGTTCATACGTAAAGTGCGAACCATCTCATCAAATTCCGTACACGCATTCTTTGATATTTTCGCTCTATTTTTTCCCGTCGATACAAGGGGCTTCTGAAAACTATTGTCTTTGGCTGTTTGTTCGTTGGGGCGAAAGGCACAGGGGCGTACCATTAAAACGGAATTTGGTGTAGTTAATCGTGAGTTTTTGATGTGACTGGCTTGCATATAACGTCCTACAGCCCTTAGCTGAAATATTTCCACTGAAAAGAGCGTGTATTTTATTCTCTGGCGAATTCACTTAACCATGCTCAAGGTGTTGCAAGTTGTTATTTAGTTTAAGCATATTGCTCAATTGTTTTATCATTATGCTTTTCGCTAATTAGTCTTGGAGAACGAGTTAATGACTCGACGATTTGTTTATCTATTGGGGAAACGACCATGTATGTAGATTTAGATGCGAAAGATCGCGAGCTTCTCGATATATTGAAGCGCGATGCGCGAACACCTGTAACCGTGCTAGCTGAAGTCCTCTCGTTATCGCGAAATACGGTGCAAAAACGAATCGACAGGTTAGTAAATTCGGGGGTGATCGACGGTTTTACTATTCGTGTTAACGAGCAGCTGCAACCAGACAAAATAAAAGCTCTTATGTCAGTCGAGCTTGAAGGGCTTAGTACAACACAGCTTATTAGTAAGCTTAGGCAGGTGAATGGTGTTGAGCGGTTTCATACTACAAACGGAAATTGGGATTTACTTATTGTTATAACCGCCGAAAGTCTCGCGCACTTAGATGGCATTTTAAAAGAAGTGCGCGGCGTTAAAGGCGTGCTTAATAGTGAGACGAGTATTATTCTGTCTACTACTGAAAAATAGTGTGTACGCCTTATCAGTTTTAGCAGCTATTGTCGCCATTTATCCATCGATTTACATCATCACTTAAATTTAAGTCTGTGCCCAAGTTAAACTCACCTTCTCGAACAGATACCTCGCTGCCGTAGGTTGAGTGGGTAACGGTGACGTGTAAAAAAGGATATTGCGGGGTGCTCCCTTCTTTACGACTGGCCGTGAGTTTGTAGCCGTTTTGTATTGTATACGTGTTTACGACTATATCGCTATGGATTGGCTGATGCAGTGTGGACCAGCATCGGTTTGCATTGTATTCAATGCGCTCGACTATTTTTTCAGGTTCTTGGTTGGTGGAAATAGAATAGGTCGGCAAGATCACCATGCAGCCTGAAGCAAACGCCGTTATACAACTTGCAAGTATTGCGTGGTTAAATGAGCGGCTGAACATTCTGCAGCGTTTAATTTTCATCATAAGTCCCTCTAATCGTTATAATTATATTCGTAAGGACTTTATATTAGCTTATTTGTATGAACAGTGGCTGAACAGAATACTGCTAGCGTTCACCTTGACTCTATCGCTTTGCAAATTAATTAAATTTCGGGCTTGCCAGTGGGGATTGCCGATTCTTTTTCGGTGAGATGTGACTTCCAACGCTGCTGTGCAACGTGCGCTTTCACCAGTTCTAAGCATTCGTTTACAACGTTAAGTACTTCTTTATCAAGTGCATCGGCGGTAGGGGTATAGTCGTGCATGCCGACTGAAATGAAATGGTCGATGCGCTCTGCGTCTAAGTCGCTTAACAGGTTAACTAGCGATGTGGTCACGATATCGGTGACTGACTCTTCCAACGTATTCTCAATGGTTTTGCCGATAACAGGTAGGTAATGCAGGGAAGAAACTTGTGCATTACTTCTCACCGCTTTACCCACGCTCTTGCGCACGTGCTCCCGTATCACCTCGCCGTGCTCTTCGCTTTGAATTGACTGGCCTAAATGGTTGATAACGCCAGCCATCCATTGGGTAATGACAGGACGGCGGGGGGCCAGTACCTGTGCGTTGATATCGTCTAACAAAGGCGAACCTGCTGAGATGTCTTTTTGCGCATCGCTGAGCACTTTTACAACAATTCGGTCGCTTAACTCTTCGACAAATACATCGTAGTAAAACGCAATAAAGCGAAAGACCGCGGTTTGATTTAAGTCGATGATTTCGAATTTGTGCAGGCGGTGCAAAATAGAAAATATGCGCAAGAAACGAAATAGGCGGGTAGGTCCAGTAGGGATTAGACCTATGATATCGTACCAATGCAAAAACGGAAAAAAGTACCAGCGTAAGTGTTCTTTACGCACAATAGCTACAACCCACCGGAAGCAAAATTCGCTGAAGAAAATGGCGATAAACACCAAGTCGACCAACAGAAAGTTGTTGTGAACGGGATCGTAAGCACTAAGAAAAGCGGGAAAATACGTGCCCAATAGACCATAGACAAAGTCGGTGGCGTATAAGGCATCGAAAATGAGCCATGTTAGGTTCACAAAAAGTATACCTAACATGACTAAATCTAAGATTAACCAAGGCGTTTCATGACTGTTTCGCAAATTTTCTCGGTTAATTCTTAGCATTTCCTTATCCTGTATTCTGACTTAAAGCGTAACGTAAATGCAGTTAGGCATGAACAATATTGAACTTTAAGTATTAAAGGTTAGCTTGATGCGTTCAACCTTGTTACGTCTACATAAAGTTTTAGCTTCTGACCAGGTTGTAGATAGCGCTTAGTATTAAGTGAGTTCCACTTGCCTATGTCGCTTACTCTAACATTGAACTTGCTGGCGATACGAGACAACGAATCGCCATTTCTTACTGTGTAGGTCACTTTTTTGGTAACACCGTCTTGCGCTTTACCTTCCTGCCAGATAACTAAGGTTTTGCCAGGGTGAAGCATATCGCCAGGGGCCATACCGTTCCATTTAGCTAATTGTTTAGTGCCTATATTGTACTTACGGGCAATATCCCAAAGCGTATCACCAGATTGTACGGTATGACGTACTTTTTGCTTAGACGTGTTGCCGTTCTGCAAGCTGGCTAGACGCTGTTCCTGAGATAATGTGTAGCTGTCCAGTTCTTGAAGTGCTACTGGTACCATTATCGCTTGACCCACGCGGATCATGGACGAGTCTAGCTCATTCACTTTTTTAAGAACTTTCACGGTGGTGTGATACTGCTTAGCGATTTTACCTAAGCTGTCGCCGGGCTTCACCGAGTGGCGTACCCAGTTCAATCGCTCTTTTTGATCAATTTTAGCCAGTGCTTGAGAGAACGCAGCAGCCTTATCAAGGGGAAGTATTAATCTATGTGGTCCTTCTGGTGACGTTGCCCAACGATTGAACCCTGGGTTTAACCCGTGTAGTTCTTTTAAAGACATACCAGCAAGTTCGGCGGCAAACGCTAAATCGACCTGTGAGCCGATATCAACCACTTCGATAACCGCTACATTCTCAACTTCAGGCCACGCATACGCATATTCATCTTTATTTTTTAGAATATCAGCCAGTGCAAGCAATTTAGGCACGTAAGCACGTGTCTCTTTGGGTAAATTTAAGTTCCAAAAGTCGGTAGGTTTACCCGCGCGTTTGTTAGCTTTAATAGCCCTTTGAACGCGGCCTTCGCCACTATTGTAGGCGGCAAGTGCGTGCAGCCAATTACCATCAAACATTTCGTTTAGATAGGTTAGATAGTCAAGTGCACCTTGAGTAGACGCAACAACGTCTCGACGTCCGTCATACCACCAATTCTGTTGCATACCAAAGCGCTTGCCTGTGCCAGGAATAAACTGCCACATACCAGCCGCTCGGCCATGGGAATAAGCAAAGGGATCGAAAGCACTTTCTACTATTGGTAAAAGCACAAGCTCCATCGGCATGTCGCGCTTTTCAATTTCTTCGGTAATGTAATAAAGAAAAGGCTTGGCACGTTTTACAACGCGAGCCATATACTCTGGGTGCTTCAGGTACCATTTACGCTGTGCGCTAATGCGTTTGTCGTCAGGGATAGGTAAGGCGAAATTCGCACTTGCACGTTCCCATACGTCAGTAACGACCGCCTGCGTATGCATATCCGGTGTATCGGTAAGCTCAGCGCCTTCTTCTAGCGTATCATCATTGGGGTGAACAACATCAATAACACCGTCTCTTGCAATTTCACAATCAGAAATGGCTTCTTCGTTGTTATGAATTTCACTGCACGCTTCTAGCGAAGCGGTTTCGTTACTTTCTAATTGTGCATTGTCGTTATTATTATCGGTTAACTGACAACCCGTTAAACCTAGCGCCAATATCAGTGGCGACAGTGGGAAAAACTTCAACTGCATATATGAAGAAACCTCGTGGAGCACTGCAAACCGACCATGTTACGATAATCGGCTTACTTTTGCATCAAAACTCATCTTTCCAGCGGCGAACTGCAGCAAATACCGCTACATCGTCAGCCAGGTTATTTTCGCAATAGGCTTCGGCAGCAGTTTTCACAGAAAGTTCATGAGCCCGTAAAAATGGGTTTATGTTTTTTTGCTCTTTGAGATTACTTGGTAGTGTAGGCTGACCTTGAGCGCGTTTTTCTGCCACCCACTGTGCGTAGTCACACAGCGCTTTATTGTCTGGCTCTACGGCTAAAGCAAACTGGACGTTAGCCTGAGTATACTCATGTGTACAGAACACTTTCGTGGTGTCGGGCAGTCGCTTTAACTTATTCAGTGAATGATGCATTTGCTCTGGCGAACCTTCAAACAATCGTCCGCAACCTGCTGAAAATAACGTGTCGCCGCAAAACAATGCGCCATGCCCGAAGAAAGCAATGTGATCAAGGGTATGACCTGGCACTTCCATTACTTGCAGCGCCATTTTAAAAACAGGTAGCGAGACAGTATCGCCTTGAGAAACAGATTTAGTTATTCCTCTTATGTGATTGCCTCTTGGGCCAATAACTGGCAAATCTGGTACTGCAGATACTAATTTAGCAATACCACCTGTGTGGTCTCTGTGGTGATGAGTGATGAGAACTGCGCTCAGCGTTAAGCCTTTGGCTTTAATAAAGGCCAACACTGGCTCAGCATCACCTGGGTCGACAACAATAGCGCTACTCTCGTTATAAATACACCAAATGTAATTGTCGGTAAAAGCGGGAATAGGATGAATGGCTACGCCTGAAGGAAGTGTTTCTGCCGTCATAAGAGTACCTGCTTGTGTAGGTAGAATTATGCGTTACTATAGGGACTTGTGAAGAGCAGAGCAACCTAAGAGCGCGCAGTGTTAATGAGATCGGCGTTTAAAGCCAAACCGCCACGCTACCCTACAAATTGGAATGATTTCCCCGCGGGAGAGCACATTCGACATGCGGTCAATGCAGTTTGTAGCGATTATGCTGAGCGAATTTTTGGGTATCACTTTGCCAAACTAGGCTCGCTAAGTGCCGATATAAATCTCGATACCAGCCCAATTCGACACCACATCAATCACGTTCCGTTTAATGACCTAGCTAGCGAGCAGCCACACCACAATGAAGCGAAAGAGGGCTTTCCCAATCACAATGCATCGGGTATATCGTTAGGCGGTGATAAACGCGAACCGAAAATAAGTAGAGAAAACACGGTAGTGGGGCAGTCGCACTGCTTACCCTTCGCCGAAAACAGCATTGATGGCTTTCTACTTGCTAATGAATTAGATTTTGCGCAAGACCCTCACGAAATATTAAGAGAAGTAGACCGCGTTATTACACAAAACGGTTATGTGATCATAAGTGGCTTTAACCCCTTAAGCCTCGCCGGACTTGCCAAATTTCTACCTGTTAAGCGCGAAAATATCCTACACGATGCACGCTTTTTTACGTCCTATCGCATTAAAGATTGGCTTCAGCTGCTGGGATTTGAAATTGTTGAACAACGTCAAGTGATGTTTTCAACGCTCTTTTTTCAACAAAAATGGAAAGGGGCGGTTAAGCTTCAAGACTATTTAGCATCTTATTTGCCATGGTGCAGTGCGGTGTACGTAATACTCGCGAAAAAGCGGGTAATCCCCATGACGGCCATAAAACCTAAACGCAATTTAAAGCCGCGTTTTTCCGCGGTAGGGGCAAGTGTAAGGACTTCTACGATGAATCGCACGCTGCGCTAATATTGTTAATGTGTATGCCATGTGCAAAGAGAGCACGCCACGCTCTTAACTTAGAAGCGGTGACAGGCGCTAACCACCTTCTAAATTTACCAAGATGTTGTACTAAAACGGGTGGCTTTCGCTTTTTTACACAAGTTTGAAAGGGGAATAGGAGATAGCATAGACTGCTATCTCCCAACTGAGACGTTAGTCGTTACTCGTTTTATAGAGGTGAACATCTCGCTGTGGATATGGGATGCTAATGCCTTCTTCATCAAAGGCTTTTTTAACTTTTTCCTGCATATCCCAGTAGTAAGGCCACAAGTCATCTGTGGCGACCCACGGTCTAAACATTAAATCGACTGAGTTATCGCCTAATCCGCCTACACAAATTCTTGGTGCAGGGTCGGTCAACGAGCGCTCATCTTCTTCAAATAGACGCTGCAACACCTCCTTCGCTTTATCGATATCGTCATCGTAGCCTATACCAAATGTCATGTCGCAACGGCGTTTATCATATACGCTAACGTTAATTAACGTGGCATTAGATAGGCTGCCATTGGGAATAACAATGCGCTTATTGTCAAAAGTGTTAAGTACAGTATAAAGAATTTGTATCTCTGACACTGAGCCTAAATGACCCTCTGCTTCAATGGTGTCACCCACTTTAAAGGGTTTAAAAATCAGTATTAGCACACCGCCAGCAAAGTTCGCCAGGCTGCCTTGTAATGCCAGACCAATAGCTAAACCTGCAGCACCCACGACGGCAATAAATGAGGTGGTTTCAATACCTATCATTGAGGCAACTGAAATCAACAGCATTACTTTTAGCACCGCACTGATAAGTCCGCACAGAAACTTATTTAACGTGGGGTCCTTTTTACCTAGCCGATGATCTAATAGGTTTACAAAACGATTCACTAACCAGAGACCCACCACCAAAGTAAGAATAGCCAATAATAATTTGGGGGTGTAAGTCATCACCAGTGAAATAGCTTTTTCGGTTAATTCCGATAAATCGATATTAGTCCCGAAGAAATCTTCCATAAATACCTCTTTTATTAATTAACCACGTTGATTACGTTAAAAAAAGAGGGTTAGATCGCCTTGATTCAAACCGAACGGAACTGCGCTGTTTTTTGACAAGAATTTTCTAGCCGATTTGCCTAAGGCAGATAAGGTTAGTGAGTGAGGAGTGTAGGATGATTAGGCTTATTAGCATACCAAGTTACGTGCTTGCACTTTGATTCTGGTTAAATGGTTTTTGCTTTATAAATCTGAGCGCCGCTTTGACCGCCCAATAAAAAAGGTGACATCCCGTCGCGCTATAGCGCTGAATGTCACCTTACTTTTAAGGGGGCGCTTTACAGCTTACTTAACACGCATACCCGGCTTTGCACCTTCGTGCGGCTCAAGAATGTATAGCTCGTCGCCACCAGGGCCCGCGGCTAATACCATGCCTTCACTCATGCCAAAACGCATTTTACGAGGAGCGAGGTTCGCCACCATTACTGTGTGCTTACCAATTAGGGCTTCAGGCGAGTAGGCCGACTTAATACCTGCAAAAACTTGCTTGGTTTCGCCGCCTAAATCTAGCTCTAAGCGTAGAAGCTTATCGGCTTTTTCCACGTGTTCAGCTTTAGCAATACGCGCAATACGTAAATCTACTTTGGCGAACTCATCAAACGAGATAGTGTCGCTAATAGGGTCTTTAGCAAGCGGGCTGTCTGGGTCGATTGCCGGTGCTGCTGGCGCTAGGCTTTCTTTTGAATCTTCAACCATGGCGCCAATTTTCTCCATTTCTACACGCTGCATCATCGGCTTAAATTTGTTGATGGCGTGGCCTTTCAATAGGGTTTGCAGTGAATTCCAGTCGAACTTGTCGTTTAGGAATTCTTCTGCTTTTTCTGCAAGTACTGGCAGTACAGGCTTTAAGTAAATCACCAACAGACGGAACATGTTGATACCTAGCGAGCACACATCGTGTGTGAACTGCTGCTTAGTCTCGTCTTTAATGGTTACCCAAGGTGCGTTGTTATCAATGAACTGGTTTGCTTTGTCAGCAAGGGCCATGATTTCGCGCACGGCTTGGTGGTATTTACGCTTCTCGAAAAGTGCAGCAATGCTCTCTGACGCGTTTTGGAACTCTGCAATAAGCTCTGGCTCAATCACATTGTCAGACAATTTGCCGTCGAAACGCTTAGTGATAAAGCTTGCACAGCGGCTTGCAATGTTAACCACTTTACCTACCAAGTCTGAATTCACTTTTTGTGCGAAGTCAGTAAAGTTTAGGTCGATGTCGGTAACACCGTCGCCTAACTTAGACGCAAAGTAGTAACGCAGATACTCTGGGTTCAGGTGGTCAAGGTAAGTACGGCCTTTTATAAAGGTACCGCGCGACTTTGACATTTTCGCACCGTTTACGGTGACGAAACCGTGAATATTTACACCAGTGGGCTTACGGTATCCCGCACCTTCTAGCATCGCAGGCCAGAACAGGCAGTGGAAGTAGGTAATATCTTTACCAATAAAGTGATAAAGCTCAGCCTCTGAGTCTGCTTTCCAGAAGTCATCAAACTCTAAGTTGTTTTGGTCGCAGAAGTTTTTGAAACTAGCCATATAGCCAACAGGCGCATCTACCCACACGTAGAAGAACTTGTTCGGCGCACCTGGAATTTCAAAGCCAAAGTAAGGCGCATCACGGCTGATGTCCCACTGTTGAAGACCTTCAGTAAACCATTCTTGCAGCTTGTTAGCCATTTCTTCCTGCAGGGCACCTGAGCGGATCCACTCTTTTAACATGCCTTCAAATTTTGGCAGGTCAAAGAAGAAGTGCTCAGACTCACGTAGTACTGGTGTAGCACCCGATACTACGCTGCGAGGGTTTTTCACTTCTGTTGGGCTATACGTTGCGCCACATACGTCACAGCTGTCGCCGTTTTGATCTTCTGCGCCACAGCTAGGGCAGGTACCCTTAACGAAACGGTCTGGCAAGAACATTTCTTTTTCAGGGTCGAACAGCTGATTAATGGTGCGTTTGCTGATGTAGCCTGCATTATCTAAACGGGTGTAAATTGCTTCACACAGCGCCTTGTTTTCTGGCGAATGGGTTACATAGTAGTTGTCGTAATCTACGTGAAAATCAACAAGGTCTTGGTGATGTTCAGCACGCGTTCTTGCCACCATTTCTTCAGGTGTAATGCCAAGCTCTTGGGCTTTAAGCATAACCGGCGTACCGTGTGCATCGTCGGCGCAAACACTGTAACATTCGTTTCCGCGAAGGCGCTGAAAACGAGTCCAGATGTCGGTTTGAATGTGTTCTAGCAAATGGCCTAAATGAATAGAGCCATTTGCGTATGGCAACGCACTGGTTACCAGAATTCGGCGTTTTTCTGACATAATGACGTTATTGATTCTTTGCGTTTCAAAATGGCTGCAAATACTAGCGGAAAACCGCGTTTTTTGCATTACGTAATTCACACAATTCTACTACTAGTAAGGCATTTTATGTTCTTTTCTCGCAAAGCAGAGCCGGCAACTCAAAAAGTTGCTGTAATTTTGGCCAAGTATTTTTCTTTAGATGTTGAAGATACCTTGCCATGGTGTGCTTTTAGCCAGCCAGAAAATGAAGATGCCAGCGTGACAGTTACTTTACCGTTTTGTATTGCTACACAGCTAGACGCGCTTAAACAAGAAGTGCTTAACCAGCTAAAAGGGAAGCTTGGCGATGACCAGCTTACGTTTAAACAAAACGTAGCGAGTGGAGAAACAGAAGTAGCGCCGGTTACCAACATTAAAAACATCATAGCGGTGGCCTCTGGCAAGGGCGGTGTAGGTAAGTCGACAACCAGTATTAATTTAGCGTTTGCGCTTATGCAAGAAGGCGCGAAAGTTGGGATTTTAGATGCCGATATTTATGGGCCGTCTATTCCCATTATGTTGGGCAACCCCGATGCACATCCTGAAAGCGAAGATAATAAGCACATGCAGCCCCTTATGTCACATGGGCTGGTGGCGAACTCAATTGGTTATTTAGTGCCTCAAGAAGATGCGGCGGTATGGCGAGGGCCGATGGCAAGCAGAGCGTTAAAGCAGTTGCTAGATGAAACCCTATGGCCCGTGCTGGACTACTTAATTGTAGATATGCCACCGGGTACCGGCGATATCCAACTGACGATGGCGCAACAAGTACCGTTGACTGCTTCAGTGGTAGTTACAACGCCGCAGGACTTAGCACTAGCCGACGCTCAAAAAGGTATAAGCATGTTTGAAAAAGTGAACGTACCTGTATTAGGGCTTATTGAAAACATGAGTTATTACCAGTGCAGAGCCTGTGGTACCAAAGACTATGTGTTTTCAAAAGACGGGGGCGAGGCGCTTGCCGAACGCCACGGTTTGCCGCTTTTAGGTCAGCTGCCGCTTGATATCCATATTCGCGAGCATGGCGATGCCGGCACGCCTTTGTTAATTACCTCGCCTGAAAGTGCATTGAGTGAAAGTTATCGCGAGGCTGCTCGCGCCCTGTCTATGCAATTGGCTTTTACTGTTGCGCCACGAAAAGGGGCAGTTAAACACATTAAGGGCAACCCTATTGGCATTGTTGGTAAAGAGTAACTAGCTTGAAATATCTAGGTAACAAATATCAGGAATGCCCGACGGATAGGTAAATTCAGACAGGTGTAGTAAAGGTGAATTATAGTCAGGTTCGATTACTTAAATTTAAAATTTGATAAAACTATACGAAAATTGCGCAAAAGCAGATAAAACAAGCCTTTGAGCAGTTGAATGCATGCGGCGACATACGCATAATAGCGGCCTAACGAAATGAGGAATACACCATGCGCTTGTGCGACCGCGATATCTACCAACATCTGCAAGATGGAAAAATTAAAATTGACCCTACACCCAGCTACGATCAAATAAGTGGTGTAACGGTAGATATCCGCCTAGGTAATAAATTTCGCGTGTTTGAAGATCACCAAGCGCCTTTTATCGATTTAAGTGGGCCGAAAGCACAGGTTCAAGAGGCGCTCGACCATGTTATGAGCGATGAAATTGAACTAGAAGAGGGTAAAGCCTTCTTTCTACACCCCGGGGAACTGGCGCTTGCTATTACCCACGAGTCAGTAACTTTGCCTGACAACATCGTAGGTTGGTTAGACGGGCGTTCTTCGCTTGCGCGTTTGGGCTTAATGGTTCACGTGACCGCGCATCGAATAGATCCAGGCTGGTCGGGCAACATCGTTCTTGAGTTTTACAACAGTGGTAAGTTACCGCTGGCGCTTCGCCCTAAAATGAAAATAGGGGCGCTTAGCTTCGAAGTGTTGTCAGCGCCAGCTGAAAAACCGTACAACGCAAGAGTGGACGCTAAATACAAAGGCCAAGCAGGCGCAGTTGCAAGCCGAATCTCGTCAGACGACGAGAGTAAATAAAAGAAACCGTCTTAAAAACACGTTTTTTTCGCAAAAGCGTAGTGCGTTTCCCGCTAATTACTGATAGAAAATATAAGAGCAATAACTAGCACTTATAATAAAGCTATTAGTAACGGGAAGCGCAATGCACACAAACTCTGAACCTTCTTCAGAAACTCTACAACGAAAGCCAACACGTAAAAACAGTATAATTCTATTTGCCTTTATCGCTTCAGTACTATGTGGCTTGGGATTGTGGGCCATTGATCAGCCCAGCGAGATCATTTTTACCGCAGCAATTACGCTGTTTGTCGCTGTGCTCTGGGTGACTGAAGCGCTCCCCATTCCCGCTACCTCACTTTTACCCTTCGCGCTATTCCCGTTATTTGGTGTGTTGTCTCACAGCGAAGCTGCCTCTGCTCTCGGAAGCCACGTTATCATTCTATTAATGGCTGCTTTCATGCTTTCAAAAGGGTTGGAGCGCGCTAACTTACACAAGCGTTTCGCCATTTACATGTTGCGTATAACGGGCAGCGGCAGCCCGCTCAAACTGGTACTGGGCTTCATGTTAACAACCGCAGTACTCAGTATGTGGATTAGTAATACGGCAACAATCCTAATGATGTTGCCAATGGCTATCGCTATTATCAACGCAGTAGACAATCCCCGATTTGGCGTGGCGCTTATACTTGGTATCGCTTATTCGGCAAGCTTAGGTGGGGTAGGGACACCGATTGGGACGCCACCTAATATTATCTTTATGAGCGTGTATGAAGAAACCCAAGGTATTGAATACAGCTTTATCGACTGGATGAAAACAGGCGTACCAATCGTAATACTAGGCGTACCTATTATGGCCTTATGGTTAGCGCGCGGTATTAAACAAGTGGGGAACATCGATTTACCTGTCCCAGGCACATGGACAAGAGCCGAGAAGCG
Source organism: Alteromonas sp. CNT1-28 (assembly GCF_022348345.1). NCBI lineage: Bacteria > Pseudomonadati > Pseudomonadota > Gammaproteobacteria > Alteromonadales > Alteromonadaceae > Alteromonas > Alteromonas sp. CNT1-28. Next base: position 28,038 of record NZ_JAKREZ010000036.1, on the reverse strand, counting down.
TGTTCTTGCTATTTTTGGCACTGTCGCTTTAGCTTGGATTTTCAGACCTTTTTGGACTGCTTGGATAGGCATAAGCACGATAAGTGACAGTACTATTGCCGTGGCGGGTGTTGCGGCTATGTTCTTTACCAACAGCGGAAACGATAACGGTGAAGTAGACGAAAAAGGAAACAACGACAAACTGCTTGATTGGAAAACCGCAAACGATATTCCGTGGGGCATGTTGTTATTGTTTGCTGGCGGCATTTGTATTGCCAAAGCATTTATGTCATCAGGCTTAAGTGTTCTTATGGGAACATGGCTAACGGGACTTTCTACGCTTCCTGTTCTTCTATTGGTACTTGGAATTTGCTTGTTCGTTACCTTCTTGACGGAAATTACCTCTAACACGGCAACATCTACACTACTAATGCCAATTCTAGCGGCCGCGGGTATGGCTGTGGGCGTAGATCCTAAGTTGTTGATGATCCCCGCGGCAATTAGCGCAAGTTGCGCTTTTATGCTGCCAGTAGCTACAGCGCCTAACGCCATTGCATACTCAACGGAAAAGTTCGACATAAAAACTATGGCCAGAGAGGGTGTGGTGCTAAACGTGTTAGTTGCACTGGTAGTCACTGGGGTGTGTTACGTTACGCTGGCCTAGCTTGAACGCGCTTTTGTGAAGGAGACACTCCAATCTCTCTTTTAAAAGCCTTTGAAAAAGAAGCTTCCGTTTCGTAACCATATTGGTTTGCAATGGTAATTAACGGCTTGTTGCTTTGGATTATTTCTGTGCAGGCACAACGCAGGCGCCATTGCGTTAGGTATTTAATTGGAGTTACGCCTGCACAGGCTTTGAACTTTGCTGCGTAGTTAGATTTAGACATATTCGCAATACTCGCCAGCATTTCTACGTTCCAATGTTGTTCAGGCGCGTTATGAAGCGCTTGAAGGCTATTGGCTATGGCCGGATGCAGTAGAGCCCCTAATGTTGATGAGTACTTGCTCATTAAATGCTTCACAATCAAAAGGAATACAACCTCTGCGATTTTGTTTAGCAGAACCGACGAAGTGAAGGTTGAGTCCGACACTTCTAACGACGCGCTGATAAGTAACTGCAGACTTTCATGCAGCACTCTACTTTCTTTTGATGCTTTTTTAATTATCCAAAATTCTGGCAGTTCTTTTGTTACTACTCTCATTAAAGGGTGCTGATACTCGAAGTAACCGCAAAGTAGCACCGGGCCTTCAGCTCCTAGTTTCTCGCTAACAGGAATAGAGCTTGCGCTAACATTTTTGTAAGTGTGAGTTTTTGTAGGGCTTAAAAGGTGCGGGCTATCAACAGGCAGTAAAACCATGTCGCCTTTTTCTAACAAAACTGGGCCGTCGTCGTTACGGTGTAAGTAGCATTGACCGTGAGTAACGGCGTGAAAATTAATAAAGCCGGTGCCAGAAGTGTCAATTTGCCAGTTACCGCAATATTGTCCGTTGTGAAATACATTGGTGGTTATTTGAAGTTGGTCAAAAAGGCTTTCTAAATTTTTCATGGTGTTTTGGACAAGTATTTAAGCGTTTGGAGCATGTTTGTATAAGACCGAAGTACGTACCATATTCTTCGAACTTATACAGAGATAGTGTGAAAACACTCGAAACACCAATGTGGAGAAGAAATAGCATGAGAGTATTCTTAAAAGGTAGTTTATTTGCAGTTTCACTAATTGCTAGTGGCGCGGTATTCGCTGGCGTTGATACAGAGACCGACGAAAACGGAATTATTTTAGCCGGGCACGACGCTGTAGCTTATTTTACTGAAGGTAAGCCAGTGCTGGGTAAAGCGACTGTAACGGCTGTCCACAACGACGCTATTTACCGATTTTCATCGCAGAAAAATAGAGACATGTTTGTAAGCAACCCAGACAAATACGCACCAGCGTATGGCGGCTTTTGTGCCTACGGCGCAACGTTTGGTAAGAAATTCGAAATAAACGGCAAAGCGTTTGAAATTGTTGATGGCGTACTTTACGTGAATAAAGACGAAAGTGTATACAAAGCATGGGCCAAGAACATTCCTACTCATATAGATGAGGCGAATGAAGAATGGCCAGAAATCAAAGATGTAAGTGCAGACGACTTGTAATAAGCTTCGTTTTAGATGGGTTTTGATTACCAAATAATCGTTTAGGCGGTTATTTGGTTTTTTTACATTGCAAAGTCGTTGAAATTGAGTAGACTTGTCGGCTCTTTCGGTCGGTGTGTAGCGCAGCCTGGTAGCGCACTGTCATGGGGTGTCAGGGGTCGGAGGTTCAAATCCTCTCACACCGACCAACTTCTCTCTCCCCATTCAATGGCTTATGCCATATATATCAAAGTAAAATCGAAACTCACTTTTCTTGTACCAATATACAGCAGTAAATTTCGCTCAATAAAAGAGTGCATAGTTGTATATACACTCTTAAACACTATTAGCGCAAAGCCTAGTTGGTTTTAATGCTCAAGATGTCTAAAAGCATCAATAGAGAACCCGCCATAAATAACCATACTCCAGCGGTTGCAAATTTGCTGAAGGCTGGCAAGAAAAGGGTACTTCCCCAAAAAAAGCACAAGCAGGCGGCTACACCCAATTTGTTATTTTGTACTTGTTTCATGATAGTCATTTTCACGTCTTCCTTACTACTAAATAGAAGGTTGAAACTGAAGGCTTACTGAAATACGGTTCCAGCTATTAATTTGAAGAATAATAGACGTGAGTTCTATCAGCCCTTTTTTTCCGAAGGTGCTTTCTACACTGTTATACATTTCTTCAGTAATAGTGGAAGAGTGGATAAGCGTTAACGCTTCCGTCCACGCTAATGCTGTTCTCTCTTCAAAACTGAAACAATCTAGCTCTCTCCATGCAGACAATACATCAAGCCTTGACTGATTTTCATCAGACTCTCTCGCTTCTTCGGCGTGCATGTGTTGGCAGAAGCCGCACTGATTAATTTGTGACGCACGAAGCTTAACTAAATGTATGAGTTTATGACTTAAAGTACTTTTGACTGAAGGCTTAACCAAGCCTGTGAGGTGCTCAAGAATATGGGGATATTCAGAATATAGCTCAGATGGTGTGATACGTTTTTTCATAGTGATCTCCTTTAAACTGCGGAGAACTATAAAGTCTAAGCAAAACGCTTAATTGTAAATTTGCGACAACTTTCGCTTTCTATACTGAAGGGGCGTTTCCAGCGCGAAATCACTAAACGAATGCGTAAAGTGCGCTTGGTCGAAGTAACCACATGCCAATGCGACGTGGCTCAGCGCTTCAGAATTTGAGGTTAATAACGATCGAGCATGGCGTATTTGAGCAAATTGATACAGTTTGTTTGGCGAGAAACCAAAGTTAGTGCGAAATTGGCGCTCCAGCGTTCTTCGGCTGACGCCGAACTGATCGGCAAGATGTTGTGGGGGCACCAGTAAATTCATCGACTGATAAAGCATGCGCTCCCATTTCTGAAAGGCTCCATCAGTATTTTCTGCTAGCTCAATCAACCAGTGCTGTATTGCTAAGCACTGCTGGCTAATAGTTTTTCCAATAAGATAGGCTTGCAGTCGTTGATAAGAATCACGCTGCTTAACCATAGCAAACGCGATGTCGATTTGTTGGTTTTTACTGTCATCAAAGGTTAAACCGAACAAGTATTTCAAGGCACCGGGCCTAAATCTTACACTTATTTGTCTGCAAGCCAGTTCCCACGGCATGGCGCAGACCTGAGTATGGTAAAACAATTGTGCTTCACAGTTAGTTTGATCGAGATAAAAAGTCAAACTAGAACCTGCATCGGGATAAAATTTTTCGTTTAGCGTTGTAGCTGAGCCTTCTGGGTTATCAATCACCCATATGCATTGTACAAACCGTTTTATGGAAGCAGCAGGGGTCACGAAACCAATATCAATCTGCTTAAAGCTAGCGGCAGGAATAATTTCGTTGTTGGTTGAAGCGTCCATAAACGTTGGTTGCGAGTCTAGAGTTAAATCAGTGAAGCTTTATATTACCCCTGTCGCGTGCCGTATCAAGACAAAGTTTCACGTTTAGTTAGCGTAGCGACCTAAAAAGCTTGTTATAGATTTCACCACGGCTTCAGCACTTTCAATTTGCGGATAGTGCCCAATTTGCTCGATCTCAACTACGTCTGCATTGGGAATGAGTTGTTTGTACCGCGCCACCATATGCGCGCCAGAGATTGGATCAGCCATACCTGCGGTTAGTCGAAGAGGGGCATTGGCATTTTGCAGTGCACTTACCCAGCGCTCTCGGTATTGTTTACGCTGCTTCATATAGTCCAAAAGCAAGTGCATGTGTTGGTGACCATTATTTGTACTGATAAGTATCCAAAAATCATTGATGTCTTGATCTGAAGGAGGTGTGTTTGGGCCAAATATGTTGTGCATGCTTTTTCGAATTGCATTTTTGTTTAAAAAGCGAATGAGTAGACCACCAATTGGAGAGAGCAGCAGCTTTTGAATGGGCAGAGCACGATGTGTCTCAGGAAAAAGCCCACCGTTAAGTAAGTGCAGCGATTCGATGCGAAAGGCAAGGTCGTTTTCCAATTGCCGCGCCATCATTTCTTGCGCAACCGTATCACCGTAATCGTGAGATAGAACATGGGCACTTGTAATACCTAAATGCCTTATTACCTCACTTATCGTGTCGGCTTGCTCTTTAATTAAGTATTTTTTTGGTGACTTATCGCTAAAACCAAACCCCGGCATATCGAGCGTCACGCATTGATACTTGTTTGTAAGTGCTGGCCATATTTTAGCCCAATCAAAACTTGCGGTGGGGTATCCGTGAATGAGTAATAGTACTGGTCCCGTGCCTTCTGTTTTATAAAAAACTTGCTGACCGTCGACGTTTAAAAAGTGGCCGGAACTTCGCCATTGTGAAAGTTGCATTTCTACATGCCTTGTTATGCTTTTGTATTTAGCTTGCCCAGCCTTTGATGTTAGGTCTGTCGTGAGGGCGACATTTTAATAATGTCGCGCGCTGCACAGGGAATTTATAACGCAGGGTATAGGTTGTGGAAAATGAGAGGCACGCTAGGCTTCAACCGGAATACACACGGTTACTTTCGTACCCTCTCCTGGGGTTGATGTTAAGTCAATCTCACCGTTAAATTTTTGTCGTACTAAGTTGTATAAAATATTTAGGCCCAGCCCTGTACCGCCTTTATCACGAGCCGTGGTGTAAAATGGCTCGAATACCTTCTTGTGAAGTGCCTCTGGTATACCTTTGCCATTGTCTTGTACGCTAATCACAATGCCTTTGGCATTTTTACTGCAGCTCACACTCACTCTATTTACGTCGTTATTTACCGATGGACCAAAAGCGTGACGCTGAGCATTCGAGATTAAATTTGTTAGCAATTGGGCAATAATACCGGGGCAGGTGGTTATTACTAAATTGGGCGTAACGTCTATGCTAAGCTCAACTTGTTCTTTGCGAAGCATGGGCTTTAAAGGGTTACAGACTCTAGGGATATATTCGTCTAATGCAATTTCTTCTATTTCTAATGACGTTTGGTCAGCAGAAGTGCGCTTAAAGTCTTGTACTAAATTCGCTGCCCGCATCAGGCTCGTTTCAGCCAAGTTTAGCCCTTCAGAGCAAATAGCTTCAAAGTCTTTAAAACCCTGCTCGGTTAATTCATCGTTTTCGAAGTCTCGATAGATGTCTTTTAGTTCTTCTTTGCAGTTACTGACGGAGGTAAGTGCAATGCCTAACGGCGTATTTACTTCGTGAGCAATGCCTGCGACTAGATTTCCTAACGCCGCCATTTTTTCTGACTCGACGAGCTTTTCTTGTGCGGCCTCAAGTTCAGCCGTGCGGTCTATTACTTTTTGCTCAAGGGTTTGGTTCGCCTCAATTAGCCTCTGCTCGTAATCTGCGCGCTCATTTGCACTCACTGCACGCCCGTAAAGGTCTGCCAGTGACGCCGCAAATACAACTTCATCGGCATGCCATTCACGGGCTTTGCCTTGATGTTCACAGCAAATTATCCCAATCATTTTGCCGCGGTGGCGAATAGGGACATCAAGCATAGAGCTAATCCCAAGCGGCGTTAAATACACTTCTGCAAATTCAAATGTTGCAACATCTGTTAATGCGTCGTGGGCCGCAATGGTTCTCTCTGAATCTAGCGCCTCGAAATAATGAGGAAAGTCTTTTCGGGTAAGTACTAAGCTTTCGTGGTCCAGGTCATTACCCTTATCAATGAGCAATGTGCACTGTACCAGTGTTTGCATTTCATCATACAACCAAATGCCAGCTCGAGTAATTTGCAAACCCTCACACACCGAGTTGATAATAAGTCTAGAAGCAACGTCTAATTCACCTTTATCAATATCTGCGCTTTGGCTAACGCGTAATAAGATTAGTTCTAGCGATTCTTTCATTCATCTTCGTCCGGTTCTGTGGCTCGGATTTCAAGGATCCTGTCGAAGTGCTCTATCATAATGTGGGTGATTAGCGGATCGAATTGTTTCCCGGAATTCTCATGAAGATAGGCTTTTACTTCCTCAGGACTCCATGTCGGTTTATAGCAGCGCTTAGATAGCAATGCGTCGACAACGTCGACAATTGCCATAATACGACCCTCCACGGGAATGTCGTCTCCAGCTAATCCTTCAGGGTAACCTTGACCATCCCACCGCTCATGATGCGTTTTCGCAATGATGGCGCCCATTTTAGCAACGATGCGATCAGATCCCGCAAGTAGCTCGTAGCCTTTTTGTGCATGGGTCTTCATGATCTCCCATTCTTCGGGGTCGAGTTTGCCCGGCTTATGTAAAATAGTCTCAGGGATGCTAATTTTACCCACGTCATGAAGTGCGGCTGAATACCGTATGGTCTCAATAAACTCTCGGCTCATGTGAAGCTTTTCAGAGAGAAATTCGGTCATAAGAATGACCCTTCTCACATGACCACCGGTCTCTTTACTCCGCATTTCGATTGCGTCGCTAAGCACCATAATGAGTTCTTTTTGGGTTTTTTGTATGTCTTCTTTTTGCGTGAGATTTTGGAATATTACCGCCACATTAGAGGCAAACATCTCTAAGGTCTTGCGCTGCAGAGCATCCAGTGGATGATCTAACTTAACATACAAGATGTTGTGGCTATCTTCTCCAGTAGGGTAGTAGCCGATGAATAAATCTTTAGACTGATAGTGACTTTTGCTTTCTAAGACTTGTTTGATTTCTTCTTCGATGGTTTCAGGAATTCGGCTAGAAATTCCAGGTTCGCATAATCCAACTAGGTCGCCGCTGGCACCTAGCACCGTCATGGTCGTATCGCCATATAAGTCGGTGTGCTGAGTAGACAAGTAGAGTACAGAGTTGTTTAGGTTAAGCAGTGTAAGTGTCTGTTTCAACACTGCGGTGCCAAATTGGGCTAAAGACTGGCTTGCTAAAACGGAAGACGAGGATTTTAAAACGTCTTCCATACCGCGCTTACCTTGCTCAATAGTCTGAATATCCCGATACGACCTTATTGCTGTGTACACACAAGACTTAAGTTTAAGCGATGATAATTCAGTTTTGGCTTTGTAGTCGTTTATGTCGTAACGCCTGATTACCTCTTCTTCCGGCGCCTGACCAGGTTGACCTGTTCGCAGAATAAGGCGGGCGGTATGGTTATTGAGCTCGTTGCGAATGGCCTCAACCAAATTCAAACCCGCATCGTCAGTTTCCATCACCACATCAACGAAAGCGAGAGCGATGTCTGGATTTGCTTTGAAAAGTGCTAGGCCTTCAGCGCCACTGTGAGCTGATAGAAATTCAACCCCGCGTTTTTCGAAATTAAATTTCCGCAGAGTGAGTTTAGTGACCTCATGTACGCCTTCTTCATCATCGATTATGGCTATTTTCCATGGAGCTTGGCGAGAGGTGGATTGTTCTGTTTTTGACTTCTTAAATAACGACATACATAGCGCTATAAACGTTTAGATACATTAAACGTAAGCCACAATTTTCAATCTCGCAAACTTACTCGACAAGTTTTGTTCTAAAGTTCAATGAGCATATTTTGATGACAGAAGTCTCTTTATCATCAGTTAGATGTGTTTTAGGCAAGTATTAAAAATATGCCATGTTTGTTAAATTGTGGAGCCCAGCAGATTCCAGTAGGAAAAAACTGCTGGGCCGCGATACCTTACAACAATAGCGTTTAGCTATCTTCGATAGGGGTATTTTCAGTAATCGGTACCGTATTTACGTCGGTATCTAAGCTTTCTACCGCATTTCGTACGCCTGCGGCGTAGTCTGGATGTACCTTTTCTAGCACGGCGTACCAACGCTCTTTTACGCTATCTGAGCACGGGCCCATTGCGGCAGCGTAGTTTTTATACAGCCGTTCTTTTTGATCATCAGAAAACATCTCATACAGTTTTCGCGGCTGCACGTAGTCCACATCTGCTTCATCTTGATGATATCTATCAGCGTCTCCATCAATGCGGAGCGGAGGCTCTTTCACTGAAAAGTCAGCCACCGGACCTTCGTATTGATTGGGCTCATAGTAGGCGTCAGGGTTACCAAAATCATTGGTAAAGAAGCGCATCGCGCCGTCTTTGTGATAGTGGTTTACCTTGCTATTTTTCGGCGCGTTAGCGGGGAGTGCTTCATAGTGTGTGCCCAAACGATAGCGATGGGCATCAGCATAAGAAAATATGCGAGCCTGAAGCATTTTGTCAGGGCTAAAGCCAATACCAGGGACAACATTTGACGGACTGAATGCTGCGTTTTCTATCATTTGAAAATAGTTTTCTGGATTTCTGTTCATTTCCAGTTCACCAACTTCAATAAGCGGATAGTCATCGTGCGGCCACACCTTGGTTAGGTCGAACGGGTTATAGCTTTGCTGTCCTGCTTCCTCTTCTGGCATGGCCTGAATGTACATTGTCCATTTTGGGAAATTGCCTTCTTCAATGGCGTTATATAGCTCTTCTTGATATTTTTCCCGAGTGCTTCCAATGATTTTTTCAGACGTTTCATTGGTGTAGTTTTTAATGCCTTGTTGAGTTTTGAAATGGAACTTCACCCAATGACGCTTGCCTTCCTTATTCCACATGCTGAAAGTGTGGCTGCCATAGCCGTTCATGTGCATAGGTGACACCGGAATACCACGGTCCGACATTAAAATGGTAACTTGATGCACGCTTTCTGGCTGTGCAGCCCAAAAGTCGAACATGGCTTCTGGTGAGCGCAGGTTAGTTTTCGGATGACGTTTTTGCGTACGAATGAAGTCAGGGAACTTGTATCCGTCACGAATGAAGAAGATAGGAGTATTATTACCTACCATATCCCAGTTGCCTTGTTGTGTGTAAAACTTCAAACTAAAGCCTCGCACGTCACGCTCGGTATCAGCTGCGCCTGATTCTCCCGCTACCGTAGACCACCGGCTTAATACTTCAGTTTGTTTACCCACTTCTGAGAATAAGTCAGCGCATGTGTAATCGGTAATGTCGTGCGTGACCGTAAATGTGCCCTGTGCACCCCAGCCTTTCGCGTGAACGACACGTTCTGGAATTCGTTCGCGGTTTTGATGCGCTAACTTTTCGATTAGTTGATAATCTTGTAAGAGGGCGGGGCCGCGCTCTCCTGCTGTTTTAGTGGTTTCGTTACTTACTACGGGGGCGCCTGCCGACGTGGTTAATTGCGGTTTCTTAGCCATTATAAAACTCCTTTCGTATGCTTCTTTTGAAAGCCAAACTTCCATAAACATCATGTGTGCCTGACTCATGACATGCTTTTGCTACGCACTGCTAAATGAAAGGGTTTACAAACTTCTATATATATCTATAAAAACAAACAATCTGAATTAGGTTTGCCACCTATTGAAGAGCAAACTCGTCGTGTTTACTCTAACTTAACAAGTTCAATTACCGCGTTTAAGGAAGTGTATGAATTTTGCCGAGTTTGCAGCATCGAGAAAGAGTGTTAGAGGGTTCACTAAACAGCCTGTTACTAAGGAAACAGTAGACGCGATTATCAACGCAGCGAAGTGGGCGCCATCGTCCTATAACACGCAAACCTGGAAAATTCATGCAGTAACAGGCGACGTGCTTGATAAAATTCGTGAAGGCAACACCAAAAATACACTTGAAGGTAAACCGCACGTTCGAGACTTTCCCTACAAAGAGGACTACGAGGGGATTCACCGTCAGCGTCAAATTGATGTAGCCATACAGCTGTTCGACGTAATGGGAATAACCCGAGAAGACAAGGAAAAGCGTATGGATTGGATGATGCGCGGCTTTAGGCAGTTTGATGCGCCCGTTTCTTTGGTGCTTACCTATGACAAGGCTTTAGAGCCAGCAGGGATCACGCAGTTTGGTTTAGGGTCGCTGGCGTATGGCATCGTGCTAGCTGCATGGGACTTAGGGCTTGGTTGTGTTATCAATGGTCAGGGCATTATGCAGTCCGATGTGGTACACAAGCACGCTAACATCCCTGATGATGAGGCCATTATGATTTGCATAGCCTTGGGCTATCCAGACCCAGAGTTCGCTGCAAACGAGGTTCGATCAACTCGCGCAGACAACGAAGAGTTTGTGACGTATCACGGGTTTTAGCGTTTTTCGATTTAGGCAGATTGTTATTTTTTCAGCAAGCCAATGCTGCGATAAGCCATCGGCATGAAAACGTCCATTTGAAATATCATGAGCCTCTAAAACGGTGCCTTCACAGCGAAACATTTCCGAATTTTTAGTATAAGTGGTTACTTTGTTGGATGATTACTTAAAAATCGTTCTATCTCGGTCGCGGGGAGTGGCTTGCTCCAATAATAGCCTTGCCCCAAGTCACATCCCATTTTTATTAGCTTTTCTAAAGCGGGTTTACTTTCAATACCTTCAGCTACCGCTTTCATGCCAAGGCTGTCGGCAATGCTGATTATTGCTGCAACTAAAGGTGCGTCGTTTTCCCCGATGCCCAAAGTGTTGATAAAAATGCGGTCTATTTTGAGTTTGCGAGCGCTAAATGTCTGTAGATAATTTAAATTAGAGTAACCGGTACCAAAATCATCAATAGCAAAGTGCACGCCTAACGATTTAATGGCTTCGAGTTGTTCGCCAGTGGTGCCATTTTCATCCGCGAGTATGGTTTCAGTTAGCTCCAGCTCTAAAAATTGCGGTGCTAATTGTGAATTTTGCAATGCCTGCTCAACGACAGCGGGGAGCGTACCATCTTTGAATTGTGCAAAGGATAAGTTTACGGCAACCGTAAGATTAGTATGACCGTTCTCATGCTGTTTAGCGCAAAATTCACAAGCCTGGTTTAATACCCAAGCACCAAGAGGGATGATCAGGCCACTGCTTTCCGCTAAAGGTATGAACTTGTCGGGGAATATCATTGAGCCGTCTTTCTGAGGCCATCTCAAAAGCGCCTCTACTGCTTGAACCTTGTTAGAGGCAAGGTCTATCAACGGTTGGTAGTACACTTCGAATTCATTGGCCTGTACGGCCGGGCGCAAACGCTGAATAAGTGTGAATTTTTCATCGTTTTCTTCGTCAAAGCGCACGTCATAGTATTCGTATTTATTTCTGCCGTTGCGTTTCGCTTCGTACATGGCAATATCAGCTTTTCGGCACAGCTGTTTAAATTTAATTCCGTCATAAGGCGCTTGTGCTATACCAATTGAACCCGATACTACCACTTTGGTTTGCAGCACTTCGAATTCGTTCGAACACCACGTAATTAAGTTCTTACATAAGTCATCGATTTCAGATTTGTCTGATATTTCTGGCGCCAACACAATAAACTCATCGCCACCAAAGCGTATTAAACTTTGCTTTGTGGATAGGTGGTCGGTGATGGTTTGAGATATTTTTTGAAGAAACCGATCGCCCGCAGCATGGCCAAGAGCGTCATTCACGGGTTTAAAGTTGTCTAAGTCTATAAACAGCAGCGCGAGCTGAAGCCCTTTTTCTTCACTCTCGCGTAGCTTTTCGTTGAAAAGTCGCTCGCCCAAAATCCTATTTGGCAAGTTTGTGAGCGGATCGTGATGTGCTAAGTGCTGGATATGTGCTCTATTTTGCTCAACTTTAGACACCTCTTGCTGCAGTGACTGCATAAGCCGACGAATATCCTGTATCAAAATAAAAACGCTGAAGCCCGTAATAACGTAAATAACCATGATGAAGAGCACGTGAGACCAGCTCAAAATAGGCGGGTTTGGTGTTACTACATCTTGCATTATCAACCACGTAAGCGTAATGCACTGAAGAAGCACTAAAGATAAAACGGTGCCAAATAGGGCAATTCCACCTAATAAAGCCGCAAATATGATGACGCCAGGATAGCCAATCATGGCGATATCAAATACGCCTGCACCTGTTGTGGATAGGGCAAAGAGCATTGACGACATAGCGCCTAAAAGTAGGTAACTGCTGGTGGTAACGTAATACTTGTATGCGAGCGAGCCAGTGACGATTAATGAGAACAAGCCCAGTAAAAAGATATCAAAAGTTATGCCTCTCGCGACCAGAGACGAAGCGAAAAGCCCGAAGCCTGTTACCGCGCTTATTTGAATGACACGGCGCCTTCGGAGTGACGTTAGGTCAGCAAGCTTTGCTGATGAGGAAAAAAAATCTTTAACCTGCATTCTTCCAAATCTTGAAGGAGGTTTATAGCAACCTTAAACCTAACTTGGAAAAAAGCAAGTGCAGAGACGCAACGTTATACGTTATTGGCAAAAGACGAGGAAAAACACAGCAGTGCTCGAAAGCACTGCTGCCTGTAAAGTCAATAACTACCTTTCGTCTGATGGTGCGTAACGCTCCAACCAGTGTGCATATGGTGCAGGCATTACCCAAGATGGTTTTTCAACGCCTAGCTTTTTCGCTGCAAAATAAGACCAGTGTGGGTTAGTAAGATGCATTCTACCTACCATAACAACGTCAAGTTGTTGGTTTTCAATGGTATCATTGGCGAGCTCTGGTGTGTCTACTCCCCACGCTGTAGCAACCGGGATCCCGGCTTCATCACGTACCTTTTTAGCAATTGGAGCAAGGAAAGCCGGGCCCCAAGGAATATTCGCATCAGGTGTGTTAAAGCCAACGCTAACGCTAACGAAATCAGTACCAATTTCTTTGAACTGTTTTACAAGTTCGATAGACTCGCTCAACGTCTGTTCGTCATCACCATCGTATTCGATAACGCCAAAGCGTACGGTAAGCGGTAGGTTTTCAGGCCAAACCGCGCGCACTGCGCTCAGTGTTTCAAGTAAGAATCGACCACGGCCTTGCGCATCACCGCCGTATTCGTCGGTACGCTTATTGGCGTGCTTCGAGAAAAAGCTTTGAGCCAAATAACCGTGGGCAAAATGCAGTTCAAGCCACTCGAATCCAGCTTCAAGCGCGCGCTGGGCACCTTTCACAAAGTCACTCTTAACGCGCTCAATATCGGCTTTGGTCATTTCTGTAGGCGTAACAGGTAAGTGTGCCCCAAAGGCTTCTGCCGAAGGTCCAATAGGCTGCCACCCTTTTTCTTCACTTGGCTGAATGTGGTCATCACCTTCCCAAGGGCGGTTAGCACTCGCTTTGCGCCCGGCATGTGCAATTTGAATTCCTGCAACAGCGCCTTGGCTTTTTATCCGATCAGCAACATTTTTTAAGCCACTAACGTGTTCATCTTTCCAAATACCTAAGCAATTTGGCGTGATGCGTCCTTCTGGCGAGACGGCGGTTGCCTCAACGATAACCAATCCAGCACCGCCTCGGGCAAATGACTGGTAGTTTGCTTCATGCCACTGATTTGTAAACCCATCTTCTGCAGAGTATTGGCACATAGGAGGCACAGCAATACGATTGCGAAGCGTCACGTCTTTTAACGAAAATTGTTCAAATAATGCAGTCATATTTCTCTCTTTTTAAATAAACAAAAAAGCACTCAGCGAAGGCTGAGTGCTTTAAAACCTAGGGGTTATGCCGCGAGAGTTAGAATTTCACGGGCTTTAGCAAGGTCGATGTCACCATGCTCGCCAAGCGCTGTTAAGCCGTTGCGTTCAAGGTTCTCGATTAGCCCATCAATGGCAGACTTTTCAATGTTGTGGTCTGACAGGCGGGTTTTAACCTGCATAGTTTCAAAAAAGTCCTGAACCGCTTTTATGGTTAAGTCTATGGCCTTTTCTTTGTCATCTTCCTGAATGCCAAACACGCGCTCACCTAGCTGCAGAATTTTTTCCTGCTTTTTGTCGCGCTGCACGAACATTAACGACGGTAGAACAATTGCTAGGGTCACGGCGTGATCTAAACCGTGTAACGCAGTAAGTTCGTGACCTATCATATGTGTGCCCCAGTCTTGCGGTACACCTTTGCCGATTAATCCGTTAAGCGCCATTGTTGCTGACCACATTACGTTTGCACGCACATCGTAATCTTCAGGCGTCGCTAACGCTTTAGGACCTTCTTGAACTAAGGTTTGTAAAATTCCTTCTGCAAAGCGGTCTTGAAGCGGTGCGTTTACAGGGTAGGTAAGGTATTGCTCAATCACGTGAACAAAAGCATCAACTACGCCGTTCGATACTTGACGTGGTGGAAGTGAATAGGTGAACTCAGGATCAAGTACGGCAAAAACAGGCTGAACTGTTTCAGAAGAAAACGCGCGTTTTTGCGACGTTTCTTTTCTGTTTACTACCGAGTTACCGTTACTCTCAGACCCTGTCGCAGGTAAAGTAAGTACTGCGCCAATAGGTAATGGATTTTCAAATGCTGCACCTTTAACAAGTATGTCCCACGGATCGCCTGCAAAATTAACGGCAGCAGCTACGAATTTCGCGCCATCAATAACACTTCCACCGCCAACCGCAAGAATGAAGTTCACGTCATTTTCACGGGCGACATTCACAGCTTTCATCAGTGTTTCAAATTCTGGGTTTGGTTCAACACCCTGAAATTCAATGACTTCAGCACCTGCTAGTGCAGTCGTTACTTTATCGTAAATACCATTTTTCTTAATTGAGCCGCCACCGTAGAGGAAGAGGACTTTTGCTTGTTTCGGCAAACGTGAAGACACTTCACTTAGTTGCCCTTTGCCGAACAGAATTTCGGTTTGATTCTTAAACGTAAAATTAAGCATAGTGTTGCCTGTCCTTAATTAGATTGTGAATTTAACTGTTGTAAAAGCTTTTCAGCTAACAGTTCATCAGAAAACGGGTTTTGGCCTGTAATAAGCTCACGGTCTACTACTACATTGGGCGCCCACATTTCTTTGAATTCCATCTTGCCACCCGCTTGCGCCATGGCGTCTGCTGGGTAGTACAATAACGTTGCGTCGTTTAACGTGCTTTCAAAATAGGCCTCTTCCGGTGTGGAGAAGATTGTCATTTTGTAGCCATCATAAATCCAACTCTCAGATGAGGCTTGCTCACCGGATTTCAATGCCAGTTCAAATGCCTGCGGGTTAGATTGCCCAGAAAGTAAGGCAATTGGGCCATGGCAGATAGCGGCAGTAGGTTTTCCTTCATTGTGAAAGTGAGACAAAATTTCACCCACTTGAGGATTGTTTGCCAGGTCGATAAGCGGTGCATGACCGCCTGGAATGAATACGCCTTCAAACTCTTCCAGCCCTTGTCCAATCACTTCGCTCAATGACAGCGTGTCATCAATGCCTTCTATTGACGCTACAAACGTTTGAATGTCTCGCATTTGCGATTCGCCGCCATCAAAGTATTGCGGTATTACTGACTTTTTATCTACAGATGGCGCATTGCCTTTTGGCGTGGCCAATACCAGTTTGTAGCCTGCGTCTACCAATGCTTTTGCCGGCACACCAAACTCGTTAAGGTAATAGCCTGTAGGCTCTGTTTTGCCATCTGCAAGCTGCATTACATTTTCACTTGAAAGTAGTACAAGTATTTCGCCTTTACTGGCATTCGCAGCTTTAACGTCTGCCGCATAGGCCGACTGTGATAAACCCGCAATAATGGCGAGCGATAAAATTGATGATGCTGATTTCATGTGCAGCTCCTGTCGCATTAGAAAGTGCGTGTATCTTAGAGAGGTTGGCTTACATCGAGAAGTCAGATAAATTGTGATGAGTCATCAAAAATCTGATGGGTAGGGATTATGTCTTACTTAACACAGTTAAAAACCTTTGTAGAAGTTTATCGAAGCGGCAACATTACACGTGCTGCAGCTCGCCTTCATATGTCTCAGCCAGCGGTCACTTCTCACATACAAGCCATGGAGAATATTGTCGGTAAAGAGTTGTTCATAAGAAAAGCGAGAGGCGTTGAGCCAACGGCTATCGCTGATGACTTGGCGCTGCAGGTCGCCAGTCACATTGATACGTTAGAGCAGAAAGTGGCTTCTATTCGCAGTCGTGCTTCCACCGATCACGGCACGTTACACCTTGCAGGCCCTGCGGAGTACCTCAGTCTGGTGGCAGGTCCGGCACTCGCTAACTTGCTTCAGGCCGATAAAGTGAATTTAGTGATCCATACCGGCAACAAAAGTAATATTTATCATTTGTTGGAGAACGATGTAGCGGAGCTTGCCATTACCGCCTCTGAGCCAACTGACGCGATGTATGAATATCAGAAGTTGGATAAAGAGCGCTTAATCTTAGTGATGAACCGTGTGCAGGGAAAGTTGCTGGGAGAAAGAGAAATATCGGCAGCGCTACTCAACCAACATAAAGTAGTGACGTATGATGAACAGTTACCGCTTGTTCGGCGATACTTTTCGGAGGTATTTAATGCCGCGTGTGAGTCGCCTGTCGCGGCTGTTTGCCCTGATATAAGAGCAATAAGTAGTATTATCAAAGCGGGAATTGGTTATTCCGTTTTGCCTGACTACTTATGTAAAGAAGGTATTGCAAAAGGCGAATTGGTCGCGCTGGGCAAGCCAGGCCCAGAAAATGATGTTTATTTAGTGTGGAAAAAGGGAGCGCTTCGTCATCCTAGGGTCGACTTCGCCAAAGATGTCATAATGGCTTTTGCAAACATTAACTATCTTTCGACACTTCCTGATTGAAGCTAGACGCCTAAAAAGGGCGACGCATTTAGACAAGGCGTCGCCAATTGTTCCTAGTTTAAATAACCAGGGCTTGTTGGTCTTTGCTGAATATTAAACAACAGCAGGCCCTAAAATGTACCAACAACTTTTACCGTGCCATCAACTTTACCTTCATCCACAAAACCTATGGTATTGGGGTTGGTCGCGACGAGATTTAACATCTCATCCTCAGTTGCTATCATTTCAGGTGGTGTGCCTCTGCCAGTAAACACAAGCTTCGACCAGAATGCAGAGTATTGTGATTCAGATTTTCCAAGCACATTATTATTAAAAGCGTCTCTGATATTATTACCTTGTTCGAAGGTAAGGGGAATTGCGCGACTTCCATCGGGAAATGCTTTTACTTTTCCCAGATATATTTTCTTGACGGTATCGATATCGATCCCAGAATTGTTGTTGGCATTTATTATCACGGCTGTACCGGCATAAATCGGCGCAGACATTAAAAAGCACAGGGCTGCAACTATCTTCATTGATATTACCTTCGTTCTTAACTCGCTAACATCGAGGCAAGCATGCTAGTGGTTTGTACCCAAGGGCGACGCGCCCTCACGAAAGTATAACCGAGATTTACAATTTGTCGCATTTCGACAAAAGGTGAAATTTGAAGGATCCTAAAACGTACAAAGAGAAATTATGGCAAAACCTAATGCAAAAGGGCCGGTCAGAACCGTGCAAATTTATTGCTCCAAGTGCAAATTCCAGCTATTTAAATATCGAAAAGGCGGCAAAGGCGCGTTGGTTAAATGCTTTAAAGAGAGAATAGTTGAGGACTTTACTCATGAAGAAGGAATATGTCCTTCTTGTCACGGACAGTTTGCAAGGAATGCCTTAATTCGAGGTGCACCGGCCCTGAAAATTGTTGGCACAAAGGTGACCATGAAGTAGCACTGACTGATAATCGGTTGTTAATTGGACAACTTTTTTAAAATATAAACGTTTGGATAATTTGCTCTTACGTAATTTTTGCCTAAATTAATATAAAGGGATTGCTGCCTCAAGCCGTTGTGCTGTTTGGTAAAAAAATTTAAGGCCGAGGTTAGAAAGCGCAACGGAATGGCTTTGTATTAAACGTCTACATATCGAGATGATAAATGTCCATTCAAAGAAAGTTTCTATTTTCTATTTCTGCTGTTATCGCTTTGTTCGCTTTAATTGTTGCCGTGGCAACGGTTATCACCACTTCCTCAAATGTTTCAACCCTTGTTCAAGAGCAAAAGAAGAACACCGCCGATCGTTTAGTGAATATTCTTACTGTGACTGACTCTATCATGCTTGAACGCGTCAAAAGCAGTATGGCGTTGCTTAAACAACGAGGTGAGGCAATCGGTGAGCCTAATCAAACCGATATTGTTACCGTTAAAAATACACAGGCTCGGCAGCTTAGGTTGGGCAATGCGGAGCAAGCCAACACATTCGATTTGGTCGATAACCTGACAAGCGTAATGGGAGGCACAGCCACGCTTTTTAGTAAAACAGGAGACGACTATATTCGCGTGAGTACCAATGTCATTAAAAATGGCGAGAGGGCGATTGGCACTAAGTTGGCCCCTGATGGCAAGGCGATCAAAAAGATTAATCAGCAGGAAGCGTATTACGGTGCGGTTGATATTTTGGGTAGCCCTTATTTAACAGGTTACGAGCCAATGTTTAACAGCAGTGGTGACGTTGTGGGCATCTGGTATGTGGGATACTCAGCCGACCTTAACGTCTTAGAGCAAGCCATTAAGCAAAGTCACGTGCTAAAAGAAGGCTTTGTTGCCCTTCGTGATGCAAAAGGTAACATTCGCATGCATTCCGCACATGTGAATGATCGGCAGGTGGCCGACGCCCTTCAACCTAATGATGACTGGGTTGTAGAAGTGGTACCGTTTTCGCCTTGGGGGTACGATATTATATTAGTGGCGTCGACGTCAGAAAAATCGGCTATGGTTCGAAGCTCTGTGTTGGTTGTTGTACTTAAAATCGTATTGGCGAGCGTGGGAATTTTGATCACCATTTGGTTGCTCGTTAAGTATATTGTTGGCAAGCCACTTGAAGAATTCATTGGGGTAGTAAACAACTTGTCTTCTGGTGAGGGAGATTTAACGTTCCGTTTTCAGGCATCAAGAAGCGACGAGTTTGGCACCATGGCAAGAGCGTTTAATGGGCTTCTTAGCCAGTTACAAGACACATTGCAGAGTGTGGACGAAGCCACCGACCACATGCTAGCAAAGTCAGAAAGGTTAAATGCAACAGCGTTGCAATCCAAAGATACCGTTTCACAACTTAGCCGAGAAACGGAGTCAATTAATAACGCCATTTCATTAATGCAGCAGAATGCACAAACGGTGTCGTCAACCATTCGCAGTTCAAGTGAAGCGGCACACGCTGCCGATCAAGATACGCGAAACAGCGTAAGCGTTTTGGCGCAAACCATTAAAGACATCCAGTCTCAGGCAAGCGATGTGGACGCGTCAGTACAGGTTATCACTGAGTTGGCTCAGGCAAGTGAAGAAATTAGCGGTGTAATGGAAGTTATCAGGAATATCGCAGAGCAAACGAATCTACTTGCGCTCAATGCAGCTATTGAAGCGGCTCGCGCTGGTGAGCAGGGACGTGGCTTTGCCGTTGTCGCTGACGAAGTCCGCTCGCTAGCAAGCAGAACGCAGTCTTCCACGGAAGAAATTCGCAATATGATTGAACGCCTTCAGCAAGGTAGCCGCGTGGCTTCTGAGAAAATGCAGCAAAATAAAGAAACCGCCTATAAAACCGTGGACACCACAAAACATGCTGGCGATTCGTTAAAGCAGGCGCTTGACGCTGTTGCACGCATCACAACGTTAAACCAAGACGCTGCCACAATGGCTGAAGGACAAACAGAGGTTGCTAACGATGTGAATAAAGGGGTAAGCAGTATTCAACAGGTGGGCAATGCCAATACTACCTATGCAAAAGAAGTGGTAGATAACTGTGAAGCCTTAGTTCAGCAAGTTAAGCAAATGCAAATGCAGTTGCGACGATACCATTTCTAGAGTTGCTGGCTTATTCAATTGATTTGGCTGTCAGCAGGCAGCGAAGCAGAAACAAGATAAATCGCCAGAGTCAATGTACGCTGAAATGCACAATTCTTGCGGTTGACATGAATAGTAACAATTTGAACCAATGCCAAAAGGGCTTTAGATTGCTAAGGCCCTTTTTGATATTTATTCTTACCCATGGATGAATATAGGGATCTTCCCATAACATGGATAAACCATAATGAAACAACTATCTACACTAGCCGGTGTGGTTGCGAGTGTTTTTGCATTCACATCGCTATCGACAACGGCAGTAGTGGCGCAAGAAGCGCAAACTGCATCTGCAGTCGTATCACCCGCGAAAAAGACACTTGCTGATGTTGAATACCGCTTACCGTCAACGATCGCTCCCACTTTTCAACGTATTCACTTAAATATAGACCCTGATAACCCTACATATTCTGGAAAAACGAATATTGATGTAACGGTTAAAACCCCAACTAAGAAAGTGGGCTTTTATCAGCAAGATTTGACCGTGACTTCTGCGCGTTTAGTGTCTGGAAGCAGCAGCTTTCCTCTAAATGTTACGATTGGAGAATACGACATCAATTGGGGCGAATCGCAAGATGAGATTGCGCCTGGGAAGTATACGTTAGAGATTACGTTTGAAGGGAAAGTGAACACGTCTTCAGATGGCATGTATCTGTCACGTTTTGAAGAGACCAACTATATATTTACCCAGTTTGAAGATATGCATGCGCGAAAAGCGTTTCCAAGTTTTGATGAGCCAAACTTCAAAATTCCTTATCAAATGACCATCAGTTCTCCTGAACATCAGGAAATTGTGGGTAATACACCTGTTGAAAAGGTGACAGTGGAAAACGGGATAAAAACCGTAGTGTTTGAAAAAACTAAGCCCATGCCGACTTATCTTATTGCCTATACCGTAGGGCCTTTTGATAGTGCTGAAATTTCTGGGCTGTCGGTGCCAGGAAAAATATACGTTCCAACAGGGTATGCCGATAAAACCAAATTTGTTATCAAACACATCCCAGAAATCCTAGCCTCGCTAGAAGATTTTTTCGGTATCAAGTACCCCTATAAAAAAATGGATTTTGTTGCCGTACCCAACTTTACCCACGGTGCAATGGAAAACGTAGGTTTAATTACCTATCGCGATAGTTTGTTACTGCTAGAAGATAACCCAAGCGTCACAGAGCGTTCACGACCGCTAAATGTTATTGCGCATGAACTTGCTCACCAATGGTTTGGCAACTTGGTAACAATGGCATGGTGGGATGACCTATGGCTGAACGAAGCGTTTGCGTCTTGGGCTGCAAGCCATACCATGAAAACCTTGTATCCAGAGTTGAACTACGCCGATCGCATAGTGCAAGAGGGAGCATTTGGTGCAGATGCTAGTCCCACGGTGAAACCTGTTAAAAAGGTAGTGAAAAGTCAGCCAGATGTGATGGATGGGTTGGGCTTGAACTACTCAAAAGGTGAATCAATTTTACAAATGATTGAATCGCTAATTGGTACAGAAAAGTTTCGTGAAGGCGTTCAAAACTACATGAATACCCATGCTTGGGGTAATACCGTAGCAGACGATTTGTGGCGCGCTCTAGATGAAGTGTCCGATTTCAACTTAAGCGCCATGATGAAAGCCTACTTGGAACAGCCGGGCTACCCACTTATTCATATTTCAAAAGATGGCAAATTAACCCAGTCCCGTTTTCACCTTGCAGGCGCGACCGTGGAAGATAAGACATGGGCAGTTCCATTAAAGCTGACTTATCAATCAAACGGAAAAATACTAAACGAAGTGGTTTTTATTGATAAAGAAACCACAGTTTTACCTCAGCTTGCTGAAGCAGACTGGGTATACCCTAATGACAATGCAACAGGTTACTTCCGTTGGTCAATTGAACCAGCTCAGTTAAACGCACTGCTAAATAACATTGATGCGCTAAATAAGCGTGAAAAGAAAAATGTGCTTTACAACTACCAGGCGCTGTTAAACGCAGATCAAGTAGGTGTAGACAGCGTGATGAAGGTGCTTAATAGCTTGTCAAAAGATGATGACCCTGCGGTCATTCGTGCGGCTGTTGGCGTGTTAGCTGAGTTTAGTTATTTAGTAAATGAAGACAATAAAGCCGCATATGCAAAGCTTCTAAATCAAAATTATATGCCTTTGTTAAACAAGCTAACCTTGTCTCAAAGTGAGCAGGATAACGCAGATGTCATCCGCCTGCGTAACCAGCTATACAGCTTGCTGGGTACTCATTCGAACAATGATCAACTTGTTGAACAAAGCGTTAAAATAGCGAAACAGTACCTTGCAGATACTAGCAGTGTTCCTTCCGGTATTGCCGGTACAGCAATTGAAATTGCTACGCGAAATAGTGAACAAGGCGAGCAGGGCACATGGTTTAATACAATTGTAGAGGCTTTTAAAAAAGCACAGTTGCCAAATGTGAAAAGCACGCTGGTGTATTCGATGTACTTTGAAGACAAAGCAACCGTCTTTAAAATGTTAGATTTAGCGCTTACCGATGATATTACGCCTGCAAATACCATGTATATGGTGGTGAGAGTGGCACGTAACTTAGACGATCATACGCTATTGTACGAGTGGCTTAGTAAGAATAAAGACGCGCTACTAGCAAAAATGCCTGATTACCATGTAAGCAGAATGCCGGAATTTGTTTCAACAACCTGTTCGGCTGAAAACTTAGAAATGGCCAATGCGTTCTACGCGCCAATTAGCGAGACCTATCAAGGAATGGCACGCGGTGTCGAAATTATGCAGGACGAGTCTCAACAGTGTATGCGGCTGAAATCTGCATTTCAGGCAGACTTTAACGCCTTCTTAAACGAGCAGTTATAGGCAACAACGAAAAGGCGTTTACCCAGCGCTTTTTGTCCTAAAGTTATGATTGAAAGAGCGTCCACTAGGCGCTCTTTTTTTGTGCATAAAACTGTAACATGCACCACGGCGAGTCACTAAAATATTTCAAAGCTGAAACATTTACGCATTGTGACAAATCAACTTTCCCTGTACCAAAGTTCAGCAGAGTTAATCAATAAGTAAGTTTATTTTAAACGTCTAAGTTTCTGATTTTTAACGTTTGTGACGTTTATATTATTATTTTTATTAAGTGCTTGCTGTATATACGTATGTATAAGAATTTATACCTTCCTTATACAAAAAAGCGGAAAGCAAAATGATTCATGAGGGTAACACACAAAAGTATAAGCTGAGGAAATCAGCTAAAGTAGTCAACGCGTTGTTGGCGGGCGCATTGTCGTTAGGCGTTGTTTCTATTAATGCCTCTGCAGATACAGTATGGCAAGAGGACTTCGAAGCAAATGAACTGCAAGGCAAGGGCGCAACTGGCTCAGACCCAGCGGGAGCAATTGTTGATCTTGAAGGTGTTGATCGTTGGTCAGTAGACGTGTCAGCGAGTGAGCTAAGTGCCACTTCAGACTGGTTCCGTGTTGAAAGCGGCGCAATGCAAGCACGTGATACTGACGGTGAAGTAGTCTGGTTGAGCGAGTCTATCGATATATCTGGTGCCGGTGATATCACCATAAATGCCGTGCTTTCTCAAAGTGGAAATTTTGAGTCGACAGACTACATCGATGTATTTTACTCATTAGATGGTGGCGCATTCGAGCTTATTACGCTTTCAGAAGGGGCAACGAATACGGTACAGGAAGACTTTGGTTCTGCAACACTGACCGAAACGATAGGTAGCGGAAGCACTTTAGAACTGAAAGTAGCCATGGCTAACAACTCGGGTACCGAATATCTCAATTTAGACAGTATTTCAGTAAGTGGAAATGGAACTACCGATGGTGGGGATACTGGCGGTGACCCTGACAACGGCGGTGAACCTTCAAATGAACTTCTTTTCTTAAGTGGTACTTGTTTTAACTGCCCTGATTTGGAAGCAGTTAACCTAGCCAGCGACTTTGTTGCATCTGACTATTACGCAGCTCTCGACACAGCTATTGCAAACGGTGAAAGTGCGCAAACGTTAAAAGACACGGCGCATAACATCATTGAAAATGGTCATCGTACGCTTTCTTACTCAGAAGTGTGGACAGCACTCACTTACACTGATGAAGATCCTGCTAACACCGATAACGTTATCTTGTTCTACAAAGGCATATCACAAGGCAAGTTTACCAACGGTAGCGGTAGTCAAAGCACCAACCCAGACAATTGGAATCGCGAACATGTTTGGGCTAAGAGCCATGGTTTTCCTAGCTCAAGCCTAACGGCATACAGCGATATTCTGCACCTGCGTCCTACCGATATTTCTGTAAATAGCTCGCGCGGCAACTTAGATTTTGATTTTAGTGATAGCGTGCTTTCTGAAGCTCCGTTAAACCGAGTTGATGGTGACTCTTTTGAGCCTCGTGACGCAGTAAAAGGAGATGTAGCACGCTCAATGCTATACATGGACGTGCGTTACGATGGCAATACAGCTGGTGATACCGAAGACGACTTAGTGTTAGTAAATCGCCTTACCTCTACTAGCGAAGCCGCGTTTGGTAAGCTTTGCGTTTTGCTTCAATGGCATGAAAGTGATCCAGTGGATGATTTCGAACGTCGTCGTAACGAGCGCGTTTATGAATTCCAAGGAAACCGAAATCCGTTTATTGACAAACCTGAACTTGCTTCACTTATCTTCAACGAGAGTTGTGATGGTACAGGTGGTGATACTGGCGGTGACACGGGTGGCGATACCGGCGGCGACACAGGTGGTGATACCGGCGGTGACACAACACCTTCTACCAGCAGTATTTACATTTCAGAATACATCGAAGGCGGCGGTTTCAATAAAGGTATAGAGCTTTTCAATAGCTCGACACAACCGGTAAGTCTAGCGGGTTATGAGTTAGTTTTACTCTCCAATGGTGAGACCGCAGATGCTGACCGTAAAGTGTTAGCACTTGAAGGCACAATCCCAGCAGGTGGCGTAGCAACATTCGCTCACGGAAGTGCAGATGCACTGTTAACTGCCGGCTCAACGATTAGCAGCTTCGTGATTAATTTCAATGGCGATGACTACATTGAGCTCGTCGCTAACGGTCAGGTTGTTGATGCTCTAGGTACGTACGGCGTTAAAACTAACTGGGGTAAAGACGTTACTTTGGTACGCAAGAGTTCAGTAACAGCAGGCAATCCTAACCGCAACCCAGCGTTTACCCTTGAAGAATGGGATAGCCTACCAAAAGATACGCTTAACAATTTTGGTTCGCACAATGGATCTGTTAGCGAGCCTACGGATCCAACTGACCCGACCGACCCTACAGACCCAACTGACCCAGTTGGTGAAGTAGTCTTAATTAGCGCTATCCAAGGCGAAGGCGATACCTCGCCACTTACAGGCAATGACGTTGTTATTGAGGCAGTAGTGACTAAAGTTGTGCCGGAAATGAACGGATTCTTTATTCAAGAAGAAGCCGCCGACTCTGATGGCAATGCTGCGACGTCTGAAGGTGTATTTGCCTATTCGACAACCTTCACTGAATACCCATCTGTTGGTGATGCTGTGCGTGTTAGCGGTGCAGTGGCTGAATACAATGGCATTACAGAAATTGTACTAAGCGCCAATGCTGAAACGCTAGGTGCAGGTGCTGATATACTAACGACAAGCATTGAAATGCCATTTGACGAGAGTGTTAACCTGGAGTCACTTGAAGGTATGCAGGTTCAATTCCAGCAAACTTTGAACGTGACAGACGTTTACAATCTTGGTCGATATGGGCAATTCAACGTGTCATCAGGCCGCCTGATGATTCCTACAAACCAATATGCCGCGGGGTCAAGTGAAGCTATTGCCTTGGCTGAAGCGAATGCACGCAACACATTGTTGGTTGATGATGGCTCAAGCGCACAAAATGCTGACGATATTCCTTTCCCAGTTGGAGGTTTATCTCATGCGAATCCTCTGCGTTTAGGCGACAGTGTAGAAGGCCTGGAAGGTGTAATGCACTACGCATTTGGTGCTTATAACTTAATTCCAGTTGGCGCTCTTCAAACTGTACGCACAAACCCAAGAACAGATGTGCCCCAGTTAGACGTACAAGGCGATGTCAAAGTGGCTAGCTTTAACGTGCTTAACTACTTTAATGGTCCGAACTTCCCTACCTCTCGTGGTGCAGACTCAGAAGATGAATTTGCCCGCCAGCAAGCGAAGACAGTAGCAGCCATCGTTGCGATGGACGCAGATGTACTTGGCTTAGTAGAAATCGAAAACGATGGATACGGGAGTGATTCTGCCATTGCTTCTCTTGTAAATAGCGTAAATGCTGAACTTGGTAGTGAAGTGTATAGCTATGTAGCACTTGAATCATTACTTGGTGGTGATGAAATTGCGGTAGGTATTATTTATAAGCCTGCAACGGTTACACCACAAGGCGCAGCGGTTACTTCCTCTGATGCTCCTTTTGACTACGGTAACCGCCAGCCGCTGTTACAAACCTTTAGCGTAAATAGTAACAGCGAAGCGTTTACGCTCGCGGTAAATCATTTCAAATCAAAAGGAAGCTGTGGCAGTGCAACAGGTAATGATGCTGATTTGGGTGATGGACAAGGCTGCTGGAACGAGCTACGTACCCAAGCTGCGTTAGGGCTGACAGCGCTTGTGCAAAACAGTGAAGGTTTGTCTGACCGAGTTATCGTAATGGGTGACCTAAATGCTTATGCGAAAGAAGATCCAATTCTTGCTCTCGAAGACGCCGGTTACAGCAACTTGGTGAACCTCTTCCACGGCGAAAGTGCTTATTCTTATAGCTTCGGCGGCGAAATGGGTTACTTAGATCACGCGCTATCAAGCTCAACTTTGACTGAGTATGTGGCAGACGCAACGGTTTGGCATATCAATGCTGATGAGCCTCGTGTCTTCGACTACAACGTTGAATATAAGTCAGAAACACAGCTTTCTAGCTATTACGGAGCTGATGCTTATCGTTCGTCAGATCACGATCCAGTAATTGTTGTGCTGGATTTCCCTGAAACGAGTGAGCCGGAGCCAGTAGTTGGTGATTTTGATGGCGATAGTGACATAGACAACACCGATATTGTGGCGTTCTACACCTTGCTTCTGCAACGTCAAGCGACGGTTGAAGAGCACGACTTTAACAATGACGGCAGATTAAATATCTACGATTTATACGCGTTAATGTCTATGTGTACACGTACCGCATGTGCAGTTCAGTAGTTGGAAAGAAAATGAAAAAAATTATTTTAATGGTATTGGCAATTGCTACTTTTAATGCAAATGCCGCAATAATTGAAATCTCTACGGATAAATCAATTTATCAAGTAGGAGAAACTATCACGGCGACGGTAAGCTTTTCTAATGAAGATGCTTTTTTAGGTATCGTACCGTTTCCTCAACCGTTTGATGTATATAACACGACAATTGGTTTTAACGATTCGCTCTTGAGTTTTATTGGCGCTTCTACGTTAAATCCTTTTGGCTCAGTTAGCAGCTTGGGGAACCCAGTGTTAGAGATGTTTCTACCTCCTTTTCTACCGGGGGGAATTTTAGAGATAGGTTCACTAGCTTACTTGGAACAAATTGATTTGTTCTATCAACTGCAGACACCAGTGATTGGTTTATACACCGTGCAATTTATCGCACAGTCTGTTGGTGACATTACAATTGATGGGTTGTCAGGTTCTTACATTTTTCAAGGCTCTCAAGGGGGGCAGCTGACGCCTATACAAGTAAGTAGCGCAAGTTTCAGTATTGCAGAAGTACCTGCACCAGGTACCTTCGCGCTTTCGCTTCTGGCTTTAGGTGGTATGTTTTTCGCTCGCAAACGTGTGAAGTCATAAACCTTAATGGCTAAAAGTTTAAGCCCAGCCACGTGCTGGGCTTTTTTATTTCTATTGTCCCGTCCTAAAATACGTTGACATAAAGAGGACTTCTTTATGACAACTTCAAGTAATCAAAGACCTAAGCGCACACAGCGTGATTACACATTAGCTT
>NZ_JAKREZ010000035.1:0-44219 GCF_022348345.1 Alteromonas sp. CNT1-28 | reverse complement strand
ACCTATAAAGGTAGTAGAGACTTACTTCAGGAGGCTTGCTGTTTTGCTTTTCCCCCGAAGCGGATGCGCATTTTAGGGAAATGAGCGCTCACGTCAACAAGTATTTTAAAAAAATCCTTATTTTTCGATCGTCTGCATAAACAATGTGCAATACGTTCATAAAAACCACTAATTCACCGCGCTTTTCACGATCTATAAGGTTAGTTAATTGGTAAGTCACGCTGTGTACTATAAATTAATAGAACAGTATTTGAACGTGTACGTGGATTATTGAGGGGTTTGCATGAAGGTTTCTGAATTTAAAACCGCTGGAAAACTCATAACGGGTCTTGGCGCTATTAAAGCCCTCACGGATGAAATGGCGAGATTATCCATAAAGGAATGTGCCATCGTTACTGACAAGGGCGTTTCTTCATCTGGTCTTCTTGATCAACTACTCACACTATTACCCTCTTCACCCTTACTTATTATTGATGACATTCCACCTGAGCCTGAAGTGAATATCATAGAAGATAAGTTAGCGATACTTCGTGAGAAGCAAGTAGACGGAATTATTGCTCTTGGTGGAGGTAGCGCTATTGATAGTGCAAAAGTACTTGCAGCTACATACGATCATACTGGCTCCCTCAGTGAACTCTTCGGTGAAAATACGCTTTCGAAACGTCGTTTGCCTCTTATTGTTATTCCCACTACCGCCGGTACAGGTTCAGAAGTTACCAACATTGCTATTTTGTCAGATCCGATAGCACAGATGAAAAAAGGGATTGTTAGTCCCTGCCTGCTACCCGATGTTGCGATTGTTGCACCGGAGATGACAAAAACATGCCCACAGTCCATTACAGCAGCAAGCGGTATAGACGCATTCGTTCACGCGCTTGAAGCCTATATAAGTGTAAATGCTAGTCCGATAACCGACGCTCTGGCAGAGAAAGCACTCAAGCTTATCTTCAATTCATTACTTCACGCTTATAACAATGGTGAGAACTTAGCAGCACGTGAAGATATGGCCACCGGCAGTTTAATGGCCGGTCTTGCGTTTGGAAACGCGGGCGTGGGGGCAGTACATGCCTTAGCTTATCCACTAGGGGGACGGTTTCATCTGTCACATGGCATGAGTAACGCGGTAATGCTACCTCATGTATTGAAAGTAAATGCGCCGTTCTGCCAAGACAAACTTTATTGTGTGGCTAAGCTTTTAAAGGTATGTGAGCGCCACCACTCAAAAGAGGAAGCAATTAAACTGTTATTAGTTGCTATAGAAAAACTGTGTCGCGACGTAGGCATTCCCGCTTCACTCACCCACTTTAATATTCCGCCTTCTTGTGTAGGTGAATTAGCAGAAGAGGCGAGTAAAGTAACTCGCCTTCTTCGCAACAACCCCAAGCAATTGAGTATTGAAGAGATTGAAGATATCTATCGGCTTGCTTTTTAAAGTGGTCTTACCCACATATTTTTAAAGCTTACTAAATTGCCGTGATCTTGCAATTGAAGCGGCGCGCATCCGTGAGCTTTGTACTTAGGTGCACCGATCCATTCTGTTGTCCCTTGAATTTCAGTATGATTCTGAACCACTACGCCGTTATGTATTACCGTAACATAACCTTTCGTTGCTAGCGCTTCACCGTTAAAGGTAGGCGCTTTATATATGATGTCGTAAGTTTGCCATTCGCCAGGCGCCTTCATAGCGTTAACTAAAGGAATAGTTTGCTTATATACGCTTGCCGCTTGTCCATTGGGATAGGTCTTATTCTGATATGAGTCTAAGACTTGAATTTCATATCGCTGCTGCAGGAAGATACCACTGTTATTGCGCTGTTGTCCTTCCATATCTGCTTCTGGCTGTGGCGCTTTCCACTCTACGTGCAACTGAACATCACAGAACTCTGCTTTCGTTTTGATATCGCCTGTTCCCGGCTTCACTGTTAGAACACCGTTTTCCAGCGTCCACTTAGCATCACCTTCCTTTACTGAAGTCCAGTTAGATAGGTCATCACCAATTAAAGAGATGGCATCAGAGGGCACGCCTGCCTTATCAAAAGAAACCACTTCAGGAACAGGTTCCCAAACTTCCGTTTTAGCGGCCTGTTGTTCGCGGGTTAACCGCGATTCGCTTTTTTCAGTATCTGCATCTGTCGTTGCGCATGCAGAAAGTGGCATAAGCAAAGCCACTGTTGAAGCGACGAATGTTTTATTCATAGTGTCTGTACCTTGTTTTATCCGTTATATAACTGTGTTGTGTTTGGCAGCTCGATAGCGCAGGCTTAGGTTGCCCACGCTTTGTCGCCCTTTTTATAAGGGAATGCACCGTCGTAACGTCCAGGAATAGCCACATATCGAAGTACTTTAGTCGCGCCAACTTGAGACGTGAAAAAGCAATAAAGTGTTAGCTGTTTTAATAACGTAAAGTAGTGAGGGGTTGGCTCATCGGTGCCTGGCTCCCACTGACTTGGCTTTCCTGTTTCAACACCTTGATAAACACCGTTAGCAAGATTCGCCGCTTTCGCTTCTACATCCAGGTCGTTAAATAAAGCCTCTCGTTCTTGCTTGGTAAGCTGAACAAATTGCTTGTTGAAACGACTTTGACTTAACGAAGATATTTTCTTAATTCCATCAAGAAAGGTCTTTTGAAGTAAAGGTGTGTAGCAATCGGTTATCAACACAGCCATTGTCGCGCCAACGTTGGCCGCTTTAGCTCCAGGCGTGTCAGTTTGAGGAATGATCACCTCACCCATTTCATTCAGCAAGGCCACATCTTTTTCATTAAATAATGTGTCGCTAAGCGGTACAGCGGGCACATCTGTGTAGGCAAGTACATTACCTGCGAACAATGCTGTGCCTGTAGCAGTTGCTATGAGTTTAAGTAGTTCTCTGCGTTCCATTATAGATTTCCTCGCTTTAACTCTTCTACGGCAAAGTCTGCGGCTCTTGCCGTTAATGCCATATAGGTCAGTGAAGGGTTAACACAGCTGGCCGATGTCATTGCCGCACCATCGGTCACAAATACGTTCGGTGCATCCCATACTTGGTTATGCGCGTTAAGCACAGAGCTTTTAGGATCTCTTCCCATACGCGCCGTACCCATTTCATGAATGCCCATACCAGGTGCGTAGTCTGCATCCCAACCTTGAACATTTTTAAGGCCAGCCGCTTCAAACATCTCAATAGCGTCTTGCTGCATGTCTTTACGCATCTTAAGCTCGTTTTCTTTAATCTCTACATCCATTGCGAGTACTGGTAAGCCCCATTTGTCGGTGACTTTTTTATTCAAGTACACTTTGTTTTCGTGATACGGAAGAATTTCACCGAAGGCTGTCATGCCTATTGTCCAAGGACCTGGCTCGGTTATCGCATCTTTAAGCCCAGCACCTATACCAAGTTCAGCTATGTCTTTGCTCCAACCTGAACGGCTTGCGCCGCCTTGATAACCAAATCCACGCAAGTAATCTCGCTTATCACTTCCCCAGTTTCTAAACCTTGGCACATAGAAGCCACTCGGTCTGCGACCGTAGGTATATTTGTCGTCAAAGCCTTCTACGTCTGCCGAGGCACCTACTCTAAAGTGGTGATCCATAACGTTGTGACCCAGCTCGCCGCTGCTGCTTCCTAAGCCACCGTCCCATACGTCTGTGGCAGAATTCATCAGTACCCACGCCGAGTTAAGTGCTGACGCATTTACAAAGATGATCTTGCTTTTAAATACATAGGTCTCGTTGGTTTCAGCATCGATAATTTCAACGCCAGTCGCGCGTTTCTTGTCTTTGTCGAACAAGATCTCTTTTACTATCGAAAAAGGTCGAAGGGTTAAGTTACCTGTTTTAACCGCAGCTGGAAGCGTAGATGCTTGTGTACTGAAGTAGCCACCGAAAGGACAACCCAACCAGCACTTATTGCGGTATTGGCAATGAACACGTCCTTCTTCGGGCTTGCTTTGTGTCATGTTTGAAGTGCGGCCATGCACCATGTGCCGCGCGCCTTCATAGGCCTTTTTCACCCGCGCCGCAACACTTTCCTCTACAATGTTCATTGGCATTGGTGGCTGGTATATACCATCAGGCAATACATCTAAGCCATCGCGATTACCACTGATACCCGCGAATTTTTCTACGTAGTCATACCATGGTGCCAAATCGTCGTAGCGAATAGGCCAGTCGACTGCAATGCCTTCTTTAGCATTGGCTTCGAAATCTTCTTTGTTCAAACGGTAGCTTTGGCGTCCCCACAACAGTGAGCGTCCACCTACGTGGTAACCTCTGTACCAGTCGAAGCGCTTGTCTTCGGTATAAGGGTTTTCTTTTTCATTTGCCCACATACCGTACGTTTTTTCATTTAGCGGGTAGTCGCGCTTGAGCACGGGATAATCCACTTTCATTGCTTGAGTAGGCAAGTCTCGGTGAGGGAAATCCCAATCTTCTTTGTGCGCATTTTTATAATCTTTAATGTGCTCGATATTTTGGCCACGTTCTAACATGAGCACTTTTAGGCCCTTCTCAGTTAGCTCCTTAGCAGCCCAACCGCCACTGATACCAGATCCAATAACTATTGCATCATATTCGTTACTCGCCATAACACGTCCTTAAAACTTAATTCGTCGCTGTGCCTGTTCGCACGTTACACATCACAGATATGGATCGCTTGTTGTAGCGACGCTATTCTGTTGGCTTTGGTTTTCGGTGTGGGTATAAACTCTTGTGCTAAGTAGCCTTTAAATCCGGTCTCGACAATGGCTTTAGCAATTGCTTCGTAATTGAGTTCTTGTGAAGCATCTATTTCGTGACGCCCAGGTACGCCGGCCGTATGGTAATGGCCAAAGTACTGATAGTTATCTCGAATAGTTCGGATGATATCTCCCTCATTAATTTGCATGTGGTAGATATCGTAAAGCAGTGAGAAGTGCTTAGAACCTAGGCGTTTGCAAAGTTCTATCGCCCATGCAGAATTGTCGGCCATGTAATCAGGGTGGTCGACTTTGCTGTTAAACAGCTCCATGAAAATCACTACGTTGCGTTTTTCAGCATGAGGTAAAATGCGTTTTAACCCTTTAACCGCATTTTCCAGTCCATCTTCTCGTGACATGCCTCGGGCATTGCCGCTAAAGCAGATAAGGTTTGTATAACCTGCATCAGCGACCAAATCGATGTGCTTTATATAACGCGCTTCTAGTTCGTCGTGGAGCTCACTGTGAATGAAGCCGTCTTCAAGACTTATCTCGGCGCCGTTACACATAGAAGAGTCGATGCCGTACTGCTTTAGCACAGGCCAATCTTCAGGGCCTACCAAGTCAATGGCTCCAAATCCTAATTGCTTAACGGTTTGGCACAACTCTTCAATGCTTAAATCGCCGTAGGTCCATCGGCTTACCGAATGGTTTACATTTCCTTTAAGCGGCGTATTCCTGGTGTTGCTACCTTTCGTGCCGCTTGTACTCGCTACAGCAGGCATCGCAGTGGCTAAACCAGCTGCTGCTAACCCTGTTCCGGCAATGCCTGCCCCTGTCATAGCCATACTTTGAAGTAATTTTCTGCGGGTAATGTTATGCATCTGCGTTCACCTTTTCCTTTCTGAACAGAATGGCGAATAGCACTAACACAACAGCGGCAAACCCTGCTGGGAATAACCAGACCTGCTGCCAACTGTGCGCACCGGTTTCCATCGTGTAGGTGTCGGTAATTGCGCCTGCCACTGCAAAGCCCACCAGCATACCTACGCCATATGTCGCTAAGGTAATTAACCCTTGCGCTGCACTTTTTACGTTTTCTCCCGCCTTTGCATTGGTATAGATTTGCCCTGATACAAAGAAGAAGTCGTAACAAATACCGTGCAGTGCAATACCAACAATAAGCATGAACAAACCTTCGTCAGCGTTTCCGAATGCGAACAGTGCATAACGTACTACCCACGCCGCCATACCTATCACTAACGTGGCTTTAATGCCGAAACGGTTCAAAAATACCGGCAGGGCCAACATAAACAATACTTCGGAAACTTGACCTAGTGTCATTTTGCCCGTTGCATTTTCAACGCCTATTTCAGTAAGGAAAGGGTTTGCATTCTGATAGTAAAACGCCAGTGGAATACAAATAAATACAGATGAAAGAAAAAATACAAAGAAGTTTTTGTCTTTTAACAGTGCCAACGCGTCCAAGCCAAGAATGTCGCGAATAGTTACCGCTTTACCGCTAGATTGAGGTGGCGTGTTTGGCAGTGTAAAACTGAATACGCCCAACATTAGCGAGGCAACGCTGCACAATAAGAACGTGTTTTTGAGCATACCATCGGCAATAGACTGTGCAGAATCCCATGAGAAGACATAGCTAATCATAAGGCCTGCCACAATCCAGCCGATAGTGCCCCACACACGAACTTTTCCGAACTCTTTTGACGGGTCGACCATTTGTCCGAATGACACTGAGTTAACCAAAGCAAGCGTGGGCATGTATGCAATCATGTATGCCAACACATAAGGGTAAAAGCTGGCGAAATCATTCGCTTGGTACATAAAGTACATAAGCACGGCGCCAACAATATGTAATAAGCCGAGGATCTTTTCTGCATTAAAGAATCGGTCAGCAATAAGGCCCACAATAAAGGGGGCAATGATGGCGCCCCAACTCTGGGTTGAGAAAGCCATACCGATTTGCCCACCATTGGCAGACAGGGTATTCGATAGATACGTGCCTAATGTTACAAACCAGCCTCCCCAAATGAAGAACTGAAGGAACATCATCAAACTAAGGCGTAGGGTTATCATAGTTATTGTTATCCTATTGATGGCGCTTAGCGCTCAAGGCCTAAAATACGATTATTCTTCGCTTCGCTTACGTCTCCACCAGCAAAGTCGTCAAACGCATATTTGCTTGGCTCGATAATGTGTGAAGCGATAAACGGTGCGCCCTCTGCTGCACCTTGCGCACTGTCTTTTAAGCAGCATTCCCACTCTAGTACCGCCCAACCTGTGAAGCCATACTGGGTAAGCTTGCTGAAAATACCTTTGAAGTCGACCTGGCCGTCGCCAAGGGAACGAAAACGTCCCGCGCGGTCTTGCCAGTCTTGATAGCCGCCGTACACACCGTTTCTACCGTTCGGATTGAACTCGGCATCTTTGACGTGAAACATTTTGATCCGGCTGTGGTAGCGGTCAATAAAGTCAAGGTAGTCAAGCTGCTGTAAAACAAAGTGACTTGGATCGAAAAGAATATTTGCTCGTGGGTGGTTATCTACAGCTTTTAAAAACTGTTCGAACGAAGCACCATCGTGCAGGTCTTCCCCAGGGTGAATTTCGTAGCATACGTCAACACCCGCATCGTCGAATGCATCGAGAATGGGTTTCCAACGCTTGGCTAGTTCAGCAAAGCCTTGTTCGACCAAGCCAGCAGGACGCTGAGGCCACGGGTAAACCAAGTGCCACATTAATGCACCAGAAAAGGTAGCGTGAGCTTTCAATCCCAAGCGCTTACTGGCAATAGCCGCACATTTGAGCTGATTAATTGCCCATTCGGTTCGCTCTTGTGGCTTGCCGTGTAAGTGTGCCGGCGCAAAGTTATCGAATAACTCGTCGTAAGCGGGGTGAACCGCCACTAGCTGACCTTGTAAGTGCGTCGAAAGCTCAGTGATTTCTACGCCTGCGTCTTTACAAATTTTAGCGATGTTGTCGCAGTACTCTTGGCTCTCGGCTGCTTTTTCTAAATCAAACAGACTAGGATCAGTAGGTACCTGTATTCCCTTGTAACCAAGCGACGCTGCCCACTTCGCCATATTTTCGAGCGTATCGAACGGCGCTTCTTTTCCCATGAACTGAGCAAGGAAGATAGCCGGCCCTTTTATAGGTTGTTGATTAGTAGCCATAAGCGCTCACCTTTTTCATTGTATGTTTTAATTGCATTACTGCGTTCCTTCCTGACTGACCGACTCCCATTTGGTGTCGCTGTCAGTACTGGCAAGCATGGCATCTATAAATACCATTCCGCGTATGCCTGAATTTATTCCTGGAACGCCATCAGCTTTGCCTTTTTGATTCGCGCGTACCGCTTTAGCAAAATCGGTATACAAGTTTGCCATTGCTTCTAAGTAGCCCTCTGGGTGGCCAGCTGGAACACGGCAACGTGCAGATGCAGCATCACATAACCCAACTTGACCTTGGCCGGCTCTAAACACTTGATAAGGGGCATCAACAGGGCGATAGATAACGGAGTTTGGCTCCATTTGACGCCACTCTAAACCGCCCTTGTCACCGTAGACGCGGATCTTCAACGCGTTTTCTTCACCAGCACAAACCTGTGAAGCAATCAACACGCCCGACGCGCCCTTCTTAGTTTTAATAAGCGCGGCGCCGTCGTCATCTAAACGACGTCCTTCAACATGCGTGTTTAACTCGCCGCATAACGAGGTAACACTGTCGTTTAATACAAACTCAACAAGTCCAAAGGCATGAGTGCCGATGTCGCCCATTGCGCCCGTTGCGCCAGAAATTGCTGGATCGGTACGCCACTGCGCTTGCTTATTGTGCGTTTCTTCTTCGCCAGACAACCAGCCTTGCGGATACTCAACATACACTTTTCGAATTTTGCCCAGCTTACCGCTTTCAACGAGATGACGTGCTTGCCAAACCATAGGATAACCAAGGTAGGTATGAGCCAAGCCGTATAGCGATTCACTGGCGTGAATAACATCTTGAAGCTCTTTTACTTCTGCAAAGCTAACGCCTGCTGGTTTTTCACAGAAAACATGAAAGCCCGCCTTAATTGCGGCAAGTGAAATAGGTACGTGAAGATGATTAGGCGTTACGATAACCACAACCTGCATGCGCTGCTGTTCAGGTAATTTGGCTTCTTCTTCTAACATTGACTGCCAGCTGTCGTATGTACGCGATGTTGATACGTTCAATGCAGAAGCAGTACGCGTATTATTTTCTTCGTTGCGGCTAAATGCGCCGCACACCAACTGGTAGTTCCCATCTAACCCTGCGGCATGACGATGCACGGCACCGATAAACGCGCCTTCCCCGCCTCCGATCATTCCCATTCGAATTGGTTGCATTGAAATTCCTCTGTGTGCAAACGCACTATTGGTGTTACTAATGCCACAAAATGTAACCCGTTACATTTTAATGGTCAATACAAAAAACAGCATTTTGTTAATCTAAAGTTTACAAATGGCGAGGTAATACCGGGGCTTTACTACCTTTAACCGCTTATTCCTGCACCAAATTTGAACATAACACTAGCTCAAATTTACATAAATCCTACAAATAACCTTTGACGTTTTAATGAAAGTGCGTATTCTTTTGCTTAAAATGAAAACGGTTACATATTAATTTCACGTAAATTTTGAATTCGCTACCATCGTATAGACCACACCTCTACTGGGTTAGGTTTACAATGCGCGAGTGAATTAACAAACAACAATAACGTAAATGGCAAATATTAGAGATGTAGCAGATAGTGCCGGCGTGTCGGTCGCTACCGTATCAAGAACATTGCAACAACCTGAGCGTGTTTCTCCTAAAACGCGCAATAAGGTGATGGCCGCTGTTCAGGCAGTTGGATATAAACCTAACTTAATGGCAGTTAAGTTTCGTTCGGGAAAAACGCACAATTTAGTGGTACTGGTGCCTACGGTAGCGAACGTATTTTTTGCCCGTGTTATTAGCGGTATGCAGGAAGCGGCAGCCGAACTGGGCTATTCCATTTTACTTGCCAATACGCTTGGTAATAGTGAAATAGAAAGCCATTACGCCAAGATGGTAAGTACTTCTCAGGCTGATGGGCTTATACAGTTACGTGCGCACAACCCATTTGATGCCACGATGATCAACGACAATGGCCTACTTCCCATGGTGAATGCCTGTGAGGTGATTGACGATGGCCAATATCCTGTTGTGTCGTTAGACAACCGTGCTGCAGCCAAAGCAATGACCGAGCACTTAATTTCATTAGGCCATACCCGTATAGCCATGATCAAAGGACCTAATTCAAGTCCGCTTACCCAAGAACGCTTGGTTGGATATAAAGACGCATTAGCGCAAGCCAATATTGCCTTTGATGAGAGCTTGTTGTTCCCGGGGGATTTTACATTACAGGCCGGATACAACGCAGGGGAAACCATTAGTCACCTTGAAAGTAGACCCACCGCCGTATTTTGTGAGAACGACGAAACGGCTATTGGTGCCATGCAAGCCTTCAAGCAAGCCAACCTACATGTTCCTAATGACATATCGGTGGCAGGTTTCGATGACATTGCGTTTTCAGCATTTGTGGATCCACCGCTAACCACTATTGCTCAACCTGCAGAAGAATTTGGTAGAACGGCGGTTACGCTACTGGTGGACCTTCTTAACGGAAAAATTCGCAAGGCCCCCAAAGTTATTATGCCGTTTGAACTTATTGTGCGTGAGAGCACGGGCAAAGCTTTGGGTTAATTGATGATAGCGATGCGTCATCACCTATGTACCACTACAGAAAAGGAGCAAGCAGTGAATTTAAGTAAAACAAACTTAAGTAAGACAGCAATTTTAGACGCGGCCAGTAATATTGGCTCTGGCGTTTCAAGACGACAGTTCATTAAATATTCATCTGGTTTACTGGCGGCTATAAGCGCTCCTGCTGTTTTGGCACGTACTAGTTCGGTTCAGGGGCATGGCAGTGATAAAGGAGCTATGATGAAGGGCATGCACAAAAGTGCTGTTGGTCTGCAGCTTTACACGCTTAGAGATATTATGAAAGTAAGTGTGCCGGCTACGCTTAAACTGGTTGCAGATGTTGGTTATTCGGAAATGGAATTTGCAGGCTACTTTGACCATAGCGCAAAGGAAATTAAGCAACTGCTTGATGACAATGGCCTAACTGCGCCTTCGGCTCATATTCAGTTAGACGCGTTCGATACTAACCTGTCACAAATTTTAGATGACGCACAAACCGTTGGTCACAAGTACTTGGTAGTTCCTTGGCTTAGCGAAGCCCAGCGTGGTACAGGCATTGCGCCATACCAAGCCCTTGCCGATAAGCTAAATACCATTGGCGAAGCGTGTAAGAAGGAAGGTATTACTCTTGCCTACCACAACCACGATTTTGAATTTGAAGTACGCGACGGTAAGACACCATTAGACGTGCTTATAACTCAGACCGACCCAGACCTTGTTGCCATGGAACTGGATTTATACTGGACGGTAAAAGCAGGTAAAAATCCCATTGATTACTTTAAGCAGTACCCAGGCCGCTTTAAACTTTGGCATGTAAAAGATTTGGCTGAAGACGGCAGTTTTGCTGATGTGGGCACAGGCACCATTAACTTTAAAGAGATATTCGCGCACGGCAAATTAGCCGGTATTGAACATAAATTTGTAGAGCGCGATCAGACCACCGACCGCATTGCCACTATTGAGCAAGGCTTTAAAGCAGTAAGCGCACTTAATAAGGGCGTTAGCTAACGCTTTTGACCTTACCGTGGTTATAATGGGCACACAGTAAAAACGTCATAATAGTAGTAATTTTATGAGTGAACTTTTCAGTGCCCTTTCTCGCGCCCTAAGCCCCTATTACACCGAAATGAGCATTATGCTTATGGCCACTATTCTAGTGGTGTACGGCGACCTGATTAACGGCCATGTAAAACGCATACTGGCACCTTACCATTTCACCATTCGCGTTAGTTTGTTTGTAGTGCTGTGTGCCTTTGGCTATGGCGCACTAACCTTGTACGGCGCACCTTTTTTAAAACACACCCTAGCCTACTTGCCTTGGCAGTACCAAGGTGCAGGCTATGTGGCATCGTTTCTATTGATAGGCTTTTTGGCGGAGAGACGTAGGTATATTTAGTTCTTTTAGATACTACCTTTACGCTACTGTTTTATTGTATTGCTCCACAAACTTTTTGGGTGGTAAGCTCATAACCTTTTTAAAGGACGTCGAAAAATAAGCTGCGGTGCCGAAGCCAACGTCTAGGCAGGTATCTAGAATGCTATTTCCCTCTAACAGTAACGGAATAGACTTTTCGATTCTGAAGCGTGAAAGAAACTCGCTGAAGTTGTATTCAAACAACTCTGACATTCTTCGGTTCAAACTTCTAGGACTTATCAATAACTGCGAGGCAGCTTGGTCTCTATTGAATGATTCATTGTGGTAGTTCTTTTCCAATACTGCGATAAAGTTCAAAAAGAACGCCATATCCTTTTCGTTATCAAACTCGGGGATTTTCAGGCATCCAAATTTAAATGCAGGCTCTTCGCTTTCCTCTTCCTCGCGCTCTTTTGCCTCTCTAACCGACAATAAATGCTCAACCCTAAGAGTAATTTCCTCTTTTGATACAGGTTTTGCCAAAAAGTAGTCCACTTTTTCTTCTAGCGCTGATTTTTCTAATTC
This sequence comes from Alteromonas sp. CNT1-28, assembly GCF_022348345.1. Taxonomy (NCBI): domain Bacteria; kingdom Pseudomonadati; phylum Pseudomonadota; class Gammaproteobacteria; order Alteromonadales; family Alteromonadaceae; genus Alteromonas; species Alteromonas sp. CNT1-28. The sequence goes on along the minus strand of NZ_JAKREZ010000035.1, from coordinate 31,866 downwards.
AGTTCCGGTTTCCGCAGTTAACATCAATATGGGAATACTGGCATAGCTTACATTACCGCGAATTTCTCTTATTAAACTCAGCCCGTCCATTTCGTGCATCATTTGATCTGTGATAACTAGATCGACAAGGTAATGCTGCATAACGTCTAACGCCTGCACACCATTTCGCGCAACTAAACAGCGATATTTGCTAGAAAACAAATCAAATAGATAAGAGCGGAACTCTCTGCTGTCATCAACTATTAATAGTGATTTCTTGTTCGATTTGGCATTTGCGGGTGACAATTTTTCAGCATGCGAATTTACATACTCAATGTCATCAATGGGTAACGTTACGGTAACTTTAGTTCCAATGCCTTTTTGACTCTCTAACGCAATGTCGCCCTGGTTCAGTTCAACTAAGGTTTTCACCATTGCTAAGCCAACACCATGACCTTCATGCTCACTGCTCCCTTTAGTGAATCGCTCGAATACTTTTTTGTGAAAGTGCTCATCAATTCCTTCTCCGTCATCACTAACGATAACTTTAAGCACTTTACTATCTTGTATAGCGGCTACTTTTATTGTGCCAAGTTCTGGTGTGAACTTAATTGCATTTTGAATTAGATTTGCCAGGATTTTCTCTAAGCTGTCGTTAATGAGCGATATTTCTTTTTTCCCTTTAATACGTAATTCTAAATTCTGCCGCTTCTGCTTGGCTAATGGCTCTAGCGATAGGACGATGAATTTTATGTTGTCTGGCGAGTAGGATCTGTAGTAGTCGGCAGCAGCCAAGGCTTTAGGGACATCTTGACTCATTTGATTAATCAACTGTTCGACCCTTTTCATATTGTCCTGAACACATATCAGTTCTTTGCTCGCTGCATGAGCTGTTTTGGATATGCCTTCTAACGATCCATTGATGAGCTGAATTGGGGTGCGAAGTTCGTGAGTGATTTCGTTAATGAAGCGTTCTTTGCTGCGAAGCATCTTTTCAAATTTAGAGTGCCCGTCGGTTATTTCGTAGCGGGTAAGATGGTTGTAGAGTTTAGTAGTTTTAAAGTAGCCCCATACCTTGCTCAGATAATTGAGCTTGTATGCGATAATGAGACTTAAAGTAATAGTGAGATAAATCCAAAAAGCAAACCTTTGAAAGTATATCGGTGGCTTTACTTCAAACACTAATGTAGATATAGGGTTTCCAACTCCCATCACCCTCGCTTGAAACTCATAGCTTCCAGACCTAAGATCCGACAATGTGAGAAAGGCTTGTGATTGAGGATGCACGCTCCACTCATCGTCTATTCCTAGAATTCTGTACTCTAGTTTTTGAGTTTCATTCTCTGAAAAACTGTTAGTTCTAAAGTCCACTGCAAATGCATCAAAATCACTTTCTAGCATTATTGGGTTAGAGAGACCCCCAGTTGTTTGAAGCATCTTATGAGATTTCGAATCTTTAGCAGCCCAGTCGATACGGGTAAAAACAACTCTACTCTTAATATTTTCTTTGGCCTTCATAGCCAGAATGGCTTTCTTCTCAGAGATTACATATGAGTACTTGTCACCGAGGACAATTATGCGATCTCCCAGTTCTTGTATTCCACGGTATTCAAAGTCAGTATCAAATATCCCATCATTTTCATTAAAAGAAATTAAGTTACCGTCTGACGTTACAACAAAGAGCCCCATGTTTGATAAGAACCATAAGTTATCATTTGTGCTTAACAGAGCTCCCCTAATAAATCTTGCACCTGTATCTTCGAGTAGACTAGATGAAGCTATCTCTCCTGTACGCTTGTTGATAGATTTTATTCCCTGCCCTGAAGTACAGAGTAAGAAAGTGTTCTCCAGTTCAATTAAGCAAGTCAGTCCAACCCAATTGCCTTCATCAGGAGAAATTGACTTCCAGTTAAATTTGGACATTTGGATATGAAAATAACTATTGGTATCGAATCCTGCGATTTCACCAGAGGCAGTCAAAACCGAAGTGATCATGTTTTGAGGGGCAGGTATTTTATCGACTATCACACCTCTATCAATAATGTTATAAAACGCATTCTCCCCAGAGTCATGGTATACATAAGAATGGGAAACAGAGTTACTAGTGATGTGTGAATACTCAGAACTGCAGAAGTCGTAGCCAGAAACTGTATTTGTAAATTCCGCACTAATTTCGTTCAACAATTCATCAATACAACTATTATTCTCCCAAAAACTAAATGGCTTTACCTCCCCTGTTTTCAAATCAATGAGAAAGCCTTGATCTTTTGTGCCTACGGCATACCCAAAATCACTGCTGGTGCCAAATGATTTAATGTTCTTTCTAAAGACCTGGCCATTTTGATGGACAAGATTTATAGCTTCATGTGAGTGAGAAATAGAAACAAGCCCTAGCTGAGAAGACGCTATTAATAATTCTCCCGACGGTAATTCTGCAATTTTTACAATGCTTTTTATTCCATCAGAAGTTATCAAAGGTGACATAAAGTCAGGTTTGATTATTCGTCCTTCTTTGATTTCGAATAGGCCTCCTGCTGCGACATATAACCTACCTAATTCTGAAACATAAACATCTGAAATAGAGCTGGATGAACTTGGAATTTTGAACGGATAAAATCGCTTTTCGTTAGTTGACATGTCCCAAGCATAAACTCCTTCTTTTCCACCGATATGAACTATAGAGTCATACGCTGAGACTGCGTCAACTGAAGAGAGAGCGGTCAAGGAATTGTCAACCGCTATCAACTCACTGACCTTCCTGTCAGGATCAACTATCACTAATCCGTCTTTAGACGCTAAGAAGACCAGACCGCTCTTTGATACCGAGAGCGATAAGACTCTTTCTACGTTTCCGACACCAACATTTGATGCCCAACTTTGTAGCTCACCCGTCGCAATGTCTACAACGATAATGCCGCTTATCAAAGAAACAACAACATAGTGTTCCAAGACTCCTATCTTCCATGCATATTTGGGCCACTTACTTTCGTGATGAAAACTTTCTGCTAGACCAGTACCCACATTAAACTTGTAAACCCCTACTCCAAATTCAACTATCCATAGTGTTTCTTTCCCATCAAAATAAAGATCAGAAACCGTACCACGGGTGCTGAGAGTCGAATCATAACTTACCCTCTCTGACTGTCCTCCCAAGTACTTAAACACACCATTTTCAGATGCAATATAAACAGCATCACCAACTACTTCGATGTCTCTTATGATACCTGCGGGAATACCTGCGAACTTAGTTTTACCATTTAATGTAACGCCAAGAGCTCTAGCATCATTTGAAATAATGAGACAGAAAAACATCAATATTGCGCCAAACACGAAAAAGTGCTTAATGAATCTCTTTTCTGTCTTCAATCGCAAATCCATATGTCAGTAGCCTTGTTAACCTTTCTGCGCTTTTTAGCTATTTGAAATTAATTGAAAAGGAATTAACTATGAGTATCGAACAAAATATGAACATGCAAGAGCTAAGAGAAGAAGAGTATACTAAAGTATATGCGGGCATCGGAAACCCATGCTTTGTAGAAGAAGAATTGATGACGATCTTACCCGAAGTACCGACTCCACCTTCAGGGCATAAAATTGATCTCTAAACCAAAAACCACTTCATCCCAGCATTCTCGGCGGCTTGCTGGTCATAAATAAAGTCGCCTACATACAGGCAGTCTTCAGGTTGAAGCTGCCATGTGTTCGCCACCATCAATAATGCGGTTGGGTCGGGCTTGGCTGGGGCATCTTCGCGGGTTAGCACGTAATCGATGGGAATGCTGTTATTTGCTACCTTAATTGCGGTGGCTTGGCGGCAGTTGCGGGTAACTATTGCCATGGGTAAATTGTGTGCCTGCACCTTTTCTACCATGGCTTTGCCAATGGGTAACCACTTAGCATTTTGCGCATCGTCAAGTTCGTGCTGCAATATAGCGCGGTGTGCACTCGCTTTGGCTTCGGCGCAGCTAAGGGCATCTACAAAGGTAAGTATATCTTCGTTTTGTGGGCAGCCTACGTCGGCGCGCATTTGCGTGAAGTTAAGGCTAGACTCTACCAAGGTGCCGTCTAAATCGAATATTACACCTTTAATGCCGGTTAAGTTCATCTGCTCTACGCTCACGCTTTTATCGTCCTTTTACTTCACTATTATTCTTAAACTTCGGTTAACGCCCACTTAATTGAGTACAGCGCTTAACTTACTCACGAATCTTACCACCAACATAATGCCACGAATGCCTTTAGCCTTCTGTTACGTTTGCTTAAGGCTTCAATATATTTAGTTAAAAACTACTGATGTGATTTAAGTTTACCCCGCCCACACCTTGCATTAGCATAGCCGCTCTTTTTGGCAAGCTACTTATTTGCCCCAGCGTTTTTGGGCAAAGTTTTAACAGGTAATTTATGGGTGTTTTTGCTGCGCTAGGTACAGCGCTTTGTTGGGCAATTGCTGCGCGTTTATTCCGTGGAACGGGTAACGCATTTTCGCCGCTTACCATGAACTTTTGGAAAGGGCTTATTTCTATTGCCATTTTGGCAGTGGTTTTAGTAGTGGTTCAGCCAATGGGGCTTAGTACTCATGCTGTTTTGTGGTTATTGCTTAGCGGGCTTATTGGTATAGGCATTGGCGACACCTGCTTTTTTAAAGCCTTGCAAAGCATTGGCGATAGCCAAGCGGTGCTGGTCGCCGAAACCCTTGCGCCTTTATTCACTGCCCTTTTTGCTATGGCGTTTATTGGCGAATGGATTACCTGGCAGCAGTGGGTTGGCGTTGCAGTGGTACTGTTTTCGGTAGATATGGTTATAAAGGTACGTAAACGCAGCACTACTCATGTATTTGCTACCAGTGGCTATTTGTATGGTGTGGGCGCGGCGTTATGTCAGGCAGTTGGTGCCGTAGTTAGCCGCGACATTTTAAGTGCCGGTGAAATTGACGCTGCCAGCGCTGCGTTCTTGCGCCTTGTGGGCGGTATGGTATTTGTGGTGCCATTTATAGCCATAACCAAAACGCGCTACATGCCCGTTATTAACTATGAAAGCGACAGTGGAAAACGTGTATGGCCTGCTTTTGTGTTAGCCACGTTACTTGGCACTACTGCCGCTATTTACCTACAAATGTTTGCATTCGCTTATGCGAAAGCGGCCGTGGTTCAAACCCTTATTGCTACAAGCGCATTAATGTCGCTAGGGGTTGCATGGGTACTTGGTGAACGGGCGACTAAAGCAACTATTGTATGGTCAGCCGTTGCCTTGGTCGGAGTAGCTATATTGGTTAGTTTTGGATCGCCTACCCATTAGCAATGTAGGGTAAATACTTAACACGTGCCTATATAGCCCAACGTTTTAAAAAATAGTAGACGCATTAAGATACAAAAAATACGTAACTTTTAGGTGCCCCGTGTAGTAGTTCTGGGCTCAAATCGATATTATGAAGAAAAAACAAAAACGTTATTTCTCATGTTTCAAAGGTTATCTTTAACAGTATTCTCTTTTTTGAGCGTTGCGCTAGCTTCTTTTGCCGCGTTGGCAAACGACAACATCGATGCCGTTATCGAAAAGGTACGCACGCCTTCGTATGATTGCCCTAATCAGTCTCTACTTCCAGAACTTGAAGACACACTTGCTCTTGAGTCGCTTACATCACAACAACGTTTTGCCTTAACCGTAGCCAAAGGGCAGTTTTTAATTTGCCGTGGTAAGTACGAAGAGGCTGAAACTATGCTGCTTAAAGCCATTATGCAAAGCAATATTGATGAAAGCTCTTATGCGTTTGCATCGGCTATTTATCAAATTGGCTTTTCTTATGACGCCAGAGAAAACCCTGCACGCTGTAAGTACTACCAACAAGCCCAAGAACTATCATCGCCCGAGCGCCACAGCGATATCTTTACCAGCTCTTCTTTAGGGCTAATTAACTACTGCTCAGAAACCACTTCACCTGAAATAAGATTAGGTAAGATGTTTGGTGTGCTTAAGCGTTATTCAAACGACGGCAGCCCCGGTGAGTTAGCGCATATTCACAACGCAATTGGTTTACTATATGGCGATTTAGAGCAACATGCCTTAGCAGCAGAGCAATATCTAAAAGCACATGAAATGGGCTTGCTTGTATATGAAGGCAGTAATAAGGTAAGTATTCTTATCAGCGCCATTGTGTCATTGCTAAGCAGCGGTCAAACTGAGCGCGCCTACCAAAGCATTCTAGAACTAGGTGTACTCAATAGCGAAATAGACACACCGCTAACCAACTTCTTGTATCAGTATGCACTGTCTATTTACTATAGAAAAACAGAAAACTACAACCGACTTACCTACACCCTTCCCGATTTAGAAAAAGCGTCTTCGAACATCTCGAGTTCGTTAGGCGAACTTCTTGTTAACTGGCACAAAGCTGAGATTTGCTTACATGACAACGATCTCACCTGTATTAAGCAGTATATATCAGGTATTGAAGCGTTAAATGATGACGCGATACCGCCGGTCTTTCGTTCAAATTTGGATTACCTTAGCTTCAACGTGTCTATGTATATCGCACTGCAGGACTTAGCTAAGGCGAAAGAAGCGCACGAGATTTATTCTAAAGAAGTGACTAAGCGCCGTGAAGTTACTCAAGACTCGGCCTTAATTATTGGTGCTGCTAACTTGTATACCCGTATTTATGATTTGGAATCTGCGATTGAACAAGCGGAACAGCAACGAAAGAACACGCTGTATACCGCTATTGTTATTTTCCTTCTGGTAAGCGGTATTACTGGCTACGTACTTCGTAGAAAACACCTTGCGCGCAAAGCCATCGATCCCGTTACTCTGCTACTTAATGCGAATTCGGCGATAGCCCGCATTAACAAGCTTGATGCGCCGAAAAAAGGCCGGGCCATTGCCATTGCTATATTCGACATTAGCAACCTGCGTGAAATAACGCGGAAAATGGGGTCAACAAAAGGTGATTTAGTATTACGACAAATTGCACAAACGCTTCAAAATGTTACCCGCGGTAACGATATTTTAGGGCGATTTGGTACCGAGCAATTTATTTTATGTCTGCACAATATTGAAGAACGAAGTGCGCGACAGTTTTTCGACCGCGTACAGAACGCACTAGACAATACCTTTGAAAACGATGCCACTTCCGACCATATCGTGGTTGAGTCGCAGATGAGCGTATTTATCGCTCACGAGAAGATTACGGGGCTAAACGATATACTCGATGATATTGCCATGTCGATTGATATGGGTAACCGCTCAGGCAGCAATTAATATCTACACTACCAAAAAACGCGCGGCCCGTTGTTACGGTACCGCGCGTTTTTGTTGTAACGGAAGCTTGTTTACTGGTTCAGATATGCCTGAAAGCGGGTATACACGCCATTGGTCCACCCGAAACCTAGCTGAACGTCGTATTCACCGCCACCTGCTTTTATTTCCGGTTCGCACACATTGTACTTTTCAAGAAGCACACCGCTTGATGCAAAGTGACGCTCAATGGTTTTACAAAAGCGCAGCATGATGGTTTGAGCCTGCATTTCAAACCCATAGTTGCGCAGCCCTTCAACGGCAAACAGTTGAAGCGGTGCCCAGCCATTTGGCGCATCCCATTGTTGCGACGTCGCGTTTGAAGTGGTTACCACGCCACCTTCTTTTAGCAAGGTGTTCATTACCGCGGCGCGCACTCCCTCTGCCTGTTGTTCATTTGCGATACCAACGAACAACGGCACACACATAGCCGCTGACACTACATCGGTTTGAGTTTGTGTGGGGAAGTGATAGTCAAAATAGCCCGCCTTTTCAGCATTAAACAAATAGGTGTTTATTGCCTTAATTCGTGCTGTAGATGCCGCACTGTAGCGCGCTTGCTCGGCACCTTTAGTCACGCTTGCCAGAGTTTGTTCAAGCGTTACCAAAAGCGCATTTAAATCTACGGGAATAATTTCAGTTGTACGAATACTTGCCAATGAATTGGGATTAGCTAGCCAGCGCGAACTAAAGTCCCAACCCGATTCGCAAGCCGCGCGAACATGCTGGTAAAACTGACTTTTGTCAGCGCCTATGTGCTCTGCTGTTTCTATGTCTTCTCGATAAGACTCAGGGCGAGGCGTAGGCTCGGTGTCGAAGTAACGATTAAGTGTAGCACCACACGGCATGGTAACCGTGCGCAGTTGTGCTGCGCCCTTCTGTGACGCGTTCTCGCCCGCTTCATTCATCCAAAACTGGTATTCTTTCTTTAAGCCCCAGATAACGTATTCTTTTTGCTGGTCGCTTAGTGCGTCTTTAAGCAAATTATAAAACAACGCCAAAATAGGAGGCTGACTGCGAGAGTAATAATAGGCGCGGTTGCCATTAGGAATGCAGCCTACTTCATTTAAAATATCTACAAAGTTCACCAACATGTTAATTGCCATGTTGGTGCGCCCCGCGTCAATTAGACCTAACGCGGTAAAATATGTATCCCAGTAATAGATTTCGCGAAAGCGTCCACCCGGCACTATGTATGGACGGGTTAGCGCTATTAAGCTGTCTTTCTGCTCAGTGTCGGGGGTACGCGTTAGCACCTGCCACATATGCTCAATATAATCGGCTACATTTTCAAACTTGGTTTGCGATGTTGCGCTAATCATTTCTGGAATATCGAAATGGGTATTAACAAACGTAGCTAAGTCTACTGCTTCGCCGCTTTTCTCAGCATCTAAACACGCTTGTTCATAGGCCGCTAAAACGGTATTGAGATCGGTTTTAACAATAGCGTCAGCGAAGGTTTTGCTGTCTGGGAATAGCTGTGCCATTTGCACATGTTTAAACAGGTCGCTGGCAAAAAACGACAAGCTGTCGCGCCAGTTGTGTGAAGAAGAACTCATAGTTACTGCGCACCTTTAGGCGATAGAGAAGAAGACGCTCGTTTAAAGAAGAATAGGGTTACCACTAATGCACCGATTGGAATAAGCGATAGATAAAATGCTTGTTGGCCCCCTACTGCGTCGAAAATAAATCCAGTCACGATAGAACCTGTGGTTCCCCCAAGAGCCGAAAATACCACAATTAGCCCTGTCATAGGTGCATGTTGATGTTGAGGTAGCGCGCTTAGCATTACCGAGTTTAATACGGGGTAAATAGGCGCCATCATCAATCCAATTAATGGAATAAGGAACGCAGCTATTGGTGCATCAGCCCAGCTGGCTATTGTGCTGTCTGCCACGTTTTCGGCAAGCGGTAAGCTTAGTAGCATTACCGTAGCCATACCCGCCAAACAGATATTTAAGAAGGGATACCAGTTCATTCGCGTAAGTACTGCGCCCGCAGTTAAGCGCCCAACGGCCAGCGCTATCGCAAAGATACTGGTTATTTGAATGCTGACTTGAGTAGGTAAGCCCAGCACCTCTTTGTTAAAAGTTGGCAGCCACGAACCTATGCCCTGCTCTATTAACACGTATAAGAAAATAGAAAAGATAAACACCAGCACTAACGGCTTATAGGCCAATTTCAGCATGCTGAAGAACTCGCTTGCAAGGCCTTCTGATTGCGCTTTGTCCACAGGCTTTATAGGCGCCAATGCCACAACGATTAACGTAAAACCAACCAGCGCAGCTAGTAAGTAGTAAACGTTCAGCCAAGATAAAGAAGCATCGTTATTGGGGTCGATAAACCCAGCGAACACCCAGTATCCAGACAACACGCCCAACATAAAAATACCTTCAATGGTGTTCATTAACGATGAGTGCGCTTTAGTGGTAGACGACAGCTGACCAATAATGGCGTACACCGACACTTTCACTAGCGCAAATGCAGTACCTATGCAGGCAAACAACACTTTAATGAACCAGAAACTTGCGATAGAAGGCGTCAGCGCACAGGCAACGGCCACTAATGCTAACCCAAGTAACATTGAAAGCTTGTAGCCAACTCTTGGAATGAAGCTGGCCACTAGGAACGAGACAATAGCAATAGAAAGATCTTTAAAGCCTTCTAGTGTGCTTGCTTCTGGCTTACTAATGTCGAAGCTATTGATCGATTGCAGAATAACAGTACCCACACTGTTAAGTAGTATGGCAAATACGTAGTAGCTAATGGCAATGGCTGCAATGACCATGAATCGGGACATGTGTAAACACTCTGTTAACTGAATTATGCAGGAGTGTAGTCGTAAGAAAATAAAAATGCAAACGTTTGCAAAGCACTATTATTTTTTTGTTAGAGTTTAATATCGACACCCTGTTACCGTTAAATAATAGCGTTTATGCGTTAAAAAGCTGATAAAAAAGCGAAATATTAGTCGCTGTGCTGCGTAGAGCGACGGGCAATTAAGGTTGTTTCCACTACCTGGCTTTCTGTAGGTTTGTTTTCAAACTGGTTTAATAGCTGCGTAACCATCTCTATTGCGGCTTGCTGAGTATTCTGACGCACCGTTGTTAACGACGGGTGCATAAGTTCAGCTAAAGAAATATCGTCGTACCCCACTATGCCAACATCGCTTGGAATACCAACGTAGCGCTCTTTAAGCGCTTTCAATGCGCCCAACGCTACCATGTCGCTTACGCATACGATGCCGTCGAAGTCTAAGCCATTCGCTTTTATGCGCTCGTTAATATATTGGTAAGCCGCTTTAGAGGTAATGTCTATAGCGCAAGTGCACTGCGCATCTATTGGCACGTTAGCGTCTTTATGTGCCTGCGAATATCCCTTGTGACGTTCCTGCATTTCCGCGTGTTCAGAGTCTCCAAGAAACAAAATGCGTTTGGCGCCGTGGCTCAGCAAATGCTGGGTTGCCGTATAGCCACCCAGATAGTTGTCGCCGCCGATAATGGGATATGGCGCGTCTGTTTTTGCATCGCCCCACAACACAATGGGAATGCCCGACTGTGCTGCTCGGTCGATTTTGGCCGTAGATTTGCCTTGTCCAATGACAATAATGCCGTCGGCACGCTGGCTACGAATAAAGTAGTTCGCCCAATCGTCAGATGCCATAAATGAATTAGACAGCAGTAGCTCGTAGCCTTTGGCATTTAGCGCCTGATTTAGCTCTCCCACCAGCTTAAGCAGGAATGGGTCTGTAGTGCTTTGTTCGGTGTTGTCGATTAGATTTAAAATCACCGCTATCACGTGAGTTTTCTGTGTTCTTAAGCGGCTAGCGGCCGCGTTAATACTAAAATTGTGCTCTTTAGCTAGTGCCTGAATTCTGTTTCGGGTTTCCTGCTTAATAAGCGGGTTGTCTTTCAGTGCCCGTGATGCTGTCGAAGTTGATACACCAGCAATATCAGCCAGCTTCGCTAAGGTGAGTTTTGTTTCAGAAACCAATGTGACCATTCTCTAATAATTTTCGGTATACCGGGTTACCCGTGATAGCACTACAAAATATAAGCGTAAAACCGCTACCTAAACCGGATAAATCGTCGACTCTACAGCCGAATTCACAATATAGCGCGAATCGTCTTGGCGTAAAACCATGTTAACAACAATAAACAAAAAATTTGCAAACGATTGCATTTTATTCTTGCAATCGTTTGCAAACAGATCTATTTTGTTTCGCAATCGTGATGCGTATAACAATTTTTAAACCTGTTTAACGCATTCAGTTAACAACGCAATAGAACATTTTCGGGAGCACACACCATGAAAACGTTGTTTACAAAAGGAATGCTGGCGAGTGCAGTAGCGGTAGCACTAACGCAGCCTGCCATGGCACAAGAAGACGTAAAACAACAAGCGAAAGACAACGCAGAGATCATTGTTGTCAGCGGTACGCCAGGCGGCGCAGGGATTAGAAAGATTGACGCAAGCTTCGCGGTAACCAACATCGACGCTAGCGACATTGAAAAATTGGCACCTAAGTCTACGGCCGATTTGTTTAAGGCCATTCCAGGTGTTTGGGTTGAAAGCTCAGGCGGTGAGTCTGGCGCGAACGTATTTGTGCGTGGTTTTCCAGGTGGTGGCGATGCGCCGTTCTTAACGATTGCGCTTGAGAACTCTCCTATCTACCCTGCACCTACGCTATCTTTCCTTGAGAACTCTCAGCTGTTTCGCATAGACGATACCATTGAAATGGTTGAAGGTTTACGCGGTGGTCCAAACCCAGTAGTAAGCAACGGTCAACCAGGTCTTACAACAAACTTCCGCCTTAAACGTGGTGGCGAGTCGACAGAAGCGTCAGCGAAGTACACTATCTCTGACTACGGCCTAAACCGCATTGACGTGGTTGCAAGCGGCGCACTAGATGACGACTTGTACTACATGGTTGGTGGCTACATTAAGAGCTCAGAAGGTATTCGTGATGCCGGCTTTAATTCTGAGCAGGGTAACCAGTTCACCGTTAACATCACTAAAGTTTTCGAAAAAGGCGAGCTTAACCTTTATACCCGTCAAACTGACGATCGCGGTACTTGGTACTTACCTACACCTTTAAACGTTGAAGGTATCGACGCAAACTATACGCAAATTGGTCCATTGAATCGACAAGGCACCATTACGTATGGCCCTAATGATACTACTGAGTCATTCGACTTTGGCGAAGGTCGTGGATGGGACGGTCACGTAAGTGGCGGTAGCATTAAGCTTGACTTAGGCAACGACTGGCAGCTAGTTGACCGCTTTAACCTTACCAAAGGTGAAGCCAATACTTTTGGTCTTGTACCGAATGGTTCTGCAACTACCGTTGCAAATGTTGCCGACAATGGCGAATCAGCCACTGGTGCAGTAACTGGCACAGTGTATGACGGTGATACGCCTATTCAGCAAATCGGCCGTTGGGTAGTACTTAAAGATATTGAAGCTTTCACTAACGACCTTGCTGTGTCGAAAAGCTGGGAAGACTTCGATACATCATTTGGTATTTACAGTGCATCAACCAAAGCTAATGACTGGTGGAGCATTGGTAACACGGCTTACCACGTGTTGCAGCCAGGCGGCGAATTGCTAGACGGGATCGAATGTAACACTGACGCACAAGGCTGCGATTGGAACTACGACATCAGCTCTGTAGGTGATGCAAGCACGTTCGCACTTTATGCAACGGGTACGTGGTACGCAACCACAGACCTGAGCATCGACTTAGGGCTACGCCGTGAAAATCACGAAGTGAACTATTCGGTAGATGAAGATCTTGACGGCAAAATAACTAAAGCACTTGAGTACGACGAAACTAAAACGTCGTGGACGGTGGGCGCAAACTACGCGCTTAATGACACCAGCGGTGTATTCGTTCGCATGAACCGAGGCTATAAAATGCCTTATTTCGACGACTTCAGAGACAACTGGGGTGCCTACACTGGCGGTAACGACTTGATTCAAGAAGTTACTCAAGGCGAGCTTGGCTATAAGTTCATGAATGACAGCATCCAGTTCTTTGCGACTGCATTCGCAAACGAAGTAAAAGGCGATACGTTTGTACGCCGTCCGGGCGCACCGGCTGAAATTCTTACCAACGAAGCTTACGGTATAGAACTTGACGGTCGCTATAGCCACGATTCAGGCTTCTCGTTGAGCGTGAACGGAACTATTCAGGAAACTGAAATTACTGCCAGCGCCAATAACGAAGGCAATGAATCTCAGCGTCAGCCTGGTTGGCAAGTACGTGTAACACCAAGCTACGGCTTCGATATCGGCGATATGTATGCCACGGTATACGGTACATTATCAGCGGTTGATGATCGCTTTGGTAACAACGAAAACACAGTTGTACTAGAGGGATACGAGAAGATTGATGTAGGTCTAACTCTAGAGCCAACTGAATCACTTCGTCTTCAGTTCTCTGTTGATAACCTGACCGACGAACAAGGTATTACCGAGGGTGACCCACGTAATCCAGATTCACCAAACGGCCGCTACATTATGCCTCGTAGCATGAAGCTTAGCGTTTCTTACTTGTTCTTCTAAGAACAAAAAGCGCAACACCTAAAAATAAAGCCGGCCTTAGTGCCGGCTTTTTGTTGTTCGTTTCTCTCAATATATTTCGTTCAAGGTTTATGAGGCTATTGCTGCCTTTTCTTGCCCCCCTTTCTTGTTAGATTCTTCTTATATCCTGTCAGCGTTAATTCATCGACATTGGTCGTAATGTGCTTTAGCAAAACCAATTCTGTTTTACAGTGGTATAAGCAACGAACAAGCTAAAAACGAAACGTACCGTTTACTATCATCAACTATAGGAAGTTGAATCGTGACGCCAAAGGTTATTTTCTTCGATATTAATGAAACACTACTAGACATGCAGGCCATAAAAACAGGCTTAGCGTCGGTGCTAAACGGCGATGAGACACTGGTAGACTTATGGTTTGCTAACCTATTGCATCACAGTTTAGTGGATGTTGCGTCTGGACAGTTTCACGATTTCATTGATATTGGAGCCGCAGCGCTTACCATGGTAGCTCACAGTAAGGATATCTCTGTTGATGAGGCTACCGCAAAAGATACCATCAAAAAGCATATTACCCGATTGCCAGCGCACGACGATGTTGTTCCTACATTAAAGGCGCTTCAAAGTGCTGGTGTAACCTTAGTCGCGCTTTCAAACTCGTCTAAAGCCGGACTAGACGCACAGCTTGAGTTTGCCAATATTAAGCCCTATTTTTCCCATGTATTAAGTGTGGAAAGTGTACGTACCTACAAACCACATGCTGCGGTTTATCACTGGGCCTGTCAGCAGGCTAACGTAAAGAACGAAGATGCCATGATGGTGGCGGCTCATGGTTGGGATGTAAGTGGTGCTAAGGCGACAGGTATGCAAACCGCATTCGTAGAACGCTCGGGGAAAATGATGTACCCGTTAGGTCTTGCTCCCGATCACAACATTGCTTCGCTTACTGCGCTTATCGAAATGATAAGTTCGTAACGTGTTCTGTGCGAGGGCACAACGACCTCGCTGTGCCTGACCACTATAAATCTAGCGTAGTTGCAAAATAGTTAGGCGCAAACAAAAAAGTCTTACCGAAGTAAGACTTTTTTCAAATCGAAATACAAAACAATTAAACTTTTGCTAGCTCGGGCTGGTTTGGCTTAAAACCTTGTGTGCTGCAAGAATTGCGTTTCGTTTCTAGTGCGCTTAATTGACGCTTAAGCCATGACTTCTGAATACCTGACTTAGCTGCGTCCATTTCAGTGCTTACGCGAGTGATTTCTTTTCCGACGTTCACGCATGCTTTCTTATTCGGTTCAAAGCCGCCATTAGCCAAAACAGAAGAAGAAAACATTAAAGCTGATACTGCTATAAACGTTTGCTGTTTCATAAGAGTCCCCAACTACTCGTTATAATCCCGGGTTAGTGTCATACCGTAAGAATGAGCATATATTTGCTCTCAAATCTGTAAGGAATATAGCAGGCCTTTTATTCTAGTTAGGTACTACAAAACATACGCAGTAATAAAACTCTGCCTACCTTGTTCTTGCTAACGCACATAAGCCATTGTCTTTTATATTATTATGTCGACAATGATTTACCTTACCATTCCACTTACGTATCGATTTTTATATTTTTACGCACTAAATAGTGAGCCTATCCATAGTATCGGCTACAGCAACAGCATTCTGCAGCAGCATTACTCACTATTAAGCGTTGCTATTAAAACACCTTAGCTTTTCTGGAACAAGCCTAATAACGATAGGTAAATACAGGAGGAGGAATGAATCTTTACTATTAGTTTTCTAAAGCCAATTTATTAGAATATTAATCTTCAAAGAAATCGATATTTCCGCTCGAAGCTCTTTGAGATAACTCCCAGCGATGTTGGCTTTCTCTATTTATGATAGTAGCATTTTTCAATGTTCTGATCTTTTTCATAAGGACGCCGCCATCAGCAGGGAAAAAATAGATTTTTCTTGCATAGTCTTCACGTAGATCACTAGCTAAAATAATAATTTCTTCAGCCTCTAAATACCCTTCAATAAAGTCTGCATTTATTTGGCCTACATCCTGTTGCACAAAAGTTGGAACGACTTTTCCTCCTCCAAATATCTTTGCTTTTAGCCTTTTTTTACATGCCCCCAGCTTAATCAAGTCATTGATCAATACTTCCATGGCATAAATACCGTATCTCGCTGCCTTTTCGTGTACTTCAGTCACATTTTGTGATGCAGGAAGCATAAAATGATTCATTCCCCCAATTTTTAGCAAGGGATCAAAAAGACATACCGCTATACAAGAACCCAAAACGGTCACCAACATTTTGTTCGAAGTTGTCACGAAATATTGACCTGGCAGCAGCTTTACCGCTTGAATAGAAAAGCGTTCGTCAAAGTACTGTATTGGAGTCTCAAAATTTTCATTAACCATATTTTACAATACGCTGCTACATTTAGTGTTCGGGAAGCTAATATCTACTTCCCGCGCCCAATGCTTCTAGCGTATCTAGAATTGCATCTGAGATATCTTCTAACGGCTTGATAAAACTAGCGGCTTTCATTTCTACAGCCACTTTAGGCATACCGTAAACAACGCAGGTTTTTTCATCCTGACAAAACGTAACAGAGCCTTTTGTGTGCATACTCTTAAGGCCTTTTGCTCCATCCCGTCCCATGCCTGTAAGCAGCACACCCACCGCGTTTGCGCCAGCATGCTCAGCCAGCGAGTCAAACATCACATCAACGGAGGGCTTGTGTCCCGATACCTTGGGGCCATCATCAAGGGTTAAACGATAGTCAGCGCCGCTACGCTCTACTTTTAAATGTTTATTACCTGGTGCCAAGTACGCAAATCCAGGCAATAAACGCTCCCCTCCGTGCGCTTCTCTCACGGTTATTTCACAAAGGCTATCGAGCCGCTTGGCGTAGGTGGTTGTGAACCCTGGAGGCATGTGTTGGGAAATAATGGTGGCCGGTGCATTGCGGGGAAAATGCATGATAACGTCTTTTATTGCTTCGGTTCCCCCAGTTGATGCGCCTATACCAATTAACTTTTCGGTTCCTGTGTAGCGCATAGAAGCATGTTTTGTGCAGCGTGTTTGCGTAGGTTGGCCTAACCTCGAATGCGCTGCTGCTTTTATCTTTTCAACAATAACCGCCGCGTATTCAGCCATACCTTGCGCTACGCCGAGCTTTGGCTTTGCCATAAAATCCACAGCGCCTAGTTCGAGCGCACGCAGTGTTGCGTCGGCACCTCTTTCAGTCAGCGTAGATATCATCACAACTGGGGTCGGCATCGCCTTCATCATTACTTCTAAAAAACGTAACCCGTCTACCTTCGGCATTTCAATGTCCAGAGTAATAACGTCTGGCCTGAACTCTTGCACCATTCGCTTCGCCGCATAAGCATCCGGCGCCGCACCCACAAGCGTTAAACCTGGATCTCGGGTTACTATTTCTGAAAGGATTTGGCGGATTAACGCAGAGTCATCAACTACGAGGACTTTTATAGGCATGTGACTGTTCCGAAAATGAAATTACACCCGTCTTAGCTTGTTCAGAAAGTAGAACCCGGTGGGTAGATTCGCGCTCGTAGAGGGTAGCATTGTTAAACTCGCGAATACGCTTCATATAAACATTACCGTCGGCAGGAAAGTAATAAATTTTGCGAGCATAAGTAGACATTAAATCACTACTTATTAACGGTATGTTCGCGTCATCCAAATACTCCAAGACAAATTCAGCGTTTACTCGTCCAATGTCTTGCTGCACAAACCCAGGAAGCACCTTTCCTCCTCCGAATGCTTTAGCCATCAACTTATTTCGCCGTGCGCCAAGGTGTACAAGCTGATCAATTAACATGTTCATGGCGTGTACACCGTACTTTGTGGCTAGGCAAGCGTCGAGATTGGTGGTGAAGTTGAGGTCAGGCAACATAAAGTGATTCATACCACCAATCTTCTTTTCTTGATCGAAAATACACGCTGCTACGCAAGAACCAAGAATGGTTACCAGCGCTTTGTCTGAAGCAGTGGCATAGTACTGACCCGGCAATAGTTTAACGGCTTCTTTTTGAAGGCGGTTATCAAAGTATCGAATGGGGTTTTCGTCCTGACTCATACTGCAAATTCCTTTTAAACGACTGGCCGATAAATGGTTTTCCCCATGGGTGCGACCAGTTCAGGATACATCGTGAAGTTCTCAGAGTGCCCTGCGACATACATCCCGTCATTGCACATCAATTTAACCATGCGCGCTAAAATTTTGCGCTGCGTGGGTCGATCGAAATAAATCATGACGTTACGGCAAAAAATCACGTCCACTGGCGCATCCACACACCAGTTTGGCGACATCAAATTTAGTGGTTCGAACTGCACCATTTTTCTCAGCTCATCCACTACTCTTACTCTTCCGGTTTGTGCGCCTTTTCCCCTATAGAAAAATTGCGTTTTATAATCGTAAGACAGCTGACTGATACTGTTTTGGGCATACACTCCTTCCCGAGCCTTTTGCAGAACTTTACTGTCGATATCAGTGGCAAGTATTTGTACATTGGGAGTAAAGGTGCCAAACACCGACGCCACTGTCATTGCAATACTATAAGGCTCTTCGCCAGTGCTGCTTGCGGCACACCAAATACGCTTAGTTTGAGGTCGCTTTGTCAGGTAATTGGCGAGTGCGTCAAAGTGATGTGGCTCTCTGAAAAATGCCGTGAGGTTAGTGGTGAGCGCATTAATGAAGTGTTCCATTTCATCTTTACAGCTTCCTACATACGCTAAGTACTCTTTAAAGCTGTGTATCTCTAGTGCACGCAGCCGCCTGGCAAGGCGGCTGTATACCATCGCATCTTTTGAATCAGCTAAGTTAATTCCGGCTTGTTTAAACAGCAGGCTTTTAACCCGTTCAAAATCTCTTCGGCTATATGGAAATTCCCTTTGCGCATCCGTGCTTTGTAGAGCGGTCATACACTAAAACGCCTCCCAATCTGACGCATCTGGTGCCGCTGGGTTCAGCGCTTTCATTCGCTGCTTGGGCACTTCACGCTCTTTAGGTAATGCTTTGCTGCCGTTTAGCGACTGAATGTCAGCATTCTGAGTGGGCTTGCGACTACTTCCCACTTTGAACACAGACACCCGTTGGGCTAGTTCACCCGATTGCTGTCTCATACTGTCTGCAGCCGCTGCTGCTTGTTCAACTAACGCAGCATTTTGCTGAGTCATTTCGTCCATTTGCACCACCGCATTGCTCACTTCCTGTATTCCGGTGGCTTGCTCAGACGATGCCGCTGCAATTTCAGACATAATGTCGTTAACGCGTTTAATTGCAGTGACTATGTTGGCCATGGTTTCCCCAGACTTATTCACCAACACGTTGCCATCACCAATTTTATCGACCGACGCAGAAATTAGTGCCTTTATGTCTTTTGCCGCCTCGGCAGAACGCTGCGCTAGCGTTCTCACCTCAGAGGCAACAACGGCAAACCCGCGACCTTGCTCGCCCGCTCTTGCAGCTTCAACTGCTGCGTTCAGTGCGAGTATGTTAGTTTGGAAAGCAATGCCATCAATAACGCCGATGATGTCAGATATACGCTGGGCAGAGTCGTTAATTTCACCCATGGTATGCACTACTTGTTCAATGACCTTTCCGCCTTCAGATGCTACTTCTGACGCCTGGCTTGCCAAGCCTTTTGCTTGATCGGCATTCTCTGCGTTCAGCTTCACTGTGCCCGTTAACTCTTCCATGGCTGACGCTGTTTCTTCTAAGCTAGACGCTTGCTGCTCGGTACGACTAGACAAATCGGCGTTGCCGGTGGCGATTTCATTTGAAGCCGTATCGATGGTTTCCACAGCGGTGTGAATTTTCACTATGGTGTCGCGCAGTTCACCAATAAAGTGATTAATAGATTCGCCAAGCACCTTAAAGTCACCTTCTAATGGCTCTTCTATCGTTTTCAGTAAATCACCGTCTGTTAGACTTGCCATAATAGACTTAATGCTTTCTACCGCTAAGGTTCTTCCTGTCACGTCCGTGGCATATTTCACGACTCTAAACGGCGTGCCGTTTTGGTCTAGGATTGGGTTGTAAGAGGCTTGAATGTAAACTGGTTTTCCTGACTTGTTGAAACGCTTGTATTCTCCGCTAGCATAAACGCCTTGGCGCAATTGCTCCCAGAATGCTGCGTATTCAGGGCTGTTTTTGAAACCAGGCTCCACAAAAATACTGTGATGCTTTCCTTTCACTTCATCTAGGGTATATCCCATCGCGGCTAAGAAGTTGCTGTTTGCGTTTAAAATAACCCCCTCAAGGTCAAACTCAATGACGGCCTGTGACTTACTAATGGCATTTAATTGGCCTTCAAAGTAGGCGTTTTTCAACTTCTCTTCGGTAATGTTAGTCGCGTATTTGACCACCCTAAACGGGTTGCCATTCATGTCTTCTATAGGGTTGTAAGAAGCTTGGATCCAAACGGCTTTTCCTGCTTTGCTTACGCGCTTAAATTCTCCTGAGAAGAAATTACCTTCTTTAAGTTCAGACCAAAAACGCTGGTACGACTCTGACTGTCTGGTTTCTTCATCCACAAATAGTTGGTGATGTTTACCTTTGATTTCGTCTAGTCGGTAGCCCATGGTGTTGAGGAAGTTGTCGTTAGCAGTAATGATAGTGCCGTCGACATCAAACTCGATCACAGCCTGAGATTTGCTGATAGCGTTAATTTGTCCTTCGAAATACGCATTTTTTAACTTGTCTTGCGTTACATCGGTGGCAAATTTAACGACTTTAAATGGCTTACCCGAGCTGTCGAAAATGGGGTTGTACGATGCGCGGATCCATATTTCCCTGCCACCTTTTGCAATGCGTTTATACTCACCCTCACTGTGCTCTCCGGCTTTTAAGCTTTGCCAAAAAGCTGCATATTCAGCGCTTAACTTATAGCTTGGGTCGACAAACATACTGTGATGCTGCCCTTTAATTTCTGACAGGCTATAGCCCATTGCGGCGAGGAAATTTTCATTGGCATTTAAAATGTTCCCCTCAAGATCAAACTCGATCACGGCCTGTGATTTCTTAATGGCCGTAATCTGCCCTTCGTAGTCAGCATTTTTTTGTTTTTGCGCTGTAGTATCAGAGGCAAACTTGATGATGTAATCTACGTCACCGTTGTCATCAAATACTGGATTGTAGGTCGCTTGAATCCACACCTCTTCGCCTTGCTTGTTTATTCTGCAAAACTCTCCGCTGTGTACATCGCCACTTTTAAGCTTTTGCCAAAACTGTTTGTATTCGTCGCTTTGTGCATAGTTACTGTCGACAAAAATACGATGATGCTTTCCCACCACCTCACTTTCGCTATAACCCATTGCGGATAAAAAGTTATCGTTGGCGGACAAGATTTCGCCATCTGTCGTAAACGATATCACCGCCTGGCTTCGCATAATGGCATCGACCATACCTTTGTTGCGTTTATTTTCAGTGTTGTCCTGCCACTCGGTGACATAAAGCTGAGTGCCATTCTCGTCTATCGTTATTGTAGATGCACTTACACAAAAGCCGTGCTCAGCAAGAGAAACGAGGTGCTTATCGCCCGAAGTATGGGTAAGTAAATAAGACAGGTTTTCTGAAGCGCTGGCCCCATTTGCAATGTCGTCTATGTGCTTTCCTGATAGTGAAGACTCACCATCGTTGACAGTAAAGTCCTTAGGGTAGGCCTTTGTCATTCGCAGGAATGCGGGAGTGTGGTAGTGAATACCCCCCGACTTGTCGATAACCAACAAGTTTGAGGCACTGGCCTTTAGGATATTCGACTTCAATAGCGAGTCGTGCTTCGCTATTTTTAACTCTTCGCCGTTCAGAAAATTAAATACGCCCATAACTAATATTTCCCAATGTCAGGTGTTTCCGTTTAGTGAAGGACCTTGTAACTACGCGTCGTCTATTACGCTCTCAGGTGCGACTAAACCCAGCTCTTCGCTGGTTATTAAGCTTTCTATGTTCACCAGAATGACCATGTTTTCATCTACATCAGCTAAGCCGTGTAGATACCTGCTGTCAAAAGCTACGCCAAACTCTGGTGGCGGAAGTACTTGTTCTTCAGACAAGCGAATAACATCGGATACACCATCTACCACGATGCCAACAATACGCTCTTGAATATTCAGCATTATCACTATTGTGAAGTCGTTATATGTGGCCTCGCCGACGTTAAACTTAATGCGCAAGTCCACGATAGGAACGATGTCACCACGCAAATTAATCACGCCTTTTATGAAGGCTGGCGCATTCGCAATCTTAGTGACTTGTTCGTACCCTCTAATTTCTTTTACTGTGGTGATGTCCAAGGCGTAATGCTCATCGCCAAGCACAAAACTTAAATATTCTTTGTCCTGTCCGCCGGTAACCGCTTGATGCAAGGCAGTTTCACTCATGAAAGTAACTCCTCTATTTGACTGGAGGTATACGTTGTAGCAATGGAGTCTGCATCGATAATAAGTGCGACTTTTCCGTCGCCCATAATGGTTGCCCCCGCTATTCCAGCCACCTTACGGTAGTGCTCTTCTAAGCTTTTAATCACCACCTGCTGCTGACCGACGAGTGCATCAACCAAAACACCAAAGCGTTTTTTACTGCTTTCAAGCAACACCACAATGCCTTCTGTGGGAGAAAGCGCGGCATCCTCTACTTCCATGAAGTCGTAGAGGGGCACCAAAGGCCAGTATTGATCTCGTATATAGAGAACGGTGTCGTTGCCCAAGGTCTTCAGCTGCTGCTTAGTAGGCTGGAAGGATTCAATAATATTTAAAAGTGGGATCACGAAGATTTGCTTACCCACCGACACACACATGCCATCAACTATGGCTAGCGTAAGCGGCAGGTGAATGAAAAACGCTGAACCTTCACCGGCACTAGACTCGATATCGATACGACCGCCTATCGATTCGATATTGCGGCGCACCACATCCATACCTACCCCTCTTCCCGATACATCGGTAATGGCTTCGGCAGTTGAAAACCCAGGTTGGAATATAAGCTGCCATACTTCTGAATCAGGCATGTCATCAGATACGGTGAGCCCGTTACTTCGCGCTTTATCGAGAATTTTGTCGCGGTGAAGACCACCGCCATCATCAATAATGCTGATAATAATGCTACCGCCTTTCTGCTCGGCACTTAGAATAACCGTGCCTTTTTCTGGCTTGCCAGCAGCGACGCGTTTGTCGGGCATTTCTATGCCGTGATCGATGCTGTTGCGAACGAGATGGGTAAGGGGGTCGACAATCTTTTCAATTAAACTTTTATCAATTTCCGTGCTGCCTCCCTGGAGTACCAGTTCTACCTGCTTACCTAACTTACCTGCCAAATCTCTTACTAAGCGCGGGAAACGATTAAAGGTTGCGGTTAGCGGGAGCATGCGCATAGACATCACTGATTCTTGAATTTCCCGGGTGTTTCGCTGCAACTCATCAATGGCTAGCTGCAGCCGCTCGCCAACTTGCCCTTCAACGTCTTGCCCTATCATAGACAGCATAGACTGGGTAATAACCAGCTCTCCGACTAAGTTAACCATGGCATCAATTTTAGTGGTGTCTACACGAATAGAGGCCGATTCACGGGCAGTGCTCTTTTTCGCTGGCGGTTTTGGTGGCGTTTTGACTTGTGTTGTAGTGGGGGCAACGCCACTTGTTGGCGCTTTATCATTGTTAGATGTTGTTGCTGTATTCGATTGAGTACTGGCGCTTTGCGCGTTATTACTACTCGCAATTTCTAGGGAAGTATTGATATTGGTAGCTGACGGTGCGTCTTCGAAAAAACCGAAACCCTGCTCTACTTCAGCTGTTTCGGCTTTAGTCGATGCAGTTTGTGCGCCAACTGTATTATTCGATATTTCATCATCGAAGAAGCCAAAGCCGTCATCGTCATTATTCTCACTTTTAGTGTTGTCGCCGTGAGAGAGCGCTTCGTTAACTGGTTCGTCGTCGAAAAAACCAAAACTGTCGTCAGCGGCTTCAATAGCACTATTAGGCTCATCGTCAAAGAAACCAAAGCTGTCGTCCTGAGCGCTTTCGTTTTGCGCATTCACGCTTACTTCTGAAGAATCGTCACCATCGCCTGAGGTTGCGTCTGTAGATTGACCGTTGATTACGCCATTTAGAATTTTAATGCGCTCGGCAATACTGTCTTCTGGTACGGGGGTCTCATCGCGGTAGGCGTTAAGCGTGTCTTTTAAAACATCGAGAGTTTCTAAAAGCACATTTACAATGTCAGCGGTAACACTAAGCTCATTGTTGCGGGCTTTATCTAACAAGTTTTCCATCACATGCGTTAAATTCATCAACGCATCAAAACCGAAAATACCGCTGCCACCTTTAATCGAATGGGCAGCGCGAAAAATGCTATTCAGCTCTTCAGGATCAGGGGATTCAACATCTAAACTCATCAATAGCTGTTCCATATCGTCGAGATGCTCATCGCTCTCGTCGAAAAACACGCCATGAAACTGTTCTATATCGATGCTCATTCCGAATCCTTCCAGATTTTAGGAGTGGGTG
The DNA here is from genome assembly GCF_022348345.1 of Alteromonas sp. CNT1-28. Taxonomy (NCBI): domain Bacteria; kingdom Pseudomonadati; phylum Pseudomonadota; class Gammaproteobacteria; order Alteromonadales; family Alteromonadaceae; genus Alteromonas; species Alteromonas sp. CNT1-28. The sequence goes on along the minus strand of NZ_JAKREZ010000035.1, from coordinate 7,528 downwards.
GGCGATTTAGCCCAGCACGCGCTTCGTTACATCAAGAAGCTTGTTTGGATCGAAAGGCTTTACCATCCAGCCTGTGGCGCCAGCGGCTTTACCTTTTGCTTTCATATCGTCGCCTGCTTCTGTAGTAAGCATAACAACAGGCGTTCTGCTGTAAGTCCCCAAACCGCGCAAATTTTTTATAAGCGTAAGGCCATCCATTCGTGGCATATTCTGATCGGTTAAAACAAAATTAAATTGCTGACTTTTGCATTTATCTAACGCATCTTGCCCGTCTTGGGCTGTCGTAACGGTATAGCCCGCACCTTTTAGGGTCATTTCTACCATCTGACGAATGGATACTGAATCGTCAACAACTAGAATGTGTTTGCTCATATGCTCACTTCTCCAAAGTAGGTCATTACTGACTGTGCTTCCTGTTCCTTGCTTAGCTAGAACAATTCGACTTCCCCAGCGTCCATAGATGTTGCAGACACAGGGTTGTGGTCATTTTTCCCTTTCGCAGCGAGTCCTTTTTGGTACTCGTTTAATGCACTGACGAAACGCTCGATATTGTTGGCGTCTAACGTCGCCAACTGCTCTAAAATGAACTTGATCATATCTTGGGTATACTGAATGTGTTGGCCGTTGATATCGCCAAATTGCATACCCCGAATGGCCGCATTTATCGACTCGTCAAGCTGAGAGCCAATGTCTTCAATCTGTTTAGTGGTTACAAGGTCAGCCTCCGCTTTCTTGATAATCTCAGACAACTGCTCACTGATATGTGATTTAGCATTAACCACCTGAGAAATATCCTGCGACGCTACAAATTCAGCGGTGTCTGTGAGCTTATCTACCAGACTTCTTATGTTCTCGACCTGGGTTTTAATCACATCACTAAACTGAGTGGAGCGAGTTGAGAGCGCCCTGACTTCATCAGCAACAACAGCGAAGCCACGACCAGCCTCACCTGCTCGCGCCGCCTCTATGGCCGCATTCAAAGCAAGTAAATTAGTTTGCGCAGCGATGTCATCAATACCACTCAGTGCTTCAATTACCGTAGGCATGGCCTGTTGAATGGTTTGCACTTGCTCCATTAGGTGCTTTGTCGACGACGACATCTGTTCTGTAGAATCAATGAATTGCGTTAGTGTTCCATCGGTTTCGCGGGCGAAATTGCGCATTCGGTCGGAGTAAGACTGCGTATGCGCTTCGTCCACACTTAGCAGATCTTCAATACACTCAATTTGTTGAGAAACTAGTGATTTCAAACTGCTAAAGGCGTGAGACAAAGTTTCTACTGCGTCATCCTGCGTTGATTTGATGTCCGATAAATTGGCGTCACAAGTGCCAAGTGAAACACTTAACCCCTCACTGGCTTTTTCAATATCAGCATTTCTGCTTGCCGCCATATCCGCAGCACTATTCTCTGTCGGGTATATCTCGTCGCTTTCGCTGTTACTTTTTGAGTGAATAAGGGCACAAATCACCACTGCGCCGGTTAGCACAGCGAGAGCGGCTAACGCCGATACTGAAAAGTAGAGCACCCACGAAGCGATAACTCCAATACCTGAAATAGCAAATATGGTGTTTACTGCGCTCTGCTGATTTGAAGATGTGTTGTTAGCTGACAAAAAACTCTCCTTGAGAATTACGCGCGGCTTAGTTTCACCCTGAACATTCAACTGCCGGTTGCTTCTTTTAGACAAAGGCAGTTGAACGAAGCAGCTAGCTTCCTATCATTATTAACAGTTCGAAGTTTCTCACTCCGCTTAAAATCACAGGTGTTAAGCCAAAAACTATCTCTTTAAAACACAGAGCAATGGCGCGTTACCTCTTTTAAAAAGTAACAACGTTATATTTCGCTGCGTTTTTACATATGAAGTAAGCGTAGTACCCATTTTGAAAAGTAGGCAAGAACATGCATAAGTTTTTTATTAAAAAAGCGTTTTTTGGCTTTAACTGCGCCTAAAAAGCGCAAACTAGTTCTTATCAGGCTTGCTTTCAGAGTATTTGGCGTAATTCCACTATGCGACAAGTGCGCGACTATGCAGGTTGCTCTTTCTGAAATCGAAACATTCATGTGCGACTATGGTGCACACCACTCCCTAGTAATTTATCCATACATGCCATTAATTATTTTTGATTTCGACAACTGCTTAGCTCCGGGCAATAGTGTAGGTGAAGACATATTGCTACCTCTATTCGATGTCATCGAGTCAGATAAGAGTAACGATTTAACTCCCTCTATGAGACAAGAAATGCGTCTGGATTTTTGGCGTAAACCTTTGGACTATATTGTTGAAAAATATAAGTTCTCTGAGCATTCAAAATCTGCGAGTTATGCTTACTTTTCGCAGTTGAGTATTGCGCACCCTATAGAAGGCTATGAAGACACTCATTTAGTTAATGCGTTTGAAGAGGTGAAGCTACTTGTAACTTCTGGATTCCAAAAATTTCAACATTCGAAAATTCGCCAATTGGGCGTTGAAGGTGCTTTTGAAGACATTTACTACGATGACCCAGGTAACCCGCCTAGAAAAGGCAAAGCATTCTACTTCGACATCATAGCCAAAAAATATAATACAGCTCCGAGTGAGGTATGGGTTATTGGAGACAGTGAGGAGTCAGAAATTAGTGCGGGTAATAGTTTAGGTATGAAAACGGTTCAGATACTTCGACCGGGCGTTAAAAAGTCACCAAAGGCACAATTCCATGTGTCTTCGCTTCAAGAGTTTTTAAGTTTGGTACAGATGTCTTAGCGCTTGTGTGTTCGTCATCATCAATGACTTGAGGTGTTAATTGGCCTTTCAGCCCCGCTTCATGCTGCTTAATATTGGAAACTATCTGTTCATTTCGATTTCATCGATAAGCCCCACTAGGGGGCATAATCATGCCCGAATTCATCTATATCGTGAATCCATTTATTTGGGGCCGGTCAATTATGGATCCAAACTATCAGCATCAGGCAAAGGTGTGTATTTGTATCCAGTCAATACCCAAACTCCATTCATATATGTATAAGTCCACTCCCTGGTTCCATCAGCTCTAGTCTGCTTGACTGTTTGCTTATCACCTCCTTTCGGAGCTGGATCAGGATTTGGAACACTGTTAAAGGTTTCCAAAGAGCTTTCGGTTCCTTTATTAGACTTACCTACACCCGTACAGAAATGTTTCTTACTTATCAAAGTATAAGGTTCGTCAAGGGCAAACGTGTTAGTGCTAATTGCTTCATACATTGCATCAATCAGCCCAGAACTGAGAGTAGGGGTGCCTTTTTCCTCTATCACTTCAGTACTACAAACCGTTTTTGCTAAGGTAGAACCGGAAAATACAATAGATGAAACCACGAAGAATGTTACATAAGCACCTAATTTAAATACAATTGGCGACTTCACACGTACTCGATGGCTTTTATTCGAAAACAGAAAACTATGAATATACTTAAGCATCGTAATTAAACTCCCTTTTAATTTAAATTGTGAAAATCTATAACGAAAGTCTAGTCATAACTCATACAAGACTCCAAACGCAAGACGCAAGACGCAAGACACAAGACACAAGACGCAAGACACAAGACACAAGACACAAGACACAAGACGCATTAAATCAAACCTCGACGATTAAGTGCATCAAGTTACTTAGATTAAAAGTCAATAAGTGCACCACTCGCTAAATTAAGTACCCTTTCGTAGGTATTAACGCAGAATTTGGCATAACTGGATGGTTAAAGCACTAGAGAAATAACTTTTATCAGAATAGTTTTTGGAAAAACCGGATTTAATTGAAAGCTCGGGGCTGGTTGGCCGAAATCAAAAAAGCCCTCGCGTTTCTGCAAGGGCTTAAATGATGGTGCCTCGACCCGGGATTGTAACGCGCGGTGCAGCCGCAGGGGCACGTTAGCGTGTGCCTGTGTTTTTCAACCGCCGAGATCAAAAAAGCCCCGCATTTTCATGCAGGGCTTTCTGAATAATGGTGCCTCGACCCGGGATTGTAACGCGCGGCGCAGCCGCAGGGGCACGTTAGCGTGTGCCTGTGTTTTTCAACCGCCGAAACCAAAAAAGCCCTCGCATTTCTGCAAGGGCTTAAATAATGGTGCCTCGACCCGGGATCGAACCAGGGGCACGCGGATTTTCAATGCAAATAACCACTCTAAAGCATTGAAAATATGCAACTTTTAATTTCTTTGCAAATTCTTTGCAAAGAGAGCTCTTTTCTGTTTTACTGGCGCTATGGCAAAACAGACTGAAAGACACGACATAAACGACGAGCTGTATATCTTTAAACAAGATAACAGTGAGCGCTGGTATGCGCGATTTATACTAACCAATCACAAAAAATGGCTCTGTAAATCAACTAAGAAGAAAGATAAAGACGAAGCTATCGCCATGGCACATCGAATCTTCTTAGACCACCAAATTAGACACGAAAATAACACACTAGTCCAAAGTAAGCGATTCAAAGACGTAGCTGACCGCGTCATCGAAAAGCTTGAAGAGCAACTAGAACACGGGGGCGGTAAACGCACCTATAAAGACTATATTCGAGCGTTAGAAAACTACCACATCCCCTACTTTTCGCGTACGTTTATCACCTCAATTGACCAAGAAGAAATATCTAAGTTTGATGAGTGGCGTAAGGGACGAATGAAGAAGTCTCCAGCCTCCTCTACATTATTAACTCACAATGCTGCTCTTCAGCTCGTTTTTAAAGAAGCTATTGAGCAAAAATGGATGATCGCCGCTCAAGTACCTGTTCTTTCTTCGAAAGGTGGAACAGGCACACGTCGTGCGGCTTTTTCTGAAGAAGAGTATGATGTTATCCTCAACGAAATATATGAAGGTGAGCAAAACGCTCATAGTGAAAAGACCCGTCAAATTCGTGAGTTACTATACGATTACTGTGAAATAGCAGTTAATACCGGAATTAGGCCCGGCACGGAGATGGAACACCTAACTTGGAAAGATATCGAGATTAAAACTCAAGGTTCAAAAGCTCAATTTTTCATCAATGTCTCTAAGGGTAAAACAACAAAATATACGGGACCGCGTAAAGTAGTTTGCAAACGTGATGTGATAGGAGCCCTAACGAACCTACGAGAACGCTTTCCATTGCGCACACCCAATCAAAAGCTATTTTTGCTAGCAAGTGGCGAGCCCACAAGGCAATTAGGTAAGGCATTTGAGAAAGCTCTTCAAAGTTCCGGATTAAAAGAGTCACCCAGAGGACCTCGAACGCTGTACTCTCTCCGACACACTTACATTACGTGGCAGCTTCTCAACGGAACCAGCATAGACGTAATTACGCGTCAATGTGGAACCAGTACAGAAATGATCGAGCAGCATTACAGTCATGTAAAACCCGAGATGTTTGCAGATGCATTATCTGGAGTTACTTTTGATAAAGAAGAACCAAAAGCATTGTCTAAGAAAACCTTACATAGACGCGCAAAGACCGCAGAGCGCGATGAAAAACGCTTCAAGGAATGGGTAGAAGAGTATAAAAGGCGTGGGTGTATTTAGTCCACCATATAGGAGATAAGGTTACTTTTTTGTCGTTTAACGGTGGCTTCTTCGGTTGCTTTTAAAAATAAAGAATAGTTATTGAAGATATGTAAATTTAATCAATGCGCTCTAAAACCAAACGAAAATCATAACTCAGTAAAAAATTCAATTACTAGTATTGATTCATAATCTTCGAAAGTCTGCAGGAAGAACCTCAAAACCCGCAAAAATGTCCGTAAGAGAAGTAAATAGCACAGCGCAGCTCGTATGTTCATCTGTTTGAACTCAAGCTGTAACTGCTTTTGGAAACTAGAGTTATCAGGGATGAAGGAATTACCGAAGTTGTGCGTATGCTCCTATAGTAATCCCAAATATATCTGCATAAGCGACTCGAATAAAAGCGCCAAGATCATAGCCCAGATTTAAATCAGTTTTGAGATAATAAAGTCAGCTTTCAACCGTGCTTTTGGTTCTGAAACGTTTGCTAAGCTATACCCTCAAACTTCTTTAAGAGAGAAGCAAAGAGTGCTCTATTGTTCGCTTTTTAGTATCTAAAAAGACAATAATTTGCGAAACATTGTTTCATTAAAAACTAGTCCTGACGGGTGAGGTTTACATCTTCTCAGGTTACAGTTTTTACATTACATATGCTTGAACACTTTCGATGCTGAACAGCTTATTAGTAGAAACCCTGTAGCCGATTCAACTCCTGCTATCATTCGTAGATGTCCGTCCGGCTCGATACTTCCAAGACCCAATGTAGTAATCGTAGTTAGTGAAAAGTAAAAAATATCCATGGAAGTGGCAGGTTGCTTAAAATCGCCGAGCTCGAAATAAAGTCCAATTTCATACGCCAGAGTAAAAATGACTGCTAGTAAAAGTTGGCTCGAAATGGCAATAACGACTACCGACAGTGTTTTTATCCAAGCTCCCTTCAATCTCTCGCTGATATTGTCCGCGACTACTGAAATATTAAAAAGATGCAGCCCTACGCAGCTCAACAGCGCAGCTAAAACTATTAATATAGACAAAAACATAATATTTCCTTGTTGGTACAAAACTTGACTAGTTAAGATTGATTGGTTTGTAACCTCTCTCAAGCTTTCTTTTGTTAGAAAGATCTACAAATATTAACTATTTCTTAAGTAAGGATTACATATGAAATACTCTAAGTTCGCTGCAATGATAATAACTTCAACTGTAGCGATGTTTTTAATGATGTACTTAAATACCTACGCTATCTCGCATGTCTGGTTCAGTGAGACAAGGACTTATATGGCACTCTATATGGGGGCAGGCATGGCGATTATAATGTTAGCTTTCATGTTAGGTATGTATAGCAACAAGAAACTCAATACAGCCATTTTTATAATAGCGGCACTTACTTTCGCCTTGTGTATCTATCTTGTTCGTTCACAAAGTACCATTTCAGATACCGCTTACACGAAAGCAATGATTGCTCATCACTCTATAGCTATTTTGACTAGTGAGCGTTCTAACCTTGAAGACGTTCGCGTACGAGAATTAGCAAACGGCATTATTAAAGCTCAGCGAAAGGAAATAAAGGAGATGGAGTGGTTGATAGAGGATATAAATAAGAATGGCAAGGTAACAACTCAGGAACAGGCCGAACAGCGTCCAATTCCTCAATTTGAAGGTAAATTGAATAAAGGAAAGGAAAATGAGTAAGAAAGCTATCCTATATAGAATGGTTACTAAAGAGCACATTTGCCCTTACGGTTTAAGGTCAAAAGACTTACTAGAGCGAGAAGGCTATTTAGTAGAAGACAATCATCTTACTTCACGTAATGACACCGATGATTTCAAGCAAAAGCATGGTGTAGAAACGACGCCTCAAACCTTCATCGAAGAAAAGCGAATTGGTGGATATGATGAGCTTCGTAAATACTTCGGGAAAGGAGAAGCGGGGCAGAACGGAACTACTTAGAGCCTGTAACAGATTCTGTGTAACTGCCATTAGTTAATATGCTTTTCGAGGCGTTCCTCGAACTCGATAATAAAACGACTCATCGCCTGACGCCAGT
>NZ_JAKREZ010000034.1:0-45852 GCF_022348345.1 Alteromonas sp. CNT1-28 | reverse complement strand
CGTCTCGTCGTTGATATCGCATGCGTGTTCTCCTTTTTACAAGGACACCATGCAGGAGCGGCGTTAATACTTGAATGTGGGAATTACCGGACGGTTACCCTTGTTAAAGCGAAATTTGTTTTTATGAAACATTGCTGTCCCTTACCCCTTTCGTCTATAGGTATTTGGTCTTGCATGAGAGTTAAATCAGTTTCTAAGTTAAACTTAGTTCCAGAACGAATAGCGAAATCATAATCTTCTATTTGACCATTAACTTCATTCAGGTTTTCGTTTCTAAATGCGACTTTTTGCTGGCGGTATTCGTTTTTCAGTCGAACTCTTTGTGGGTAGTCGACCACAGAATCATATACTTTTTTTATGTACTCTTTATTCGCATACTCATTATTAATTAGTGAACTATCGATTGCTAAACAGTTAACAAAGCGCCTATAACTAGAATATGGTTCGCCACTGAACGTCATGAATCGAACAGTGTAGTGTTCGTATGGAAAGTTATCATCTTGACCTAAAGCATGGTTTATCTCTCCTGCCAGTTCCAGATTAGGTTCACAAATCATATGTAAACCTGATAAATGGACATCTTCTGTATTATTTTTACCTACTAAATCGGGATTTTCAGCATTTGATAAATATAATTCGACTCTCAATACAGGTAATTTTTCTATCGTTCTATTACCGTTATTAAAGTCATCTATACACGCCTTGTTAAGAAGTGACTCCATACCGGCAGCTTCTACTTTGTGACGACTTCCACTAGAAACCAATTCAATCGCTTGTAATATTGTGCTCTTGCCCGACTCATTATCACCAATGATGGTGTTTATTTCAGGTTTTAGATTTATTTCCAGCTGTCGAAATTTTCTGAAATTTTGTAATTTAATTTTAGTGATGCTGGGCATGATTTTTCCTTATGATTTCTATTTCCTTACACTAACTCAGTTCATGTATCCCCAAGAAATGCACTTTATAAGTTTCAAGTAATTTCTTTAAATTACTTTCATACAAGACACTCGAAATCGACTTTTTATCTAGCAGTTCTATAGCATACTTTTGGGTTCTAGATTTTGCAGTATTGATTTTATCCAAAGACTCATCCGACAGCTTTGCAGTAGTCCAGAGTTGAAAAACAAGGCTTTTATTCTTCCATTCAGGATGTTCTAAACAATACTGGCGAATTGTAGGGATTCTTTTGTTTAACCACTTATCCACTTCTTCAGCAGGTAATGTGGCATTAGGGTTAAGCCCTTTGCATTCAGCAAAAACAAGTTCATTCCCCATTGTTTGTGGTGCAAAAACATCAATCTCCGCTTGCCTTAAATCTATTGTCTTCACAATCTTGTTTAGCTCAATGTATGAAGGGTGTGTACTTGCTCTTATGGTTTCAGCAACAAGAAACTCGAAAAGCGCCCCTCGAATTTGAGAAGTGGCTCCCTCTAGCTTGCCCAACTTTTCAAATACTTCATTTAACTTCTCTGGACTATCAATAGTAACAGCCGCGTTTACGAGAGTACTTATTAACGCTGTAAGCCCTTCAGCAATATCTTTACCGAATAGGTTGTTAACAGTAGCTGGTGAAACTCCAATTTCTTTTAATCTGTTAAACGCACCCGGCGTGAACTCAAATGCAACCAAAAAATGAATTGTGGCGCCAACCTTCTTAAGCTGTTTCAGTGATTCTACTTTCTTTACAAACGGCGCAATGTCATGTTCAGTAACAATATGATTCAACAATAAATCAATACTTATAAAGCCCGGTTTGACTTTAGAGTTCTGCCTGTCAAAAGTAGTCAATCCGGCAAGATAAGATGGTCCCGCAAGATCCCAAGCCGTCGTAGATACAACAGGCAGTTCTCCTTTGTCACGAATCTTGAGCTGGTTAAAACTGGCTAGACCTAAATTTCGGCACCAATTATATAAGCCCTTTAGAAGTATAGTTTCTGCGGAAAGACGTCCTTGAAGCTCCGAAAGCCTCATGCTTAATTGGTTCTCAATTCGGGTTAGATATATAATTTCCCTATCATTTAATGAGATAGTTCGTATGACCCCCGCATCCAGAAGCCTCTTTCTTATCTGCTCAGGAGACAAATGCTTCTTTTGTTTCAATGGTGCGCCACATGAAATTTTGAAATGATCGTATGGCATCAACCCACTTCGAGCATTTAGGGCTGAAATTGCAACACCGTATGAAGAGTTAGTCTTCAGCAACGCTTCGTGAAGCGCCAACCAGTAGTCATGAGAACCGAATTGGCTTTTTAGATAAACAAATGTAGCGTTTCGAGGGAAAGGGAGATTTTTAAGCTTAAACACATCACCGCCAGCCCTACTTATTTTCTGTCTAGCGGCATCTTGAGTTAAGTTGTACTTGTTGACTAATATGTCTTTTAGATCCGAACTTAAAGAAGGACCAAACGTCTTCAGAACTGATTCAACAGTAACGGCCATGTCACACTGCGCTATATATATTAATTGAATATATCGCCACCGTACATTTAAACATTCTGTTAAGCAATGCTAATTTTAAAGGGCTACAGAGGTGCTTAACTTGAAAAACTTCACTTTTTGTCACAGTCGATAAATATCGTGTTAGCGGTTGCTCGTAAAACTGCACAAAGTGCAAACTAATTTTACCATCTGATAGTAAGGACGAAATAATGAAAGGAAGGGAAAACTCAAAGCTAATGTAGAGATATGAGTAAAGTCATACCATTAAGTCCATGATAAGTGATTTTTTAGTCTATATGCTTCCTCACAATTGCATTAGCCAACGGCCTTTAGTCCCCCTACAAGACTGTACAAATATTGTACAGAACGAAAAAATATCCTATGCTGGAAACTGAAGCACTAACTAAGAAAGTATTTTCAATAGAACAAGGAATTCACTTTGAAACGTTCACCGCAATTACTCATTGTAGTATCTTTCTTTATCTTGTCAGGCTGCGTTTCTAACCCATTGATGTTTGACGAGGTAAAGGCTAATAAAGAAGCCAGACTAAATTTACTAGAAGAATCTAAAGAGTCTATATATGAACAATGGAAGTCAGAGGATAGTGGTTTTCTTATAGTAGTTAATGAAGATAGTCTGAACAGATACAAAACAAATAGCGTAAGTGAAAAAATTATAGAATTGGTTGAAAGTGATTTTGATATTGGCAATGCAAGCTGTTTTTATTTGGAAAAGCCTTCAATTGCTTCACATGTCTTTCAATACAATTGTGAAAAGATTTACTATGAAGCTGTATTTTCAATAGAACAGAAAAAAACATTACAGAAAATATTGTCAACTCATGCAGAACTGATAGCTTTAACTGATATCTCTTATAGCGCTTCGTCTGAAAATCTCAAGTTAATTAGCAAATTACAAAGTTCAGTTGGAGATATAATCTCATCTGACATAGAAGAACAGGAACTTATTAATTCATTAATATTGAAGTTAAGCGAAATATCCAATTCCATTGAAGTTTTAAATAAAAGTCAGCAAGAACTAAAACAAAGTCTACTCAAAATTTCCGAAGCCATTTCCGAAGCGAATAAAAAGCTATGAGCAGGATGAAATTATCAATAGCGCTTTGCCTTTTACTTCTGTTTTGTTCCAATTGTGCTTTCGCAATAACATCATCAAGCAATGAAGAACCTTCAGAATTTTGGCGAGGAAAGCTAGAAGAGCTTGAAAGGGCAAAACGACAAAAAGAAGACATCCAACGAGACCTTGAAAACCAAAAAGAAAAATTAGAAGAACGGTTAGACTATCAAGCCGTCTTAGATGCTCAAAAAAAAGATGCAAAAGACACAATCAAAAATGCAGCAAAAGCAATCAAGAGTTATCCGAGCAAAAGTAGAACTCCATCCCTAAAATCTCTAAAAAAAGCCGGACAAGCCGCTAAAAGTGCCAAATCCGCAATAGATAAGTATTTTCAATTAATTGATATGGTGAATGAAGAAGAAGCCACAAACAAGCAACTATCTAAAATTCAAAGCAAGCTAGCGGCGATCAAGGTTGATATTGAAAACCTTGATTCAGTTATTAATGGCATTGAAAGTGTTTTGCAAGAAATGGCTTTGGCTGACAGTTTTTCTAATCAACTTTCTGAAGTCATACGTAATTTTGCACTTTCTGTTGCTAAAGAAGCCTCTCGACGACAATCTGAAAGAGATAATAAAAAGTCTGCCCCCGAAAGAGGTGATAGACCAGATCCAGATAGACCTACTAGAGAGAATAATGATAAACCTAATAGTACAACGCGAGACAAGCCAGACAGGCCTGAAAAGTCAGACAGACCTGATAAGCCAGACAGACCTGATAAGCCAGACAGACCTGAAAAGCCAGACAGACCTGAGCATCCAGACGTTGACGTCGGGCCGGGAGTTTTGCATCTCGTACCATTGGACGCAGATAACGAATTAAAAAAAGACAAGGACAACGACAACGACAACGACAACGACAACGGATAGCATACTCTAGAGATTCGGTGGATAAGTTTCTGAAATCTGGATTTCAATTTTTACTGCTAAGTATTTTCACTTAGCAGTAAAGTTTTCGTTATGTTGTATTACAATTTTAGTGCAAGAACTTCTGCATCTAAATGGGTATAACGCTTAAGCATAGCCAAATCTTTATGGCCTGTGATGGCCGACACTTCCATGATCTGTAAACCTCTCTCAAAAAATCTGCTTGTGGCTTCATGCCGCAAATCATGGAACCTTAAGTCACTGATGCCTGCCCTTTTTGTTACTCTGCGAAAGGCCTGACCAACTGAGTCACCCTCTAACGGGAAAAGGTAATCTCCTTGCCTCGTGATTTTACCAACCAGTTCAACTGCACGGCCTGACAATGGGACTGTTCTTGTTGTGCCATTCTTAGTCTCCGGTAAAAAAGCGGTGCGCTTGTGCAAATCGACGTTGTCCCATTTCAGATTGATTAGCTCTCCACGACGCATAGCCGTTTCAATTGCAAGTTCGATGACAATAGGTAGGCTTCCTCCATAGGTTTTCGCCTCTTCCATTAGTCGCTCGAATTCTCCAGAAGCTAATCGACGATCTCTAGCCTTTCCCTTAGTTGGCAGAGATACTCTGTAAAAGGGGTTCCCTTTAGGCAGATAGATATTCCACTCTTTCATGGCATGATCTACCATGCGCTTCAATAAAGACAATTCTTTGCGTGCTGTATCACCCGAAACGGTTTCAAGCCTGTAGAGTTTGAATTCCCTTACAACATCAACTGATAAATCAATTAAGTGAATATGACCTAGGACCTTACTTAAGAAGTTTAGCTTGTATTTGATATTGTCAGCAGACCTATAATTCGACGCAACTTCATCCCAGAAGCGCTCCAACAAACTGCTAACAAGAGTCCGTTCTGCTGTAGCTGTTGACTCAAAAATTCCCTGCTCCATTTCCAGCTCAACTTGCTTAGCCCATTTCTCAGCATCAAACTTTCTGGAAAAGGTCTTTGAAAGTGTCTTATATCCTTTTTTCCTACACTTCGCCTGCCACTTGCCATTTTCGCGCTTTGTGATTGTTGCCATTAGATTGCTCCTTTAAAGATTAATGCGGAGCATCTTGTATGACTCGAAGAAAAATGTACGGACGCCAATTCAGCAATAAAACGTCTGCTTTTTGTCGCGGATAAATATGAGAGTTTATGTGGCATAAAAATTCCTATTTTTATGACAATTCACGGTGTCCCAGAATTGTCCCAAGGAATCAGTATGAGAGGGTGGCCCACCCGAGAGGATTCGAACCTCTGACCTCACCCTCCGGAGGGGTGCGCTCTATCCAGCTGAGCTACGGGTGGATATTTAGTGATAGTTTTCACTAACAATATATCAAAACTTGTGCTCCCATATTTTGAAATTTTTAACTTTCAAAATATTTGTCCCCCCTCCTCCGGAGGGCCGCGCTCTATCCAGCTGAGCTAAGGGCGGATAGTGCTACGGTTGTAATAACCGTGTACGTTCGCAAAGGAAAAATACGCAGTTAAATGTACGCTGCAAACGGGGCGTAATAATACTTACGCGGTGGGTTGGCTTCAACTCATTTATTAAAATCTCTTTAGGTGGCTTGGAACAAGTGTTAAAAATCCTTACTTTTTATGGGTAATTGGCTTCAAATAGTTGTTCAACCCCAATTAACCGTTATAATCTGGCCAGTTATATTTTAAACAAATTCATCATTGCCTGGAGACAGATGTGAAATTAAAGACTTGGTTAACTGTTGCTGCTACTGCGCTAACTGTTTTTGCAGCACAAGCACAAGAAATGAGTAACGATGAAATTGCCGATCGCATTAAGCCGGTAGGTCAGGTACACGTTGCAGGCGCAGCGGCTGAAGGAAGTGCTGGCGCAGCTGGCGGTGCAAAGTCTGGTGAAGACGTTTACAACTCTGCATGTGTTGCATGTCACTCAGCAGGCGTTTTAGGAGCTCCTAAAGTTCACGTTGCAGCAGACTGGCAACCACGTCTAGACGAGCGCGGTCTTGATGGCGTATGGCAAAACGCATTGAACGGTATTAACGCTATGCCTCCTCGTGGTACATGCGGTAACTGTTCTGATGACGAAATTAAAGCTGCAATCGAGTATATGATTGAAGGTATCTAATACCCGCTAAATCGTAACAACTTGATGGAAAAAGTAGCGTTTTACCCTCTAATCGGGTAATTTAACTCTTTGGGGAAACGTTACTTTTTTACTGGCGAGCGGAATGTCACAAGATTCGACGCAACATGAGTTGACGGAAGAAGAACTGCGCGAACTTATACCGCAGCTTCAGCAACTCACTGACAAGTACAAGCGCGCTGAACGTGTTCAGAAGGCGCTTTTCGACATTTCTGAACTTGCCAGTTCTGTAAGTCACCTTAATCGCCTTTATTCCGCTATTCATGAAATCATTGCCGATTTTATGAATGCCGATAACTTCTTTGTCGCCTTTTACGAACCCGACAGTAACGTTGTCGATTTCGCTTACTTCATTGACGAATTCGACGAACAAACCGTTCGCCAGCTTCCCGCTGAATCGTTAATGGACGGCATGACCGGTTACATTCTCAAAACCGGCGATCATCTATTTTACAAACGTGACGACGAAGAAAACTTTGCCTCTCAGCATGATATAAAGCTAGTTGGCTCACAGCCGTTTGAGCTGCTGGGCGTGCCCCTTAAACGAGGAAGCCAAGTCATAGGTGCCATGGTAGTGCAAACTTATGATGAAGGTGTGCACTATACGCAAGAAGATTTAGAAGTACTGCTGTTTGTTTCTCAACACATTGTTACCACGGTTGATAGAGTAAAAAACCGTGAGCTCACTGAACGCACCATCCGCGAACGCACCCGCCAACTGCGAAAAATTAACGACGACCTTCAAGAAGAAATATTAGAGCGCCAAAAAGTAGAGTCGCTACAGCAGGCTTTATTCGAGATATCTGAACTGGCGGCTAACCTTGAAGGCGATATGGATGTGTTTTATTCCAGTCTGCACGAAATTTTAGCCAGGCTAATTAGCGCACCTAACTGTTACATTGCCATTCTTGATAAGGAAAAAGAGCTACTCGCATTCCCGTATTTTAGTGACGCACAAGAAAAGAACATAAGTTCAAGGCCTTTGGGGCTTGGTCTAACTGAATTCGTATTGCGAACGGGGCAAGCTGAGCTGGTTAACCCACCCAGAGTATTGGAGCTTGCAGAGTCTGGCGATTTAGATGTGTCGGTTGCGCAAACTATGCTAAACAGTGCGAACTCGTGGTTAGGTTCGCCGCTTGTTGTAGATGGAGAAATTGCAGGTGTTATTGCCGTACAAACTTACGGTAAACACGCTAAATACAATTCTCGTGACCAAGAGCTTTTACGCTTTGTATCGCACCATATTGCGGTAGCCATTGAGCGTAAGCGCAATACCGAGTCGATGCAGCGCTATAACGTTGAGCTTGAGGAGCGCGTTAAAGAACGCACAGCCGAGCTAAACCGTGCTAATAAGTTCTTAAAGCAACAAATTGAAGAGCGTAAAGAGATTGAGCTTAAGCTTATTCACGATGCGCATCACGACTCATTAACTGATTTGCCTAACCGTGCCATGTTCACTAGCCGCTTAGAGCTGGCTATAGCCAGTAAGCAGCGTTACAGCGAAAACATGTTTGCGGTGCTGTTTATCGACCTAGACCGTTTTAAAGTTATTAACGATACCCTAGGTCACCACGCCGGCGATGAGTTCTTAATTGAAGTAGCTAGACGTATTGCGCTGTGTATTCGTGGTCACGACCTGCTAGCGCGCTTAGGCGGCGATGAGTTTGTTGTACTGCTTGATAACTTTGAAGATGAAGCAGACGTAGAAGAAGTGGCTAGCCGTATAATTTCATCTATTTCCGAACCGTTCTTGCTTGATGGTCGAGAGATGTATTCAGGTGCAAGTATTGGTATTGCGCACTTAGAAACCTACTATCGCGCCGCAGATGAAGTGCTTCGTGATGCTGATGCCGCTATGTATCAAGCGAAAACGCTAGGCCGCGGACGCTTTGTTATGTTCGACAAGAGCATGCGCGACAGGCTTATTGAAGAACTTGAGCTTGAAAATGAGTTCAGACGTGCACTGCGTGAAGAAGAGTTCGATTACTTCCTACAGCCCGTTATAAAGCTTAATGACGACAGCACACTGTATAAAGAGATGTATATTCGCTGGTCGCACCCTGCATACGGCAAGATTGCCAGAGAGCAGTTTAGACAAGTGGCAGAGCATAGTGGCCTTACGCTAGATTTAGACCTGTTCCAGCTAACCAAAGCCTGCGAGCTGTTAAACCATTATAAAAACACCGACGACCCGATAAATAAAATAGCGGTTAACGTTTCGATTAATCATCTGCTACAGGCTTCTATGGTAAACCAGATGATTAATGTGATTGAAACATCAGGTATTACGCCTAGCCAGCTGGTATTTGAGTTTGATGAAAACGACTTAAATCGCCGTTCTCAGTTCATTCTTCCTGCTATTAAGAAGTTAAAACGTGCGGGCGTAACTTTGGTGCTGGATAACTTTGGAAGCGGATTAGCTTCATTGAGTTATTTGTTTGCCTACCCTTTCGACTTCATCAAAATTGATCATCGCTTTGTTAAGTCACTGCCTCGCTCTCAACGAAACTTAAAGCTTATCCAGTCTGTCATGCTTATTTCTGAACATTTGAAGTTTCAGGTTATTGCTGAAGGCGTAGACTCTCAGGCACAGTTAGATGCGCTTAACGAAATTGAATGCATTTATGGCCAAGGCAAAGTATTGAAGCACGCCAAAGTGCTGGATATGACGTCGCTAGCAAGCTGATAGTTAGTACTTACTTGCCAGCGTAACCTTGTCTCAATTAGCAGGCTACTTTTTCCCTAGAATATCTCGTAGGTTAGCAATTCCCACCTGTGCCTTTTGCTGGCGCTCTTCTTTTGTCGCCTTCCGTTTCTGATTTTCCCACTGTACATCGTCAGGCGGCAGTTCGAACAGAAAGCGGCTTGGCTCTGGGTTAATCACTTCACCAAATTGTCGGCGCTCTTTAGCAAGGCTGAATATAAGCTCGCGCTGGGCGCGAGTAATTCCCACATAAGCAAGTCTGCGCTCTTCTTCCACGTTGTCTTCGTCAATGCTGCTTTGGTGCGGCAATAAGCCTTCTTCCATGCCCACCAAGAATACAATAGGGAATTCCAAACCTTTTGAAGCGTGTAGCGTCATTAATTGAACTTGGTCCCCTTCCCCGTCGTCTTCGCCGCGCTCCATCATGTCGCGCAATATCAGACGGTTCACTACTTCGGTTAAGGTCATGGGTTGGTCTAGGTCATTGCCTTCCAGCATATCGTTAACCCAACCGAATAAGGTACTTACGTTGGCCATGGCCATTTCAGCGGCTTTGGGGCTGGCGCTGGTTTCATATAGCCATTCTTCGTAGCCCATCGTGCGGATCATGGTACGAACCGCGTCAGCGGTGTTGCCACGTTCCGCATTGTCCGATAGCTCTACTACCCAACGGGCAAAGGTAGAAACCGAATGAAAGGCTTTGTCGGGCAGCACGCTATTTAAGTTAGGGTGCGTCGCCGCTTCGAACATAGACACGCCCAAGCTATTTGCAAAGTTACCCAGTTTTTCCAGCGTAGCGCGGCCTATACCGCGCCCTGGCGTGTTAATAATGCGAAGCAAAGCGTTATCGTCGTTTTGGTTCACCAACAACCTTAAATACGCCATGATGTCTTTCACTTCAGCACGACCAAAGAACGACATACCGCCGCTGATTTTGTACGGAATGCGGTTACTCATTAACAGCTTTTCAAAAATACGACTTTGGTGATTCCCGCGATACAAAATGGCGTAGTCTTTAAACTGGGTGCGGTTCATGAACTTGTGCGCCAGCAGTTCTGCCACCACGCGCTCACCTTCATGCTCTTCGTTCTTCGCCTCTATTACTTTTAGCGGCTCGCCGTACTGCAGCTCTGAGAACAGGGTTTTATCGAACAAATGCGGATTGTTCTGAATAAGAATATTCGCGCAATGCAGAATACGACCTGACGAGCGGTAATTTTGCTGTAGCTTAATGACGTTTAAGCGCGGAAAGTCTTGCTGTAATAGGTGCAAATTCTGTGGCTTAGCGCCACGCCATGAATAGATAGACTGGTCATCGTCGCCCACCACGGTAAAGCGCGCACGCTCACCTACTAATAGCTTTACCAACTCGTACTGACTGGTATTGGTATCTTGGTACTCATCCACCAGCAAGTAGCGAATTTTGCTCTGCCATTTGGCTCTTATTGCTTCGCTACTTTTTAAAAGCAATGTAGGTAATAAAATTAGGTCGTCGAAGTCTAGCGCGTTATATGCCTTAAGGTTGTCTTGGTAACGCTTGTAGGCTTCTGCAAACTCTCGTTCGCCCGTGCTGGTAGCTGATTTTAATAAAGCATCGGGCAAGATAAGGTCGTTTTTCCAGTTCGAGATACAGCTTTGTAAAAGCTGAAGCTGATCTTTATCGCCATCGAGGGTGTCGGACGTCAGATCGTTAAGCAACGCGAACGAGTCTTTATCGTCGAATAACGAGAAACCTGGCTTTAAGCCAAGATCTTTCACATGCGCTTTAATAATGGTTAAGCCCATGGTGTGGAAGGTCGACACTTTTAGCCCGCGCGCCTCTGGCTTGCCCAAGGTCTGCGCTACACGTTCTTTCATTTCACGTGCTGCTTTGTTGGTAAAGGTTACCGCTGCAATGTAGCGAGCTGGCATATCGCAGTTTCTAACTAAATGAGCAATCTTATTGGTAATTACGCGCGTTTTACCACTACCCGCCCCAGCCAGCACCAAACATGGGCCAGACACAAAGGTTACGGCAGACTCTTGAGCTTCATTTAGTTTCATTTAATACCTAGAACAACGTACATTTTTGGCGCGACACAGTTTTCATTGCATGTCGTGTCGATACCGATAGAATAGCTTTCATAATTTGAGCTGCGCATTATAAGGGAATTCCATGTTGGATCCGAAGAAACTCGAAGATTTAGCGAAACAAATTGCTGATGCCGTTCCACCTGGCGTTAAAAACATGGCTGAAGAAGCCGAAGGTCGAGTAAAGGCGGTATTGCAGTCGCAGCTGTCTAAGCTTGATTTAGTGACTCGCGAAGAGTTCGATATTCAAAGCCAAGTGCTTATTCGCACTCGTGAAAAGCTAGACGCTATGGAAAGCCGCATTGCTGAACTTGAAGCGAAGTTAGCGGAAAAGTAGGCGTTCAAAGCTTATAGAAACTCAAAAAGCGCCTTTATGGCGCTTTTTTTGTGGCTGAATACCGTTAACAATGGTTTGTATTGGGCTAGTTACTTTTTCAGTTACACCAAATAAAAATGCAGTGCCGTTCCTAGCGTGATGGCTAAACCAATATAGTGATTTTCAATAAACGCGGTGAAGCAGCCTTCACGCTGACGGCGTTTAATAAGCTGATACTGGCGCACGCATAGCAGAGCCGAAAACAGCACGGCTAAGTAGTAAGGCCAGGTTGCGTTAATAGCACAGCCTATACACCACAGAATGGCAAGGGCAGCGGCCTGTAGCAGCATGACTATGAGCACGTCGTTTTTGCCGAACAATATGGCCGTAGACTTGATGCCTATTTGTAAGTCGTCATCGCGGTCTACCATGGCATACATGGTGTCGTAAGCTACCGTCCATAGTAAGTTAGCAATAAACAACCACCAGCCGTACGCTGGTACTGTTTCTATCACAGCCATAAATGCCATAGGAATGGCCCAACCGAACGCGGCACCCAATACCACCTGCGGTAAATTGGTGTAACGCTTCATAAAGGGGTAGCTTGCTGCCAGGAGTAAGGCTACCACCGACAACGCAATGGTTTGCCAGTTAAGGAATAACACTAAGACAAATGCTAAAGCGATAAGCGCACCAAAAAGTTGTAGCGCTTGTTTAGCCGACACTTCTCCGGTTGCAAGCGGACGCTGGGCAGTGCGCTTTACGCTACCGTCTACTTTTCTGTCTGCATAATCGTTAATCACACATCCGGCTGAACGCATGACAACTACGCCAGCCACAAAAATGAGCGTAATGCCTAAAGGCGGTAAACCTTGTGCAGCCATAAGAAGCGCCCACAACGTAGGCCACAGCAGCAAGTAAATACCGACTGGTTTATCAAGGCGCATAAGTCGCGCATAGGCGTTCCAATTGTGCTTCATAATTGTTTTTCGCTTTCCTTTTCGTTTTTAGCAGAGCGGCTATACGCCGGTGAGGACGGAAGAAATACCTCTGCTACTATCATGCTGTAGTTGCCTAACGTAAACAACGAGCGCCTGCCCCACAAGGTTTGATTACTGTTAATACCAAACTGCGAAGCTGGCACTGTACACAGTTGAAACGCTGAGCGTGTAAAGCGCTTATCATTAAACAGGCGTTTTCCCAAAGGCTCCCGGCCAAGATCTGAAAGCTCGCTATCAACAAAGGCTTGAGGGATGATAGAACGTGCAAACACCCACGGCTTATGATCGCCACATAGGAGAATTTCTCTCGCTTGATAATGGGTTTCACCGTTGTCGAGTAACAACGACAGTTCATTGTCGTGAGGAATCTGCTCGTGCTGGCCAATAAGCTCTAGAGAAAAGTGGTTGCTTAAAGACTGCACTCGCTCGGTTAACGACCCAGTGTCTAACAGCCAGTTTTTTAGCTGTGCATTAGGAATTGTGATGCCAGAAGGTGCTTGCCAGTCAACCGCCAAACCCACTGGAAAAGTGGCATTAAAACTCACACGAAAAGCCCGAATAATGAATCTGTTAGTATGATAACACGTCATGTTCAATTATTTTCACTCGGTTAAACTTTTGCAGTAGTGTGTTTAATCAGAGTTTTGCTACACTACCAAGTGAATTTATTACTTTGGTGTTTCGGACTTCACTATGCTTAAGTCTTTAGTTTTACGCGTATTTGCGGTTAGTTTTTTCGTTCTTGGTTGTAACGCAGCAGTGGCGCAAGACAAGGCCAACTATGCTTATTTGGGCTTAGAGCCAGAGATTGTTACCAACTACATTAGCGATAGCGCACAAAAGCTAGGCTATGTACGCGTGTCGGTTGAATTGATGATCCACGATGTTAACCAGCTTGAAATTGCTGAACACCACATGCCGTTACTGCGCTCTACTGCCATTGAAATATTCGGCCAGCAACCGGCAGAGAAAGTTAAATCACTAACTGGTCGTGAAGATATTCGCCGCGCTATTCTTAAAGCGTTGCAAGAGCACATGAAGCAAGAGACAGGCGGCGAAGTGGTGAAGAACGTTATCTTCACCAAATACTTATACCAAGGCGGTTAAAAGTAGATAACGGGCTAAAAGGCTAACGTACGCCTTTTAGCTACATAAAACGCCACTAGCGTTTACCCGACCCAAGACTTAAGGCCCCGGCGAGCAAACATCCAGAAATAAGCCCCGCTGTATGTGCAGCATTCGCCATGTTTACCCACAAAATATCGGCATAACCTAGTACCAACCACACCAACATAAAGCCCACAATTGAATTTGGCAGCGACAAGCCCCAACTTGGTCGCAACCAGCCTAGCCACCACACAAAGCCCATTACGGCATACACCACACCAGACAAGCCGCCAAACAAGAACAGGTTGCCTTGCACAGGATCACTAAATAGCGCTTGTGCGGCGTTCGAAATAGTGGCCGACACTAAGAACACAATAAGCAGCATGCTCATGCCAAGGGTGCGTTCAATTTTAGCTCCCAGCATGCCCCACCACAGTAGGTTAAATATAATGTGCAGCGCCGAAAAATGAATGAACGCAGGGCCTAGTAATCGCCACCATTCGTGATTTTGCGACAAAATGGAAAATGGCTGCATCAATAAATGCTGTGCGATAGGGGCAAACAGTCCAAACAATGACAGTAAATAAACCGCAACACACAGAATAAATACCACCGAGGTAAAAGGCGCTTTCACGGCATCGGCAATGATATTACCCACGGAAAAGCCATTACCCGAAGGCGCCAGCCGTACGTTCTTGCCATTATCCCATGCGGCTTGCTGGTACTTCGGATCGGTAGGGTTTGCCAAAAAGCCATCCGCAATAATTTTTGCACGGTCGAGATGGTCGTGATTATCTAATACCACCACGAACTCTTTATCGTGCTGTATTACAGCGGCCTGAATGTGCTGACTGGTTAAATAATTGGCGAGAAGATGTGCAGGACTTTGCTGATTGAACGCAATTAAAGGATGAGCCATAAGCTAGTTGTTACCCCGAAGCAGAAGAATATGAATGCGATATGACATATACCAAGGGCGCGGTATATAACCTCTTTATACTGAAATACTGCAGTAGCTGCAAAAAATAAAGGTGCACATTGTGCACCTTTATCAAATCGCTATGCCGTGACTACCGGATTTGCCAGTCGCCATGCTTCGAAGCCACCGTCCATACTATAAACGGTTTCAAAGCCTTGCTGTGCAATCACTTGGGCCGCCTGCTGGCTGCTTACGCCGTGGTAGCACACTACAACCACTGGGATATCTTTGGGCGTTTGGTCGATAAACGCTGCAAAGTTGTCGTTGTTCAGCTGCGCTGCGTTAGGCATGTGTCCATTAGCAAACGATTGAGGATCGCGAATATCCACAATGGTTACGTCACCTTGAAAGTTTGCAACGTCGTTTACGCTAATGTGTGAGAATGTTGTCATTATTGCCAGTCCAGAATAACTTTACCTGAGTGTCCAGACCCCATGGTATCAAACCCTTTCTGAAAGTCATCAATAGAAAAGGTGTGTGTGATGATAGGCGATAGATCTAAGCCGCTCTGCAGCAAGCTCGCCATTTTGTACCATGTTTCGAACATTTCACGGCCGTAGATACCTTTTATCACCAAGCCTTTGAAAATAACCTGGTTCCAATCGATGGCAACATCTTGTGGAGGTATTCCCAGCATGGCAATTTTGCCGCCATGGTTCATTTTATTCAGCATGTCTCTGAAAGCCACCGGCACACCAGACATTTCCAGACCCACATCGAAGCCTTCTGTCATACCAAGTTCGTTCATTACGTCTTTCAAGTCTTCCTTGCTTACGTCAACGGCGCGGGTTGCACCCATTTTTTTAGCAAGCTCAAGACGGTAAGGATTAATGTCGGTAACCACGACATGACGAGCACCTACATGCTTTGCAACTGCAGCAGCCATAATACCTATTGGGCCGGCACCTGTTATCAGTACGTCTTCACCCACCAAGTCGAAACTTAGTGCAGTGTGAACAGCGTTGCCAAACGGGTCAAAGATAGACGCTAGGTCGTCGCTAATGTTGTCTGGAATTTTAAACGCGTTAAATGCAGGAATGACCAAGTATTCAGCAAAAGCGCCCGGGCGGTTAACGCCCACGCCTTCAGTGTTGCGACACAAATGTACGCGACCTGCACGACAGTTACGGCAATGGCCACAGGTAATATGGCCTTCGCCCGAAACACGGTCGCCAACCTTAAACCCTTTCACTTCTTGGCCCATACCAACGACTTCACCCACATACTCGTGGCCTACAACCATAGGTACCGGAATGGTTTTCTGTGACCAATCGTCCCAGTTGTAAATGTGCATGTCGGTGCCGCAAATAGCGGTTTTGCGAATTTTAATCAGTAGGTCATTGTGCCCTACTTCAGGCTCTGGCGTGTCTTGTAGCCAAATGCCTTTTTCTGCTTTCGCTTTAACTAGCGACTTCATGAAATTACTCCCAATTCACGGCCGACTTCAATAAATGCATCTACCGCTTTATCAACATGTTCAAGGCTATGACCTGCTGACATTTGCGTACGGATACGGGCCTGACCTTTCGGCACAACAGGGTAAGAGAAACCGATAACATAAATGCCTTTCTCAAGCATCTTGTCTGCCATTTCGCTAGCTAAACGGGCATCGCCTAGCATAACAGGAATAATAGCGTGATCTTTACCAGCTAATGTGAAGCCCGCCTCTTCCATACGCGTACGGAAATGATTGGCGTTGCGCCATAGATTAGCGCGAAGCTCGTCACCTTCTTTCATCATTTCAAACACTTTAAGCGATGCTGAAACGATAGGTGGCGCAACCGAGTTTGAGAAAAGATAAGGACGCGAGCGTTGACGTAACCACTCTACGACTTCTTTTTTGCCCGAGGTGTAACCGCCAGACGCGCCGCCTAGTGCTTTACCTAGAGTACCGGTGATGATGTCTACACGACCCATAACGCCACAATACTCATGGCTGCCTTTGCCGTTTTCGCCAAGGAAGCCCGTTGCGTGACAATCGTCTACCATTACCATGGCGTCATACTTATCAGCCAGGTCGCAAATAGAGGCTAAGTCGGCAATCACGCCGTCCATTGAAAACACACCGTCAGTGGCAATAATTTTGAAACGTGCGCCATCGGCATCAGCTTGCTTCAACTGTTCTTCTAATGCTGCCATATCGTTATTGGCGTAGCGATAACGCTTAGCTTTACACAGGCGCACACCGTCAATGATACTGGCGTGGTTTAACGCATCAGAAATAATGGCATCTTCAGGGCCTAATAGCGTTTCAAATAAACCGCCGTTCGCGTCGAAGCACGATGGGTACAAAATGGTGTCTTCTGTACCGAGGAAGTCGCTGATAGAGGCTTCCAGTTGCTTGTGAATGTCTTGTGTACCGCAAATGAATCGTACAGATGCTACACCAAAACCATGGCTATCCAGGCCTTTCTTTGCTGCTTCAATCAAGCTTTCATTGTTTGCAAGACCAAGGTAGTTGTTGGCACAAAAGTTAATAACGTGCTCGCCGTTAGCAACACCAATATCCGCTTGTTGTTGCGACGTGATAACACGCTCTTTTTTGTACAAACCATCTTCTTTCGTGGCTTCAATTTGCGATTGCAAATGAGAAATAAATGCCGCAGACATGCCATTCTCCGAGTGTAGGTATATTAAAACCGTTAGTTTAATGAAAGCGCGGTAAAGGGTACACACCCTTGCGCTGTATTTAATGGGTTTGTCGACTAAGTTTGTAAATTATTCAGCACACTACATTGATGAAGCGTGCACCTTTTGAAACGGTAAAGTCGCCCTAGGCGGATTCTTTCCAAAAACCAAACTCTACTTTGTCGCTTAACACGTCCCAAATGTTAACCTCAGGAATAGGTCTGCTGATAAGGTAGCCTTGACCTAGGTTGCAGTCGAAATGACACAGCAACTCGTACTGTTCACTGGTTTCAATTCCTTCTGCCACCACTTGCATTCCCATGTTGCGCACCATAGAAATCGTAGAGTGAACAATATTTCTATCATCAGCACTGCTGGCGATATTTGCCACAAACGAGCGGTCAATTTTGATGTAGTCGGCGGGTAACGATTTAAGATAACTCAACGACGAATAGCCCGTGCCGAAATCGTCGATAGCCAGCATGCACCCCATGTCGCGAATATTTTGCATGATGGTGGTTGCACGCTTGATATCTGATACCAATACCGTTTCGGTTAACTCTAAGCAAACTTGGTCGGGCGCTATGTCATTTTTGATAATTTGCTGCTGCAAGAATTCAGGCAAACTCGGGTCTAAGAACTGACCCGCTGACAAATTAATCGCCATCTTCACGTCGGAGTAGCCGCTATTTTTAAGCTCTCTGATTAAATAAGTTGAGCGCGTAATTACCCAGTAATCAAGCTCAAGCATGAATGACGTGTTTTCAAGAAGCGGTATAAAATCGGCCGGGGAAATATTACCCTTTTTAGGGTGTTGCCAACGCAATAGCGCTTCAAAGCCCACCAGCCTTCCCGTGTGCATCTCAAGTTGGGGCTGAAGCGCTAAGCTAAACTGGTTGTCTCTAAGGGCTTCACGCGCCTCTGACTCCAGCTCAACCTTCTGCATTACTTTAAGGTTCATGGTGGCGTCATACACGCGATACTCCGCCCCTTTTTTGGCTTTAGCTTCGTACATCGCAATATCCGCATGCCTTAGCAGTTCTACTGGCGTGGCGCGAGAATGGTTGGTGATAGCAATACCGATACTGATAGAAACGTAAAAGGTTACGCCATCTACAATGATTGGCTCTTTAAACTCTTCTATCAGCTTTTTGGCTACCGTATCTACGTGCTTTTTGCTTTCTATATTTGAAAGTAAAATAACAAACTCATCACCGCCAAATCGAGATGCAATATCCGACTCTCTAATCGGCTTAGAAATACGCATAGCAGCAGCTTTTAAGAGTTTATCGCCGACGTCATGACCGTGACTGTCGTTAACCTTTTTAAAGTCATCAAGGTCCATGAACATCAGTGCCACTAACCTATCGTCGCGAATTGAACCAGCTAGCTGCTTTTCTATTTGAAACGTCAGCATATTACGGTTGGGAAGTCCGGTTAACACATCGAACATCGCCATTTTTTCAAGCTTCGCTGTGTTAATAGCCATTTGTCCGTCAAAGCTTTCTAGCTGGCGCGCCAGATTATTTGCCGCGTCTTCAACTACGTCCAATTCATCTGTGAATTTGAAAATAGGCGACTTCCTTCGTTTAGCTGCAATGGTGTAAAACTCGCTAAACTTGTGTTCGGCCAGCATAGGCAAACGTTCGCTTACATCTAACAAGCGTATTCTGTATTGATTTAGGAAAAGGTAGAGCAGCGAAGAGAAGATAAAAAATAGCGCAACAGCGCTAGAAATAACGATGTACTGATATTGTTCGTTTTGACGCACCATGGCCGACACGTCTTGTACAATAAGCAAGTAAGGATGATCACCTGATGCGTGATTAAAAGGCAATAAACTAACCAGCAACTGCTGATTGTCCAACGCAACGTTCATGCCTCTAATAACTAAATCGTCAATTCGCCAATTATCGGGTAACGCATCAAATAGAGATTGAAAGTACTGTCGATTAGCCGCAGACACTTGGCTTGCCACCCTTAATTCTGACAACTCAGATGAGGTTTCTTTGTGCTGGACGACAGCAACTTTGTGCACATCGGTAGCGCGACTAAACAGGTATAGCAGTTCTCTCATCGACGTGGACACAACGATGACAGGCAAGGTTTCACCGTTTGCCATAATTGGAATTGAAATGTAGTGCGTGCATACCGAGTCACAGGACAATAGTGAGCGGCTTTCAAACGACGCCCGAGTGGTATTCACTAGCTTTTCAATGGTTTTATTTACTGGCTGTAGCGGGTTGCCAACAACACCGTGTTCGTCAAACAAATACAGCGATTCAACTTGAAAGTTAAGGGTCAGGTATTCACTAAGACCGCTAAGCGTTTGTTGTAGCGATTCAAGGCTATCTGCGTTGCCTCCACTCTTATGGCTGATGATATCAATAAGCGTGATCATTCTGCCGTGCAGAATGTCTTCAAAAAGCTGAACCCTTCGTTGATTACTGACTTGGTTTTCCCGTTGCTGGAGCAGAATTCGAGCGTCAGACTCCTGAATAAGAACCGTTGATATAACCACAGTTACCGTTAATACCATAGCCAACAAAATTGTGATGGTTTTAGTGGTGAAAGATACCTGAACCTTCATCTAATGCCCTTAAAACCAATACATCAATTGCACTGACCACATTTCCCAGTGCTTATCGGCATGAGACGCCACATCTAAGTTCAGTAAGCTCACTACCCTTGTCGCACCTTCAACCCAATGATACTCACCTTGAAGTCGCCACTTCGGTGCAATGTCCCAACGCAAGCCTAGGGTATATGTATCTTGGTAGCCAAAGTAGGCGGGGATCACGCCGCCTGTCATAGCCTCTAATTGCCTTCCGTCTCGATCTGACCTGTCGTTAATATATGTGTCGTAGCCAATAAGACCACTTACATTGTTATTAAACAAATACCTAAACTGAACAAAACCGCCTTCGCCTGTGCGTTTAAAAGCAAAACCAGGGAAGAATAGCCCTTTGCTATCCTGGACTTCTCGAATTAGCTCAGCCGACACTTCCCAGTTTTCTGCAAAGTATTGCGCAGACAACATAATACGCTCTATGTCTGCATTACCTGCAAAACGGTTGTCATTCTGAGAAGGTGTGTACCTGAAATCAGAACTCAACCAGCTGGCACCTAGTTTCCATGTCATGGTAGCCGGTTGCCAGAACACGCTGACTTGATGAACAAAGTCTTGCTTGATGTCGCCTTTTGCTTCGTCGCCGAGTAAAAAATCTCTCTGGGAGTCGTTAATATTAGAGCGACCGTAACTCCAGTTTAATTCCCAGATATTCTGAGCACCATAGTGTGAGAAACTGGTTTGGATACCGTTGCTTCCCAAAGCAACGTCGCGAAACCCGTCAAAGTACACAGACTGGGGAAGAACAGACGTGTAACGTGTTTGTGGCACATCTCTGGTCACTGAATACAGCCAGTGGCGATTTTTGAAGCGACCAATGTGGACTTGTCCTTGCCATTTACCGGGCAAGTCAGGCAATTTCCAGTCAATAAACAAATAATCTAAACGAGCGCCCTGCTCAAAACGATTCCCGCCGTCTAAATAATTAATTTGCCCGGCAACAGAGATGTTTTCCGCTATTCGATAGTAACCATTTAGCCCAACTTCGGTGAGCTCACCTGTTATTGCGTTGTCGTCAGTTATAAAGTTACTTCCATGTGACTGAGTTACACCTTGAGAGACATAACCGTGCCACGAAAAATCTCCCTGTGAAGCAAGGACAGGCATGCTTATCATGCCAAACGCGAGAGCGATGTATTTATTCATTCTGTTCCTACCTCTACGCGTCTTAATTTCACAATTTCGGTATGTTCAACATAGCCGATAGCGCCTGTGGTACTTTCTAACGCCTCTATCAACGCTTGGTAAGACGTGACCCTAACGGGTGTAACGCCCTGCCCAGAATAGGTGATTTGATCCCATAAGCGAGATAATTGATAAGGGAACATCTGAAGTACTTCACGACAAAACTGCTTGTGGAGCTCATCGTTATCCTGCAATACAAATACCGTGATTTTAGTACCATCGCTCCAATATTGACGATGGCCGGTAAATATCTGACGAAGCTCAGAGCGGTTTAGCTCTGAAACCATGACACTCTCATTAACCATGACGTTTAGTTCTGCTGCGTGTGCCGCAGGCACGCCTGAAAACAGTGCAATATTCAGTAATAGCACCAGTCTAAATTGAGTATAAGCAAGAACAGTGGATAGCCATCGCAAAGCGGGCTTTTTCATTCAGTAACGACTCCCTGTTATTTCAAAGGAACACTTCGCAACGCTAAGTGTAGATAATAGTTGATAGTTTTACCTTACAATTAAGTAAATTAAGCGACAATTAGCTTGTGATGGTGCCCTGGTCTATCAACAGTATTTTTTCCTATTGTTCGTATCTTTTGACATGCGCTAGGTGAAGCCTATTTGCTCGAGTATTACCTATTCGCGCCAAATAAATGCTTATTTTTCAGATAGAACTCTCCGGGCCGCCGCAATTTAACATGCTCATTCTAAAATGATGAATATGGTCAACGATACTCGCGTATGAGCATAACGACTTAGGTTTTTATACTTAAGACGTTGAATTAGATTCATTATTTCAACAAATAATCTTAGTACGTAAAAACTATGAGCGCGTAAACAGACTTTTTTACCTCTGAAACGCGGTCGTTGCTGAAAAACCAAAATAAATCATTACAATAAAGAATTTACCATAAGTTGTGGGCGACATGGCGACAATACGACGAGACATAGGTGCTGGGCACCACTTTATTTTCGACGACACTTTAGTCAGTCATCCCAACGCGGAGATGTTTAACCCCGACTTTTGGCAGCTTCAAGACAAAATAACAGGTCAAGCCAAGGGACGTGGTACAACCATTTTCATTGAGCATGAGGGTCAGCGCTGGGTTTTACGCCATTTCAAACGTGGTGGCTTGGTGGGCAAAGTACTGAGCGACCAATATCTGTTTATTGGTGTTGAGCGTTCTCGCCCGTTTGAAGAGTTCAGGCTGCTCGAATATATGCGAGCACAAGGTCTTCTTGTGCCTGTTCCTGTTGCGGCGCGTGTACACCGCCGAGGCCTGATTTACCGCGGCGATTTAATTACTTTAAGTATTCCAAATAGCAAAGATTTACACCACGCACTGTGCGATAAACCACTGGATAAAGATGAGTGGTATGAGGTTGGCCGAGCGCTGGCAGCTATGCACAATTGTCAGGTGTACCATCATGATGCCAACGTTCGAAACATCATGATTGATAGCGATAAGCAAATATGGCTTATTGATTTCGATCGCTGCGAGCAGCGTCAAGGTAACAGCTGGAAACAAGGTAATTTAGACCGTCTGCTGCGGTCTTTACATAAAGAGAAAGCGAAGAACCCTGTCTTTCACTGGCAAGAGAGCGACTGGTCAGCGTGTATGAATGGTTACCGCGAGGCAGTGAAGTAATAAAAGCACATGTGGTAAGCGGATTGGTATAAGCTAATAATGTGTTACATTAGCCACGTTGAACACATAAACCCTCTACAACGAAAAGATTCGACTTTATGCACACTAGAGCACTTTACCCTGGTACTTTCGACCCGATCACTAACGGTCATGCCGACCTTATTGAACGCGCATCTCAGTTATTTTCTCATGTGATTGTAGCGATTGCTTCTAACCCAAGTAAAAAGCCACTGTTTACGTTAGAAGAGCGCGTAGAAATGATAAAAAAAGTCACTGCTGACTTACCAAATGTTGAAGTAGTGGGGTTTACTGGTTTATTGGCTGATTTTGCTGACGAACAAAATGCCACAATTCTCATTCGTGGTTTACGCGCAGTTTCTGATTTCGAATACGAGTTTCAACTCGCAAATATGAATCGCCGTTTAAACCCAAAGCTAGAAAGTGTCTTTCTTACTCCTGCTGAGGAGAATTCATTTATCTCGTCCACCCTAGTAAAAGAAGTCGCTCTTCACCGCGGTGAAGTGAGTGGCTTTTGCCACCCAGTTGTTGAGAAAGCTTTAAAAGACAGGCTAAGTAAGAAAGATTAAGCACCAATAGTAAGTGTATTAGCGTTGGCAGTGAGTACAGAAAAAGGTATTTCGCTGCCCAATAACTTTACTTTCAATGGCTTTGCCACACACTTCACAAGGCTCGCCTTTTCTCCCATACACATTCAATTGCTGTGCAAAATACCCAGGCTTACCGTCGGTTTGCGCAAAGTCTTTTAATGTTGTGCCGCCTTGTTCAATGGCTTTGGCCAATACTTGCTTAATGGTTGCAGTTAGCGACTGATAGCGAGCAGCGCTAATGTTTCCTGCGGCTCTTCGCGGGTCTATACCGGCTAAAAACAGTGCTTCGTTCGCGTAGATGTTTCCTACACCTACCACAATGGCGTTATCCATAATGAAGTTTTTAACGGGGCCTTTTCTATTGCGCGATAGTTTAAATAAGCGCTTATCGTCAAAGTCGTCTGTAAGCGGCTCTGGGCCCAAGTTATCAAGCATGGCTATTTGCATATCAGGGGCCTGAAATAACACAGCACCAAAGCGCCTTGGGTCGTTAAAACGTAAGCACTTACCGGTGTTTAAAACAATGTCTACGTGGTCATGCTTAATAATTGGTGTCGATGCATCGATAACGCGTAATTTACCCGACATACCTAAATGTAAAATTAACGTGCCTTTGGCTGTTTCAATAAGTAGATATTTAGCGCGGCGTTTTACAGCAATAACGCTCTGCCCTTCAACGTTCGCTACCTCTTGTGGAATGGGCCAGCGCATTCTTCGCTCACGCACCACCACCTGCGTAATGGTATTGCCAATAAGGTGTGGAGAAACGCCCAAACGGCTTACTTCAACTTCTGGTAGTTCAGGCATTTACAGTATCCAAGGTAAAAGATTATCAAGTTCAGTGTTGGTTAATGTGTACCAATTATTTTCAAATTTGATCACAACAGGCGATGTATTCGGATAGATGGCGTAAACATTGCCGTTATTATTGCCTGCGAGCCATACTACGACGATGTAAGGCTGTACGTCGGTAATCGCTTCGGGTACGTCAGTGGCCGGCTCAAGCCTTGCCCGTTGCCAATGGGAAAACTGAACATCCGGCTTGATGGCGAGGACTGTATTTTGACCTGACTGGCGCCACTGCTGTCCAACTCGCTCTAAGCTATGGCCATCGTGCTCTATTTTTAACACATAAGCGTCTTCAGGTAGCAGGCTGCGAGATTGAACAACGTCCTTCTTAGGTACAAGACTGTCTAAGTTGAACAATGCAATCATGATAAGCATGGCAATAATGACCACGTTATTCATTGCTCGCTGAGAAATTCTAGCCACCTGACTTTCCGTTAAATATGAGTCCTGAAATTAGGAATATAGTAATACCTAGCCAATATATAAGCTAATTCAATTCAAAGAAAACCTAGGACCTGCTGGAAAAAAGTAAGTGGGAGAAAGCAGTGATCGCAAGACAAACTCAAGGGATCGCGGACAGTCGAATATGGGATCTGGTGGGATCGTGACGTGATGAAGTAGAAATATCTTCTTCAAAAAGCAAAAAACCCAGCAAGGGCTGGGTTTTCGTGGAGACAAAAGCAAGCTAATTACTTGATTTTGGCCTCTTTGAACATAACGTGCTTACGCACAACGGGATCATACTTTTTGATCTCCATTTTGCCAGGCATGTTACGCTTGTTTTTATCAGTAGTGTAGAAGAAACCTGTACCTGCTGAAGAAACTAGTTTAATTTTATCACGCATTGTCGGCTTCCTTAGATTTTCTCACCACGGGTACGGATGTCAGTTAGTACTGAATCAATACCTTTCTTGTCGATGATACGCATGCCTTTTGCAGACAAACGTAGTTTTACAAAACGGTTTTCGCTCTCAACCCAAAAACGGTGTGTTTGAAGGTTTGGCAAAAAGCGACGACGAGTCGCATTTCTTGCGTGTGAACGGTTATTACCAACCGTTGGACGCTTACCTGTTACTTGGCATACTCTTGACATTGTATTTGTCTCCAGAACAACGATAACTGTCGCGTCAGTTAATCCCAAGCGCTCAAACAGTGGTTGGGTCAAATGACGTATTACTATAAATTAGAGGGCGCATTTTATACAGCAAAGGCAGGATCATTTCAATAAGAAAGTACAAAAAGGTTACTTTTTGGCTTTTTTTTGCTCGAAAAACTACCAGCTCTCATTTTTCACGGCCCGTATTGTACTTTTCCCTAAGCGGTTAGGCTATGAATAAATACGCAATCTACGCTTTAATTTTATATTCGCATTGCAGCATCTAAGACATCCGCACGAGAATAAACGCCACGCGAACGCGGCGTATTTCTATTTAATCAAAAAATGGTGACCTTATTTCAGTCATGTCAATCAAACGAGTGGGTCGACGCAGCATTTGACCGCCATCACGAGAAATCGGCACCCATGGGAATAATCCGCGACCTTTGGTAGGTTCTAACAAGAACAGATCTGTAGGTATGGAAATGTAGAAGCCTTTGGTGAAGCTTCCCTCGCCGTATTCTTCTGACGATACATCAGTGAATGCCGCATATGCACCAACAATGATACCGCTATCGAAACGCTTCGCATAATCGATATTCACGCCTTTATCTTTGGCTAAGAATTGTCCAGCACTTACGGTAATTTGCGTGTCGTCTAAGAATTCTGGCTGCCAATAGACACTAGCGTGTCCAGTGACCGCTGTGTAGTCTTCCAGACCTGTTTGACTGTAAGGATCGCGCTGTTTTACGTAAGCGATATCAAGTCCGTAAGCTAGATTACTATCAACGGGACGATACAGTATTTCACCGCCTACACCAGCAAACATGGTTTCTAGATAACCCGCGTACGCTTGAGCATAGAGGTCTTCTGCAATGGTGTCTTTGTAATGTAAGAATGTTGTATCTAGCCATACATCGTTTGCTGACACATATTCACGAACTCGAGTACGCACGCGAGGTAGCGACACTTCTTCGTTGTCTACCAAGTAGTTAAACTTGTCGAAGTTATCTAGAAGCGTAACCCTGGCGCTGCTCATGATTGCGAAGTTTTCGTTAAAGGCATAACCGCCGTTTAGCAATAATCCGGTTTGATACAGATAGAAATCTTCTGGGTTACCGAATGATTGGGTAAAGAAGAAATCTGCGCTGTAGTAGAAGCCAGATGTATTGGCAGGATCATAGGCATCGAGCACTTCTTTTGAGGGTGATGTTCTGACGTAGGTTTCAGTGATATCTGCGTCAACAGATTCGTAACGCGCTGCAGCAATAAAGGCCTCGGCATCCACCTGCGTGTCTACTAAAGGAAGACCTGCGCGATTGTCTACTACATGATAGGTTTTTACGGAATCTGGAAGCTCTGAGGCCGCCACGCGACCAATTCGCTCAATAGCTTCATCCTGGTCACGATAGGCAACCTGTGTACCGTAAAACGTAGCGCTGTCCTCTTTAATTTCAGCATCAGACAGTACAAAGCCCCCCGACCGGTAAAGGTCATTGTAAAGACGGGATTTATCAACATCTTTCACGTCTTGTGGCACCTTTCTACCCATCAGGTTCTTAGGTGGTTCATCGAACTTTATTTGCGAAGCCGTATTCATATTAAAGCGATACGTAACGCCGAAACCAACAGTATTACCTCGTTGATAGTTCAACGTGAAATCGAAGTCTTTATAACGATACACTGCACCAACATTCCATCGAGAATCTTGCTCTAGCTGTCC
Organism: Alteromonas sp. CNT1-28; assembly: GCF_022348345.1. Classification (NCBI taxonomy): domain Bacteria; kingdom Pseudomonadati; phylum Pseudomonadota; class Gammaproteobacteria; order Alteromonadales; family Alteromonadaceae; genus Alteromonas; species Alteromonas sp. CNT1-28. The sequence continues at coordinate 18,704 of NZ_JAKREZ010000034.1, read as the reverse complement.
AGCTCTGTCACGAGAATAGTCATTCCCTTCGAACTCAAGCTTTAGCGTTAGCGGCTCCCATGGTGTTTGGTATTCCACACCACCGAAAAATGCGGTTGTTCCTTTAAAAAACTGGTCGTAGTCTACCTTACCACCGCGGCCAGAGAAGCCCCCTGGGCGTTCACAGAAGCTGTCTTTAAGCTCGCAAAACGGGTTGCTGATGTCATCGGCTGTACCAAGGTATCCCCAGCCTAAGCCAAGGTGAAAGTCGAATGGACCGATAGATTTACTGGCGTTGACGTATTCACTTTCAAAAAAGCCTGTTCCACCAAAGTCTCTGAAGCCGACACTGATATCTGGCAGATAGTAGCTTTCTTTCCACAACCTGAATTTAACGTCTAAGCCTTTATCTTTCAGCGTTTGATCACCACTGAATGATTCAACTTGACTGTAAAGTCTTGTGCGCACGTCAGTATAACGGGCAGTTGCTTCCATCCAATCATAAAGCTGAATGTTAACTGACCAGAAGCGATATTCGCCGTTGTCGGTATAGTTAATGGCCATTCCACCTTCGTCTCGCATACGAGCCGTTGGTGTTTGAATAAGACCATTTCCGCCCTGCACCATCTGCGAAGGAGTAACGCGAACTTGAGTATCAGCAAAAGCGGTAGAAGAAAGCGCGCTGCCAATTACAAGCGCGAGTGTTTTTTTCTTAGAAAGTAGTGGCGCACTCATTGAGGTAAAACCCTATGTACTGCTAAAGCGGCTACGCGCTCATTTAATTGCTTAAGTTTATTGCTAAAGAGTTCTGATGAGATAGGAACATAGACTTGGCTGCCCGGCATAAGCTGCCCAAAATCTAAATTCCAATAAGCAATACCCTTTTCTTCAATATTTCCCATTGGATCAATTACGTAGACATGACTTCTGTCGGCATCAACCGCTTTTTTCACCGTGTGAACAGCCGTATAAACCGACGTATCGCTTTGATGCTTGTACGCACCAGGCTTTACTACAGCGCCAGAGAAATGCACAACGTCAGGTCTTCCATTTAGTCGAATCCAGTATTTACCTGGCTGAAACATAGGGTTGTCTTCAAAAAACAACCTTGCTCGATTGTAGGAAATTGGCATGTCTATGCGTGTAGACACCGTCCATGAGCTTACTTGATCATAGAGATTTTGAAGGGCTTTATGTGTTTCAGAATCGGCATCAAATTGATTGAGCAGTCCGCTAATTTGAGATAGCGCTATCTCTTTCTCTTCTTCAGCTTTAGGATTAGCTAAATCAAAGGCTGAAGCTGAAGGCCAGTACCAATCACCATTATCAGCGACAATGGACAGTACGCTTGATAGTCGTATTGGCCTGTCGAACTGATAGGTTTGCTTGTTTATCATGACACTAACAAGGTTATCATTTGCATATAACTTGGTAGCTGCAGTAAGGCCTAGGGCAATAAAAAGCGTATAGATATACTTCATTATTGCGTTGCTCCTTGTGTCTTCATCTCACGTACTACTCGGCTTAAATAAACCATATCGTAAACGTCTCCTTCAGGGCTGAACTGCTGCTTTGAGGCCAGAAGTTCCTTCGAGTATTTGTGCAAGAAATACGTGTTTTCCCACGACAACCCTACGTCGATAAATGGCGTGTATTCAGAAAATTCTACGGTTTCGATAACCTTAATTACCGGAACAGAAAAACCTAAATATTCGCGAGTTTCTTCCCCTTCTATTCGCCAAGATGAGTCAACCGGCACACCGTAACCTATGGAAGCAATATCAACTTTGCGTTTCCAATTGAATGGCAGAACATTGTTGGTGGCAAGCGGGTTGTGCTGAAGATTTCCCGTGTAGTATAGGTCGTGATCCAAACCTTCAGTTTTAACGATAATGCCATGGTGCATGGTGAAGATGACTTTATCACCAGATACCCACCGGTACTTTTCACCATCGATATACGCAAGGGCAAGCGAGGCTGCATCTCTTCCGCCCGCTTTAATTTGCATAAGATCAGCTTTACTAGCAGCAATCTCTTCAACGGTATAACTAACTGTTCTATCTTTTAGCGCGAGCTTCAGCGTGTTGTAATACGCTAGTGACGTGGTGGAACATCCGGAAAGAAAAAGGCAAACAACACCCGAAAGGGCAAATAAAGTGTGTAGTTTCATTAAAATGCGCCGACAAAAACTAAAAACAAATGAACTTTGCTATAAAAATAAAAAAAGCCGCTAAAAAAAGCGGCTTTTTCGAATACTCTTAAATTTACTGTACGGTCGGTGCGTAAGTAAATGTAACAGGTACGGTGATGGTTTTTGTTACAGAACCAGAGGTAGTTACAGTAACAGTTTCGGTTGTACCTACGCACACACCATCAACGATTTGGTCGTCACCTTCACAAGTAGGTTGACCTGGAGTAGTGCCGCCATTTCCTGGTGCATCAGCAGAGTTGTTGTTTACAACACCCGCAACGATACCCGCAACAACAACACCAGACGCGATCATACCGCCGCTTACGCCGCCGATGCCAGTAGTACCACTACCACCTTCACCGTCTTGTGCGTTAACGCCTGCAACCATAGTTGCAGCTGCAAATAATGCAATGATTGACTTCTTCATAACAGTCCTTTAATAAAATAACCCACTAAATCCTATGCTAAATCATTTTCAACCATTTGACTAGATTATAATCGACAAATGACTTAGATTTCTTATCTTAACAAGCCTCGCTGTGCGAATGAAACAGTTTCTTTATCACCAACCACAAAATGATCTAAAACTGGCACATCGATCGACGCCATTGCGCTTTTGATCTCTGCGGTTAATCTTATATCCGCATGACTAGGCTCAGCAACGCCTGAAGGATGATTATGAACCAAAATGATCGCGGCTGCATTATCGATCATTACTTGTTTGATCAATTCTCTTGGATAGACCGCTGCACTGTTTATCGTACCGTTAAACATAGTGCGAAAAGCAATAAGCTGATGTTGGCTATCAAGCATTAAAAGCGCGAACTTCTCACGTTCACAGTCTCTTAGCTTTGCCTGTAGATAACGTTTAGTATCATCTACATTATTAAAAACGTCCTGACGCTTCAGCTTTATTTCCAAATTGCGTTTAAATATTTCAAAGCCCGCCTGAAACTGCGCATACTTGCACGGTCCAACTCCCGTTATTTTGGCAAACCGTTCTTTCGTTGCTGTTACCACACCCCGTAAGCAGCCTAGCTCGTTGAGAAGTTCATGTGCTACAGACACAGCGCTTTTTCCTTTCACACCTTTTCCCAGCAAGACAGCGATGAGTTCAGCATCACTTAAGCTTTCAGCCCCGTGCTGCAATAATTTTTCTCTTGGCCTTTCATTCTTTGGCCATACTTTTATCGACATTCATCTAGCCCGACTATTCTATAAAAGGTTGTTTATAGATGAATGGTGACAAAGAAACGACTGTATAAAAGGCGGGTTTATTATTGATTTTTGACACCTGTAGGCACTGTTTACATGCCACTGTCGAAACAAGACCTACTTTCGTTCAGCTATCCGATTTTTTGTCACCATGGTAGGCTAACGCTAATTTCGAGATTTTGTGTTCTTCTATGTCTATTGCTAATAAAAATATTTTGCTAGGTGTTACTGGCGGGATTGCCGCTTATAAAGCACCCGATCTTGTGCGCAAGCTTACTGCGTTAGGCGCAAACGTGCGTGTGGTTCTAACAGACTCTGCCGCAGAGTTCGTTAGTTCATTATCACTTCAGGCTGTGTCAGGAAATCCAGTGCATCGCCAGCTGCTTGATCCTGCTGCTGAAGCCGCAATGGGGCATATTGAATTGGCAAAGTGGGCTGATATCCTACTTGTTGCACCCGCAACCGCAAACACCATTGCTAAGCTTGCTCACGGTATGGCAGATGACTTGCTGACTACACTGTACCTTGCAACAACAGCGAAACTCTTTATTGCTCCTGCCATGAATCAACAAATGTGGAAAGCGGTAGCAACAAAGCGCAACATTGATATTTTAAAAGAGCACGGCGTAACCTTTATTGGCCCAGCAAGTGGTGAACAAGCCTGTGGCGATGTGGGTTCAGGTCGAATGGTTGAGCCTGTTGATATTGCCAATGTAATAAATGACGCAGAGAGAGACGCTTTGTCCCTTTCTTCGTCGCTAAAGGCCTTATCGGGAAAGAATATTACGATAACAGCGGGGCCAACCAGAGAGCCTTTGGACCCTGTACGATATATTTCAAATCACAGCTCAGGAAAGATGGGGTTTGCCATCGCTCAGGCAGCAGCACTCGCGGGGGCAAATGTAACCTTAGTGGCAGGTCCTGTGTCGCTTGAAACGCCCGAACGCTGTGACCGTATTAATGTCACTACCGCAGATGAAATGCTTAATACTTGTCAAACGCTTAAAGCCTCCACAGATATATTTATTAGTACGGCTGCTGTAGCAGATTACAAGGCCGTGAGCGTTGCCGACAATAAAATTAAGAAAACCGGTGATGAGTTAACACTTACTTTTGTTAAAAACCCTGATATTCTAGCAACTATATCCACCAGCCAAGACAGACCATTTTGTGTGGGCTTTGCGGCCGAAAGCCAAAATGTAGAAGATTATGCGCGTTCGAAGCTAGCCAAAAAGAAGCTAGACATGATTGCGGCTAACGATATTACTGCCGAGGGTCTGGGGTTTAACAGTGATAAAAATGCACTGCACGTAATATGGCAAGATGGTGATAAACGATTACCTGCAACCAGTAAAAGCGAGTTAGCGGGTCAATTACTTGCACTTATTGCAGAGCGCTACGCTTTAAACAATAAAAACTAACAGATGCTTATTAAGTGTCGATAATAAAAACGATAAATATAAACGCTTTGGTGTAAGCCAACTTAACATGGAGCCCGAGTTGCTATAACTCGTTAGCGGAGGAAATACTTTCGTCATGCCTGCTGTCAAAAAAACAAATCGCAGAGCTCAAATTCTGCAAGCACTTGCTGGAATGTTAGAAACCAGCCCAGGTCAACGTATCACTACTGCTAAATTAGCGGAAAAAGTGGGAGTGTCTGAAGCGGCACTTTACCGTCACTTTCCAAGTAAAGCGCGAATGTTTGAAGGGCTTATCGAGTTTATTGAAGAAACACTTTTCACGCGCATCAATAAGATTGTGAATGAAGAGAAAGACTCGCTTACGCGTTGTCAGCTTATTCTTCATCTTATTTTGGGCTTTGCTGAGAAGAACCCGGGTATTACTCGAATATTAAATGGTGATGCGTTAATGGGTGAACAAGACCGGTTGCGCGCGCGCATAGCAAAGCTTTTCGAGCGTTTAGAAACGCAGCTTAAACAAGTGCTAAGAGAGCGCAAGCTACGCGAAGGTAAAACCCTTTCTGCAGATGAAGCGATTATCGCCAACATGATGATTTGCTACACCGATGGCCGTATTAATGGCTTTATCCGTAGTGGATTTACGCGTAAGCCAACAGAGCAGTTCAATGAACAATGGGCTGCTTTCAAGCAAATGTTTGTTTAGAACCCAACTAAGTTACGACTAAGGGTTACGACTAAGGCGCTTTCAAGCGCCTTTTTTCTTGCTTGTTCCCATCCTATATTGCATTGACACCTTTCAAAATTAATGTGAAAAGTGTGATGAAATCAAATAGCTGCCGAGCTCAGCCCTCAGCGTTCCAACATGCACATAATTCATTATTTCAGTCACTGTCCGTAAGCTACAGGCACAAAAAAAGCAGCATAAAAATGCTGCTTTTTAATGTTTAATAAATATGGACTTACTTGCTAAACGTGTTTCCAAAGAAATCGCCGTCGTTCCACTTAGGCTTGTTCTTTTGGTTTGCTAGTGTCCAACCAATTTGCGCGTTAACCTTGGTGAAAGTCTCTGCCGCATTCCAGTTGAATGGCTGGTTAATGTCGTCGCTAGGCTTATGGTAGTGCGTAGATAAGAACTGACCAAACACCTTGCTGCCATCTACGTTAGGATCTTTAGACTTCAGACCCGGCACCATAAACACTGAAGGCACACCTTGCTTTACAAACGCATAGTGATCTGAGCGAGTGAATAACGCTTGCTCAGGCCATGGGTCAGGGCTTAGTTCAATGTTGGCATTCGCCGCCGCTTTTTCCACTGATTCTTGCAAATCACTGTGGTTCGCGCCAAACGCAATAACGTCTGCAAACTCGTAAGTCAAAATTGGCATATCTAGATTTACGTTCGCCACCATTGAAGTAACCGGTACAGTTGGATTACGAGCAAAATAGTCTGCACCTAGCAGGCCCTTCTCTTCACCCGTTACCGACACGAACAGAATTGAGCGCTTTGGCTTTTCTTCCATTTCGCTAAACAGGCGTGCAGTTTCTAACATCACTGACGTACCAGAGGCATTGTCCATGGCGCCATTGTTAATGTTGTCTTTCTTCACGGTCTTGGCAAAACCGATATGGTCAGAGTGAGCAGAGAAAACCACATACTCGTTTTTAAGCTCTGGGTCAGAACCTTCAAGTACACCCACAACATTTGGGCTAGTGATGGTGTCGTGTACGCTCGTCTTACTGATATCAACCACACCGTTTAACGCAAAGCCTTGCGGTACTTTGTCGGCTTCAAGCTGTGCATAAACGTCATCAAGGCTCTTTTCTGCGCCTTCAAATAACTTACGTGCAGCGCCTTCACTCATGTAAGCGCCACCTTTAAGCTGAGAAAAACTGTTTGCAGGCTGACCACTGTCGTCTAACCATGCCATACGCGGCGTATGGATGTAGTTCAAACGGCTTTGATAAGGGCGTACCTTTTCATTTTTAGGCGTTGTGATAGTGATCATGCCAATAGCGCCATTGTCTACCGCATACTTTTGCTTTTGATAGCCAGACGCAAAGTGAGCGCCCTCTTCTGATGGAAAGTCGCTTGGCTTACCAGCAAGCGCTACAACAACCTTACCTTTTACATCTAAGTCTTTGTAATCGTTGTGAGATAGCTCATCAGCCACAATGCCGTAGCCCACAAAGACCATTTCACCTTTTACATTAGCTTCAGTGCTAAGCAAACTTGGGCTAGCTAAATACTCTTTCGGATAATCAAACTCGACGGTTTCGCCGTTTTGCGTGAAAGTAAACTTGGGAGACTCTTGAACCAGATTCGCTTTGCGAAACGCTACGTTTTGCATGTAGCCGTCTGTACCCGCTGGCTTCAAACCATATTTAGCAAATTCGGTCGCAATATATAGCGCCGCAATTTCATGGCCACGAGAGCCCGTGTCACGACCTTCAAGCAAATCATCTGCTAGGAAAAACAGGTGCGATTTGATTCGCTGTGTATCAGGGTTAAAAGCATTGTCTGTCGATGCGTGGTTATGGGCAGTAGCAGCAAAGGTCATTGCTGTCATTGCACTACCTATAAGGAGTTTTTTTATCATTCTAATTTCACCATATAACTAAGTGTGCATCATGGTAACGCAGTTAATAGGCGGAATACCATTAAACTGCTTACGTTTACCATGTGTTTCCTACCGTTGCTCGCATTTTATGAGCAAGGTAAAATTGCCAGTCGCATGCCGGCTCAGCTTCCGGGTGTTTTTATATTTTTTTAGTGAAGAGCAGCATCTATGTCAAAAGACGACATTCTTTACCGCGTTCAGTTCATCAGCAACGGTGAGCGCTATGAGTTATACGTGAAAAGCCTTATGCAGGGCGCTTTGTTTGGCTTTATCGAGATAGGTGACTTTGTGTGGGATACTCACACAAGTGTTGTTGTAGACCCTAGTCATGAAAGGTTGAAAACCGAATTTTCTGAAGTAACAAAAACTTATGTACCGATGCACAACATTTTGCGCATTGACGCCGTAAATAAAAAAGGTTCAGCCAAAATTACTAAATTAGAAAATAAATCTGATAAAGTAACTGCTTTCCCTAGTCCAATATATACACCAACGAAAGAGTAACCGCCGGGTCATTCCGGTGAAGGTTGCCGGAGACCCTTATGTATCGCTATGTTTTAGCAGCATTATTATTTATTTGCAGCGTTAGCTCATCTGCAAAGGACCTTAACGATGAAAGCTTGTATCAACTACTTGATGACATTTGGCAATACGAGCTTTCGGTTTCCCCGCTTCTAGCTTCTCGCGAAGGCGATACTTCACTCGCTCACGTATTACCAGACAACTCTCCCAAAGCCCTGAAAGCACAAAATGAACAATGGCGTACTTTTCAAAAGGCCTTAAGTCAGTATAAAAAAGAAGACATCTCTACTGATGCTTATATTGCCTTGCTGATGCAACAATATCGTTTAGCTAACTATGTGGACGAATATACGTATCGCGCGCATTTAGTGCCGATCAATTCAGAATATGGCTTTCACGGTGCAATGGCCTCGCTTCCTAATTTATCCACCTTTAAGCGCGTAGAAGATTATCAGGCCTACATTAGCCGCCTAAATGCGCTTAAGCCTTATTTTGACCAACAAATTGCGTATATGAAACAGGCGCTAAAAGAAGACTACACGCAGCCTAAAGTCGTGCTGAAAGGGTTTGAGAACTCGGTGGCGTCATACATTGTTGAAAATGCCGAGGACAGTGGCTTTTATTCTCCATTTACCCGTTTTCCAGAGTACTTTACTGCCGAGCAAAAATCAGCGCTAACGGAGCAAGGCAATGCTGCCATAACCAGCAGCGTATTGCCTGCGTATCAAATGTTCTACGACTTCATGGTAGATGAATACATTCCTAATGCCCGTGAAGATATTGCCGCGAATAACTGGCCTGATGGCGTGGCGTATTACGCCAATAGAGCCAAGCATTACACCACCACGGATATGACGCCTCAGGAAATCCATGATTTAGGGTTGTCTGAAGTAAAACGCATTCGCGCGCAAATGCAGCAAATTGTGGATGAGCTTGGCTTTGATGGCGACATTAACGAATTCATTACGTTTTTACGCGAAGACCCGCAATTCTATGCCACCAGCGCTGAAGATTTACTAAAAGAGGCGTCGTTTATTGCAAAGAAAATGGACGCAAAACTTCCTTCGCTCTTTGAGTATCTGCCAAGAACACCCTACGGTGTAGCGCCTGTACCAGACGCTATCGCGCCCAAATATACAACGGGCCGTTACATTCATCCCAGCCGCGATGATCAGCCAGGATATTACTGGGTAAACACGTATGCCCTCGATAAGCGCCCTTTGTATGCATTGCCTGCACTGACCTTACACGAAGCAGTGCCTGGCCATCACCTTCAAATATCGTTGGCAGCAGAGCTTGAAGACTTACCTATGGTACGTCGTAACACCTATATTTCAGCGTTTGGTGAAGGCTGGGGTCTGTACTCTGAGTTTTTGGGTATTGAAGCAGGTATTTACGAAACGCCGTACGACAACTTCGGTCGCTTAAGCTACGAAATGTGGCGTGCGTGTCGCTTGGTTGTGGATACCGGTATGCACACGATGGGCTGGAGTCGTCAACAAGCGGTTGATTATATGATGGAAAACACCGCGCTTTCAGAACACAACGTAAATACTGAAATAGACCGCTATATCTCTTGGCCAGCGCAAGCCTTGTCTTACAAGATTGGTGAAATCAAAATTAAAGGCCTTCGCAAGAAGGCAGAGAAAGCATTAGGCGAGCGTTTTGATGTGCGTAAATTCCACCGCGCCGTGTTAGAAAACGGCTCAGTTCCATTGTTTATCTTGGAGCAAAACATCAATACGTTTATAGAAGAACAAAAGGCACAATAAACATGATCGTTGCATTTGGTGTTATTGGATTACTTATCCTGTTTTTAATTTACTTTGTGCTGCGAGCGCAGAATTTACAGAAAGAGCTGGCGCTATTGCGTCACTCGAATAAACAGACCAACAACAAGGTTACGTATGCTTATCGCAACCTTGTTCTTGTTACAGATGCGTTGGAGAAAAATCTTACTGCGCGTATTGAAAGCGCCTATAAAAGCCGCCTTATCGACCAAACTCAATACAATGCGCTGCACCCGCTTATGCGCAACTTTTCGACTATCGTCATGGCCTGTTGTGAGAAAGGGATGTCATTTGAGGAGTCACTGAATAAGGTGCTGCTTAATGAAGAAGTGACGCTTGAGGAAATTCGTGAGGTGGTGAAAGCACTCCCTAGCAACGTACGTATGGTGTGGTCAAAAAATACGGCCGACGGCTTCATTGCTTTTTGCCAAACCGTTACAGCAACAGTAAGTGGCACGACTACAAAGGCTCAAAAAGAACCATCTGAAGAGTAACATTTTACTCTATGTCTCTCGTTAGCGCTTATACAGCGCTAACTGTATGGCAGGGTCGTCTGCTTTGCTATGTAGTAAGGCCTGCGACCCTAGCCATGTTCCCACTCTTTTAAAAGTTTAATCTTTTTACCTTTCCAAACTAATCAGTAAGTTAGCGTTTAAAACAACAAGTCAAAAACCTTTTGTCTTGAAAAGGGTTATTGCGGCACTATAATACTGTATAAAAATACAGTTTATTTTGAGTGCCATGAATAAATCGTTATCCGTGCTTAATAACCACCCGCATATTTGGCGGGCCAGAGATCAGAGACAAAGTGAAACCAAGTTTTCACTGGGTTTTCCGCGTCTGGATAAAGCACTTAACGGTGGCGTTACATCTACAGGCCTTGTCCGTATCTCTTCGTTAACCGGCATGGGTGAACTTTCACTCTTTAAACAGGTTATATGCCAACACCGTACGCATAAGCTGGTGGTATTTATTAACCCTCCCGGGCTACTACAGTCGCCGTGGTTAGAAAATTTGGGGCTTAAAGCGCAACAAGTGCTGGTAGTAAAACCAGGTTCTGAACAAGAGTCGTTGTGGGCAGCAGAGCAATGTTTAAAAAGTACGGCTTGCCACTGCGTAGTGCTGTGGAGTAATGCTGTAAATCAAAAAGAAGCGCGACGCCTGCAGGTAGCGGCAACGCATAATGATGCGCTGTGCTTACTGTATACTCCACCGCAACAGCAGGCCTCACAGTTAGGTTACCCGAAGGCCAGCTCAAGTGATTCACAAGCCAACCTGTCGAATGAAAGCGACAGTGCATTACCCATTACGTTGGATATTGCGCTAAAAGGTAAACCCCACGCTTTGGCGGTGAACATACGCAAGCAGCGTCATGGGTGGCCCAAAGATAACATTGTTATATCCCATCGGTGGACCCCCGACAATCACGCCATTAAATGGGCCATGGCACACAACACGCTTTCCGATCAGGCATTACACTCTGTGAGCTAATGATGCTGTGGGCTTATATTCATTGCTATCAACTTACTTTAGACAGCCATATCAAAGCGGCTAGAAGTAAGCGTGCACATAGCCAATTGCCGAAGCACGAAACTAACAACCAGTATTCAGCGTTAGCGTCGAATACTCCCGTTGCAGTGTACTGCAGTAAAACAAACAAAATTACGCAGTGTAATGATATTGCGAAAAAAGAAGGCATTGAAATTGGGCATGGGCTAGCTCAAGCGGCGGCGCTATGCCCTTACGTACATATTCTGCCTTTCAGTGAAGAAGCCGAAAAGCATATGCTGACGCAGTTAGCCCATCGGCTTTACCCACTGGCTTCTGACATCGTATTAGACAACCACATTCACTCGAATAGTGTCAGCGGTCTGGCAGTAAGGCTAGATAACCTAACTCATTACTATGGCGGCCATACGCCACTGTGGAAAACATTAACTCAAGCTCTGGCTGAAGCAAATATTCGCTATCATTTTGCTAGCGCATGGACAATTGAGGCCGCAAAAGTATTAGCGCTTCATAAATTTAATACCTACTTGCATACATCCGATGACATAAAAAAAGCGCTAAGTACGTGCCCGCTTTCTATTACGGCTCTATCACCTAAAGTCATTGACTCGTTGGCAAGGGTGGGCGTTTCCTGCGTACAACAGCTGTTGGCAATGCCGGTACAAGAACTGGGTCGGCGCTTTGACAATAACACTATTATGTATCTTACTGCGTTAAGGGGAGAAACCTTTCCACGGGTTACGTTATTTAGGCCTTTGGAGCACTTCGATAACTTTATCCTATTGCCTTTTGATATTGAAAACACGCAGCATCTAACCCCTTTTGTCAGCCAGCAGTTTGAGCATTTGTCTCACTATTTACGGGCAAGAAACTTATATACATCCAGCATCAGTGTACATATTCATTTCAGAGAAGCACCTGTAATGGATATTAATATACGTTCGGCACTGCCTCAGTCTTCAGTACAAAGTTGGCTGCCCTTGTTTAGTCTTAAAACTGAGAATCTGGTGTTGCCTGAGCCAGCTACAGCCATTGCGCTTACCTGTCAGCAATTTGAAGAAATGGATACGCAGAATGGCGACTTTTTTAGCGACAGATTTAACGATATTGCACAAAAGCAATTAATTGGGCGCTTAAACGCGAAGCTAGGCGATAACAGTACGTTTCAACCTCGCGCTGCCGACAGCCATCAGTTTGAATATATGACGGTGACGGAGTCGAGCACCGGTAACTGCACCCGTAATTATGCTTATAGCAGTGACATTACGCCCACCTTCACTTTTGATGTACCTAAACCGCTTATTCAGGCTACCCAAATTTGCTTTGGCCCCGTGCGATTACATAGCGAGTGGTGGCATGACAGCCCAACAAAGCGTGATTATTTCATCGCCCAAACTGAGCAATGCGTAAAGCTTTTAGTGTTTAAAGATGAAGAGAGCCGCTGGTGGGTGCAGGGCCTTTTTTGCTAGCGGTATGCGGTTAAAGAAAAAGGTAAAGGCAATATCATGAAATACAGTGAGCTCTTTTGCCAAAGCAATTATAGTTTTCTTTGCGGTGCCTCTTCCCCCGCAGAGCTTGTTACCACGGCTTCTTTCCTTGGTTACGACGCACTTGCCATTACCGATGAATGCTCAGTAGCGGGAGTGGTACGGGCTTTCGACGAAATTAAGCATCAGGGCCTACCGATTACGCTTATTGTGGGTAGTTACTTTGTATTTGATGACACTTTATCTTTTGTGCTGTTGTGCCCGAACAAAGCAGCCTATAGCGAACTATGCCGAATTATTACTAACGCGAGGCGTCGCTCTGATAAAGGTGAATACCAACTAGCTGAGTGGGACTTGCGTACCATTCGCCATTGCAAATTCATTTGGCTACCAAGCGGCAAAGAAGCTAAAGACAAGCATTGGGCTGAATGGCTGCAAAAACACCCGAGCATTGATGCCTATATTGGCGCTCAGCGCCTATTAGACGGAAGGGATCACCACAGGTTTGCGCATTACAATCATCTGCAGTCTGCCTATCCTTTTCCTGTTATTGCCTGTACAGGTGTACTCATGCATCACGCTGACAGACTGCCGCTTCAACATGTATTGCATGCTATTAACGTGCATACCAGTGTAGACAAAATAGGTCGGGATGCGTTGAGTAATGCAGAGCGTAGTCTGCGAACCGTACAAAAAATTAAGAAGCTTTACCCTGAAAAATGGATTGCCAATACCAATGCCCTTGCTCACGGATTCACATTTTCTTTAGAAGAGCTGCGCTACCACTATCCTGCGGAGCTTGTACCTGAAGGGTATACGCCCACTTCGTATTTGCGGGAACGTGTAGAGGCCGGTATAAAAGTGCGCTTTCCTGAAGGTATAACCCCTGATATTCGCCAAACCATAGAAAAAGAACTTACGCTTATTGCCGAGCAAGAGTATGAGTATTTCTTTTTAACCATTTACGACATTGTTCAGTTTGCCAAGCGACAACGTATTTTGTATCAAGGGCGCGGCTCTGCGGCCAACTCGGTAGTGTGCTATTGCTTGGAAATAACCGCAGTAGACCCAAGGCAAATAAGTGTGCTGTTCGAGCGTTTTATTTCCAAAGAGCGTAACGAACCGCCAGATATTGATGTGGATTTTGAGCATCAACGCCGTGAAGAGGTCATCCAATACATTTATCAAAAGTACGGCCGGGAAAGAACCGCTATCGCGGCTACGGTTATTTGCTATCGCTTCAAGTCAGCGTTTAAAGATGTGGGCAAGGCGCTGGGCTTTAGCGAATCACAGCTTGATTTTGTGGTAAAGCAGATTAATCGCCGAGACAGCGTTATTCCGTGGAAATCTCAACTGGCAGGGCTTGGGCTAAATCCTGAGGAGCCTAGAGTACTGCAGTTAATTACCCTTACCGAAGCTTTACTCGGCACGCCCCGACACTTGTCGCAACACGTAGGTGGTTTTGTTATTAGCGCAGGGCCGCTCTACGATCTTGTTCCTGTCGAGAACGCCGCGATGGAAGAGCGCACTATTATTCAGTGGGATAAGGACGACATTGAAACCTTAGGCCTTTTAAAAGTGGATGTACTGGCGCTTGGGATGTTAAGCGCTATACGCCGCGCATTCTCTCTTATCAATAAACAATACCCTGTTGAAACCAGTATTCCGTTCATTACTAAGCTTGGAGATGACAAACAGGTTTTCGATATGATTTGTCGGGCCGATACGGTAGGCGTTTTTCAAATAGAATCACGGGCTCAGATGTCTATGCTGCCAAGGCTCAAACCTCGTCGCTATTACGATTTGGTCGTACAAATAGCCATTGTACGGCCAGGTCCGATTCAGGGTGATATGGTCCACCCTTATTTGATACGCCGACACGGTAACGAAACCATTAGCTACCCATCTAAAGATGTGGAGAAAGTTCTGTCTCGCACCATGGGCGTGCCTATCTTTCAAGAGCAAGTGATTCAGCTTGCCATGGTTGCAGCTGGCTTCAGTGGCGGAGAAGCCGATCAACTGCGTCGCGCCATGGCGAGCTGGAAAAAAGACGGTAGAATTTTTGAGTTCAGAGACAAGCTTATTAGAGGTATGACGGACAAAGGCTATGACAATACGTTCGCCCACAACTTATTTGAACAAATAAAAGGCTTTGCAGGTTACGGCTTTCCTGAATCGCACTCAGCATCTTTTGCCGTATTAGCTTATGTGTCTTGCTGGTTGAAGTTTTACTTTCCCGTTGAGTTCTACGTAGCGCTGTTAAATAGCTGGCCCATGGGGTTTTATTCTCCGTCTCAGTTAGTTCAAGACGCTAAGCGTCACCACATACGGGTAGAAGCGCCTTGTGTTAACCAGTCTGACGTTGAGCATTCTCTGGTGGTACAAGGCCAAGAAAAATACATTCAGCTTGGTCTTAAGCTTATTAAAGGCTTAAGTGAAGCATCGTCTCAGCTTATCGTGGAAAACCGTTCAGACAAAAGCTACACCAATGTTGAACAATTACAGCAGCTATCGCTTAAAAGTCACGAACTAGAGGCACTGGCCAGCGCCGATGCCCTTCGCACGATTTCAGGCAATCGATATGAAACCCGCTGGCGAATTATGGATACTCAAACGCGTTTACCACTGTTTGATACTGACGATTTTTATGCAGATAAAAATGCCACACCGCTGGGTGCTGAACCGACCGAGGCAGAAAACTTACTTGAAGACTATGCCTCAACCGGCTTATCAGTAAATAACCACCCTATTTCTTTACTCAAAAAGCAACATAAGCTTAAAGACATAAGCTGGTCCAATTCGCTTAAAGACAAGACCAATAAATCTGTTGTAAAAGTACTCGGCGCAGTAACAGGTCGACAGGCCCCGGGTACAGCCGCAGGCGTTACCTTTCTAACTTTAGAAGATGATATAGGCAATATGAACGTTGTGGTGTGGCAAGCTACCGCTCGTGCTCAGCAACAAACATTCTTAAAAGCTAAACTGCTACAGGTAAATGGTATTATTGAACGCTCCAAAGAGGGAGTTATTCATATCATCGCAGGTAAGCTTATTGATCGGACGCCGTGGCTCGAAAAGCTGTCATTAAGTTCAAGAGATTTTCACTGAGTATTTTACACCCGCAAAACGATAAATTATGGTGTATAGCTATGCGATTTATTTTTGTATTAAAAAACTTCCTCTCAAGGAAATGCTTCAAAGATAATTTATTTGTATATTGTAAATTGCTGTAGTCATTTTGGAGTTTAGAATGATGCGATGTATTGGGCTTTTCATTGGCTGTTTGTTTAGCCTTAATATTTATGCAGATAAATATGTGATTGGCGCACAAAACTTAGCTTATTTCCCCCATTACGATTTTGCATCATCAACAGATAAAGGGGTTGCTTGGTCAATTTTAGAAGCTTTTTCTGAAGCTTCGGGACACGAGTTTGTGTATTTAAGCTTGCCTATAAGACGGCTTCAACTTGAGTTAGTTAAAGGTAATGTTGACTTTGTATACCCTGATAATAGAGGCTGGTATAACAGCATTACAACTTCAAATGACAAGTACTTTTCCCTCCCATTAACCAGCGCAGTAACGGGGACAATTGTAAAACGACAGAACGCTGGGAAAGGCATCGAAAAGATAAAAAACCTCGCTATGCCGTTAGGCTTCACACCGGTAAATTGGCAAGAAAGAATAGACACTCAACGTACCCAAATAACTTGGGTTACGGATATTCAACAAGGCTTGGCGCTTTTGTACCAAGAACGTGTAGACGGGTTAGATTTAGAGTATTTCGTTAGCCAGCGATCTGCTCCTCTATCATATGAGCAAGATGCATTTACTTTAGATTTGACGCTTCCACATAATGAAATTCCTTTTTCCCTATCTACGCTTTATCATCAAGACATTATTAGTGAACTTAATAAGTTCATATCCTCAAATCCAGAATTAATTGATAGTATAAAAACAAAATACGGAATAACCCCTTTCGAGCAGTTGTCTCAGAAGCTTTTGATAGAACAAGGATTGAAAATTGAAGAGGTTTGGAAATAGTATTCGGCGCTTTGTGCAAATGGCGGTATTGCCAGTTACATGCACACTTTCAAGTCCTTTTGTTTCAGCCGACACCTATATCGTAGGCGCTCAAAATATTGAATATTATCCGTATTACAACTTTTCATCGGATCATGAAAAGGGGTTGGGTTGGGCTATTCTTGAAGCATTCTCAAAGCAAAGCGGACATCGCTTTGTATACTTGAGCATGCCAGTTAAACGCCTTCAGATAGAATTGAAAAAAGGCAATGTAGACTTTGTCTTTCCTGATAACGCCAGATGGTATGATCAAATAACCCATAGCCTCAACAAAGTGTATTCTGAACCTCTGGCAGAAACATTCGCCGTGACTTTGGTTAAAACAGATAACCTTGGTAAAGGAATTACTCACATCACAAAACTTGCCACGCCAGACGGATTTTCCCCTGTAAAGTGGGAACAGCAAATTAAGAACGGTACCGTTAAGGTAATAGGCGTAAACAGTATTTATGATGGGCTTAATCTTCTACAGAGCGATAAAGTAGATGCTTTAGATGTGGAATATAATGCCGCTAAAAACGTTGCTCGTCGCTTTCCGCAAATGGGACCATTTGCCGCTGATTTAACCCTGCCACACAACGTTGTCTCATTTTCGCTATCAACCTTAAAACACCCCGAGATCATTGCCGAGCTCAATACATTCATACTTTCAGAATCTGAAAGCATAAATAAAATTAAAGCGAAGTATGGTATTGAAGATACAAAGCAACTGATCGAGCGTCTGATGGAAGAGCAACATGTAAGTGCAGATACACGCTGGACACCTTTGTAAAAACTTCAACAGTGTCAGTAAATTACACTACTCGCGTGGAATAGTTCGGCATTTAGTTTTTATTATCTCTTTGAAATTAAGTTAATTTTTAGTTGGAAAAAATTTTGCTTGTTGATTATCAGATCAAGGAGCAATTATGAAACAGGCATCACTACTTCTATTTTCTTTTTTCATTATTTTCACCGCAAGTAGCGTACAAGCGAAACAAACTGTGAGTGTAGATTATATGCACGGCTTTGACGATATCGATGGTATGCGCTTCGCGTACAGGCCACTTGAACAAACGCTTACTACTGATTGGTTTGGCGACCTAAAGCTATACTGGGAAGTGAGTGCCGTAGTGTGGGAGTATGGTGAAAACGATACGCATAGTACAAGCTACGGCGCGTCATTAACTCCTGTATTTATGAAACAGGTTTCAACGCTGTATGACAAATATCCCGTATATATAGAAGCGGGGATAGGAGCGAGTTACATAGGTAATCAGAAAGTCGCTGGTAAAGATATTGGATCTAACTATCAGTTCGAAGACAGATTAGGTGTGTTTGTAGAGATCGATAAGAAACAACATGTCGCACTGCGCTATATGCACTTTTCAAACGGCGGCTTCAACAATGACAACCCCGGATTAGACTTCCTGAACCTATCCTACGCCTACCACTTTTAAAGAAATGGGGTCAGAGTACATTTCTGCACTGCAAACAACGACGCTAGGCTGTGTTGTTACGCTGTTAAGATCATTCATTCAAAAAAGTACACTGACCCCATTATTCTATATTTGAGATGATGTGCCTCAACCTCTTTATGATAAGGAAATAGAGGCTTCAGGCTGCCCATAATTGGGGGTCAGAGTACATTTTCATTTCCCGAGCATTTCGTTAAGGGCTGTTTTGATTTCGAGGAGTATTAGAAGTATTAATGTACTCAGACTCCTTTTTGATGTTTTGAAGGGGGAAGATTGTGGATTAATGTACTCTGACCCCATTTTTTGTTTCTTCCAGACGCAAAAAACCCGCCGTAAGGCGGGTTCTTCTTAATGGGACCTGGCAGTGTCCTACTCTCACATGGGGAAACCCCACACTACCATCGGCGCTAATACGTTTCACTTCTGAGTTCGGA
>NZ_JAKREZ010000033.1:0-54843 GCF_022348345.1 Alteromonas sp. CNT1-28 | reverse complement strand
GTGGGGACTTTGGGGTTAGCATGGTGAACACTCCGAATTTCACTATGCCTATTAGATCAAAGCCCCAGACTTTCGTCTAGGGCTTTTTCAACAGTCTGCCGCATCTACGATGCGGTTTTTTTATGCTTTATCAAAAGTGGAATTTACTACTGATTGGGGGCTAATGCTTGTTTCAGATCATCTTTATATCGCCTAGAAAGTGCTACTGATTGACCGTTATTGAGCATTATTGTTCCATCCCCTGTTTCTTCATAACTTATAGACACAATGGCAGGTATTCGCACTGCGTGCGACCGGTGCACTCGCATAAAGCCTTGATGCGCTCCTTCTTCACAAAACCGGCCAAGGGTATAACGCAAGGGGTAAACGCCCACGTGAGTATGAAGGTTAATGTAGTTTCCTGAGGCTTCTACTCGCTGTATGTCAGTGACTTGAACTAAAAACTCCTTATTGAGCTTTTTCACCAATAAATAGTCGGGTAAGGTGCTGGCCACGTTGTCATTCGATATCTGTGTTGTGTCGCGTGCAATAGGCGATGCTTCACCAATTAAGCGTTGATAGCCAAACCGTGCAATATAGTAAAAAGTAATCAGAGTAATATAGCCCCATACATCCTTTCGATATTCGTAGATGAACTCATTGAGCCATATCCCAAAGTCATAATTGCGTTCAGAGAATAAATAGACGAGCTTTCGAAACGCTACCATTAATGATACATGGGCTACAGAAAATACACTGGCGAAGGCAAAATGCCACCCAAGCCATGTCGCTCCCACTTTTACCTTCTGATCGAGTATACTTATAGCGATAATTAATGGGATGACGAGCAGAGCGGTGCTCAAAGCACTCGAGTATTCCCAAACGTACGGCTCCCAAATTGCTACGCTGTTATTGTCGCTTCGAGAAAATTCAGTCCAACTAGACGCAGCATTGATTGAATTGTTTATAAACAAATAGGCTGTAAGCAAAACAAATGCAGCGTATTTATGTTTTGATTCAGAATCCCTAAGAAACTGACTCCATTTTTCATCCCAGTTATTCACCGCTTAACCCTTTTTCCCTTAATTCTCGTCACTTAGGCGTTTGCTGTCGGACGTCTATCACATTAGATGCAACACGTTAGTTAAACACTATTGAATAGGAGTGAGTACATTGACGCAAGCATATGTTGGTCAGGAAGCAACGTTTGTTAATAGAACTTCAAAGGGGGAGGCGAGAGAAACGGCCGTGGTCGAGAGTCCTGTCACTCAGCGTTATTTCGAGTTGGATGCGCTGCGTGTCATCGCGTTTGGTGTACTCATTTTTTATCACATCGGAATGTATTACGTTTTAGAGTGGGGCTGGCATATAAAAAGCGACGTGCAATTTCCACTACTACAAGATGTGATGATATTGACCAACCAATGGCGTATGTCTTTATTATTTTTGATCTCTGCCATGGTATTTACTGTCGTGCTGCGCCGCGCTTATGACCGAACGACCTCTCGCTGGCGTGTATCCCTCTTTTTACTGGGGAAGAGGACGTTGCGGATATTAATTCCTCTTGTTTTCGGTATGTTCGTTATCGTCGCGCCACAAGTTTACATAGAGTGGACAGTAATCGGAGCACTAGCCATGCCGTTTAGCGAGTTCTACGTTGTTTACATCAATCCAAATACTGACTTGTTTATCGACAAACAATCGGTAATTGGCTTACTGACGTGGAATCACCTTTGGTTTTTACCTTACCTTTTTGTGTATAGCGCTTTCATATTGCTGTTTTTCCCGCTTATCAGATTTGTGGAAGTAAGGGCGTTGAGAGTACTCGATAGCATGGCGCTTTTTAGCGTGTTAGTGGTTACGATTATGACTGCCATATGGCTGGAGCTACGAGCAGCATATCCCACGTCTCACGACTTGCTTAATGATTGGTATAGTCATGCAAAGTACTTTTTTGTGATGCTGGTAGGTATTGTGGTTGTGCTTAGACCCGTATTGTATGCTGCAATTATGAGGTCCCGTCACGTAAGCTTAACCATTGCGATAGTGCTTTACAGCGTCATAATTTTAGACCGGCACGACTTGCTAGGCCCTACAGGGCAGTTAATGGAGTCGTCGCCTGGGTTTCGTGTTTTGGTTGGTGTAATCGTTGTACTTAATCACTGGGCATGGTTGGCAGCAATATTGGGGTTCGGTCGAAAATATTTGTCTAGCCCGAGTAAAGTGGTGAGCTATTTGAACAAAGGCGTGTTGCCTTACTATATGGTGCATCAAACGATAATTGTGGTGGCGGCATTCTTTTTGAGTTCCCGTGTATCGTCGACACCTGGAGAATTTATTTTAATAACGCTAATAACCGTTGTGGGGTGCGCACTGACATACGAAGTCGCCAAGCGCTTTTTAATACTTAGATTTTTGTTTGGCCTAAAGTTAAATACCCGTCCACATAGCTCATTACCCACTCAGCGAAATTTAAAATTTTCGTAATCGCGGCGTGTTACCGCAGGTATAACGAAACCAATAAGTGAGAAAAAGAAAAAGGCGCTATGTCACGTCATTCGTGTCATAGCGCCTTTACTGTTCAACTGTGCTTGGTTTATCGGCTCAGTTTATGTGCTTACGAGCGATTTATTTAAGCTGCTCTTACTTAAGATGCTTCTTATTTAAGGTGCTTAACTAGACCTTGAACAACCTTCACGCTACCAGCAACAATTTCGCCTTTGTGAAGCGGGTCGTTTCCGCCTTTAAAGTCTGTTACCAAACCGCCTGCTTCACGAACAATAAGCTCACCTGCTGCAATATCCCAAGATTTAATGCCTCGCTCCCAGTAACCGTCGTGGCGGCCAGCTGCGACGTAAGCAAGGTCTAGCGCTGCACTACCTGCGCGGCGAATGTCGCCCACTTCGTGGAAAATTTTGTTTAGGCTTAGTGCATACTCGCCAAACTGAGATTTGTTTTTGAAAGGCAGGCCAGTAGCAATAATGGTTTCAGTAAGATCACGTGGTTTAGAAGCACGAATACGATAACCGTTAAGCTGTGCGCCTTGACCACGGCTCGCGGTGAATAGTTCGCTGCGAATTGGGTCGAAAACAACTGCTTGATCTAAGCGACCTTTGTGAAGAAGTGCAATTGAAACGGCAAAGTGAGGAATGCCTTTTACAAAGTTAGTGGTGCCATCCAGTGGATCGATGATCCACTGATAATCAGTTTCTGTGCCCAAAACTTCACCCGATTCTTCACCTAGGAAGCAATGGTTCGGGTAAGACTGCTGAATTTTGGCAATAATTGCTTGTTCTGCTTCTTTATCAACTTGAGTAACGAAGTCGTTTAAGCCTTTTGACTCTGTTGCTACTTCATTATGTTTTTCAAAACCACGAACAATAACTGTTCCAGCCGCACGCGCAGCGCGCACCGCAATATTCAGCATAGGATGCATAGATAAACCACCAATTGTAAAAGACCAATGAAACAAACTAACTGTACAAAAAATAGCTAGTTGTTTTCGAAAACGGGCGGAGTCTACCAGAATCTATGCGCGATGCAAATGAAATCCCAGCACAATAGCGTGAATAGCCATCTATACTGCCACTGTGTTAAACTTCACGCTATTAAGGTCTGTAAGATAGTACGCCAATGACGCGTAATATCGAATTAAAGACGCTATCCAAATAAGTACGTAGGTATTACACGCATGCTCGAGAATATTCGCATTATTTTAGTTAACACGTCTCACACGGGAAACATCGGCTCGACAGCAAGAGCTATGAAAACCATGGGGCTGAGCAGCTTATATCTTGTCGACCCAGTAAATGAGCCAGACGGCCAAGCCAGTGCATTGGCGGCAGGGGCAGGTGATGTGCTTGCTAACGCGAAAATTGTAAGCACGCTGGAAGAGGCAGTTAAAGACTGTGGCTTGGTAGTAGGGACGTCTGCACGCTCTCGCACTCATTCATGGCCTATGTTAGGCCCGCGCGACTGCGGCGAGAAGCTGGTCCAAGAAGTAGAAAAGTATTCGGTAGCTTTGGTGTTTGGGCGTGAGAACAGTGGTTTAACTAATGAAGAGCTGCAGCAGTGTCACTTCCATATGTGTATTCCAGCCAACCCTGAATACAGCTCACTTAATTTAGCAGCAGCAGTGCAAACCCTTTGTTATGAAATTCGCATGGCCTATCTAAATCGCGAAACCTATCCAAGTGTTGAGGAAGAATATCCACTGAATGACGATTTAGAGCGTTTTTATACGCATTTGGAAACCACGCTGGAAGGTACGTCATTCATTCGCAAAAGTCACCCGGGTGTGGTTATGACTAAGCTGCGCCGCTTGTTTAACCGAGCACGCCCTGAGTCTCAAGAGCTTAATATATTGCGCGGTATATTGGCGTCTATCGATAAATCGGTGAAGAATGCTAACTCAGCCGACACACCTGAAAATAAAGACGAGAAATAGTAGGCCGTTATGTTTGCCCGTATAAAAGATGATATTCAAGGTGTTTTTCATCGCGACCCCGCGGCCAGAAACACCTTTGAAGTGCTAACTAACTATCCTGGCCTTCACGCTGTCTGGCTTCATCGCATCAGCCATAAATTATGGAAGGCTGAATGGAAATGGTTGGCACGCAGTTTATCAACCTTTAGCCGTTGGCTTACGGGGATTGAAATTCATCCTGGTGCCACGTTAGGACGACGGGTATTTATCGACCACGGTATGGGTGTGGTCATTGGTGAAACAGCAGAAATTGGCGATGATGTCACCCTTTACCATGGCGTTACTCTTGGAGGCACTAGCTGGAGAGCCGGTAAGCGCCACCCAACCCTTAAAAAAGGCGCTGTAGTTGGGGCTGGTGCCAAAGTGTTGGGGCCTATTATTATAGGTGAAAACGCTAAAGTAGGGTCTAACTCTGTGGTCGTAAAAGATATTCCTGATGGCGCTACGGCAGTGGGGATCCCGGGTCGTATCATTATCTCGAAGCAAAAAGAGATGAATGCGTCGGTAAACCCCGAGCGAGATAAAATTGCCCAGAAATATGGTTTTGATGCCTATGCTGTCGCGCCAGACAACCCTGACCCAGTGGCCAATGCTATGGGAATAATGCTAGAGCACATGCATCAAATGGATACGAAAGTGGAAGAGATGTGCAAGGTCATTCAGTCATTGGGTGGCGATGTGTGTACCGATAATTTACACAATATTAGCGCTGAAGATTTCGCAGATACGGGCTTTGATTTAGCAGAAACCCAAGAGCGAGAGAAGGCTCATTCTTCTTTCGATCCCGCTATTTAACTCTAATTCCGCATACTATTTTCGGGTGCTAAGGCCGAGAACCTTCACCCTTATATAGTAAAAATTCACAAAAGCTTGTTTTTACAAAACATTAACATGCACATTGACTCATGCATAACTCCAACATACATTGAGATGAAAGGTTGATCATCACTTTTCAGGGACGTTATGCAAGAAACAGCGCCATTACTCGACGTACTAATTGTTGGAGCCGGAATTTCGGGTATCGGCTGCGCCTACCACATTCAAAAAAAATGTCCTGACCTTTCATATTCTATTATAGAAGCCCGCAGTGATTTGGGCGGCACATGGGACTTATTCAAATACCCGGGAATACGCTCAGATTCTGATTTATTCACCTTTGGCTACGAATTCAAACCTTGGAAAGAGAAAAAGGCCATTGCTGATGGTCGTTCAATAAAGACTTACGTAGAAGAAACCGCGGCTGAAAACGGTATTAAAGAGCGCATACGTTTTTTAACTCGTGTGGTAGATATAGACTGGCAAAGCGATAAGAAATATTGGCGAGTAACGTTAAAATCAGAAGAAAGCGGACAGCATGAGCACATTGCCGCCAGATGGATATTTAACGCTTCGGGTTATTATCGATACGATAAAGGTTATGCACCACATTTCAAAGGGCAATCACAATTTAACGGTCAGATTGTACATCCACAGCATTGGCCTGAAGATCTGGAATACGAAAACAAACGCGTAGTGGTAATCGGAAGCGGTGCAACGGCGGTAACGCTGGTTCCCGCACTAGCGAAAAGCGCATCGCACGTGACTATGCTGCAAAGAACGCCATCCTACGTATTGCCTGTGCCCGTAGATGACCCAATCGCAAAACATTTACGCGCGTGGTTTAGCGAGGATACAGCGTTTAAAGCTGCGCGTTGGTTTAACATAGCGAAACAGCGTTGGGTGTACGCATTTTGTCAGCGCTTTCCGCATCGTGCGCGCAAAATAATACGCAGTCTTAATGCAAAAATGTTACCCGAAGGGTATCCAGTAGATATACACTTTAACCCACCTTACAATCCTTGGGAGCAGCGACTGTGTGCAGTTCCAGGTGGAGATTTATTTGAGTCAATTTCGAAAGGTAAGGCGTCGGTTGCAACAGATACTATAGATACGTTTACTGAAACGGGCATTAAACTTGATTCGGGCCAGCATATTGAAGCAGATATTATAGTAACAGCCACTGGATTAAACCTTCTGCCTTTAGGAGGGATAGTGCCAAAAATTGATGGTGAAGCTGTTTCGCTGCCAGAATGTGTTACGTATAAAGGTATGTTACTCAGTGGCGTGCCTAATTTTGCTATCGCGGTGGGTTATACAGCTTCATCGTGGACACTAAAAATTGGCCTTCTATGTGAACATTTCACGCGATTGCTCAATCATATGGAAGAGCACGGCTTTACACAGTGTACACCTGTAGCAGACCCAAATATGGAAACACAACCGTTGCTAAACTTTGGCGCTGGCTACATCCAACGCTCTTTAGAACAATTGCCACGTCAAGGGGGGCAGTTTCCTTGGTCTATGTCGTTCAATTATGCACAAGACGTGAAAATTTTTCGGAAAGGTCGTGTAGACGATCCAGCGCTTAAGTTTGAATAGAAATTTCAATAAATGCACACTTACTTTTATTAAATCACGAGAGCTTTAAATGAGTTTAGCCCAGCATCATGAGCAATACGTAACGCTTAAATGCGGTGATAGGTTTTGCTATGCCGAACATGGTGTCGGAAATACCGATACCATTGTACTTATTGTGGGTTTAGGTCTTCAGTTAATTTATTGGCCAAACGCGCTTATTGAGCGTTTAGTTGCCAATGGATTTCGCGTTATTTGCTTTGACAATCGTGATGCAGGAAGGTCAGTACGCAGCGACACGCCGCATCCCAGCCTATTACAGCAGTTAAGAGGAAGGTCGCCGAAAGGTGCATATGGACTTGAGCGGATGGCTGAAGATACTGCACAGTTGTTAGAGGCGCTAAATATAACAAGTGCACATATCGCAGGAATGTCTATGGGAGGGATGATTGCACAGACCCTTGCAAGTATGCATCCTGAAAAAGTGATATCTATGACGTCTATTTTCTCGACGACAGGAAATCGCCGCGTAGGGCAACCCTCTTATTCAACGCTATGGCGAATGGCAAGAGCTAAAGCGCCAATGAACGAAAAAGACGCAGTTAAAAACTACCAAGCAATGATGACGCATATTGGCGATGTAGCTGCAAACGGAGCGGTAAATCAATGGCATCAGTACGCGCGTTTGGCATGGAGGCGCAATGGTGGCAAAAGTGATGCAAAAGCGATGTTCCGGCAAATCGGTGCTATTATGAAATCCGGGGACCGAACGCCAATGCTTCAAAATGTCAAAGCTCCAACATTAGTGATACACGGAGATGTTGATCACATGGTGCATCCCAGTGGCGGTGTTGCAACAGCCAGAGCTATATCAGGTGCTAAACATCAAGTATTGCGCGGGTTGCGCCATCAAATAGACACCGTTCAATCACATCGGATAGCAGACAGTATTCTTGCTCATATCCACTTAAATGCGAACAAATAGCGCTTATAGTCGACGTTATCATTCATCTGCAGAATAAGCGATTTCTTAGCATATAGCGTAGTAGTAACCACGCAAATTTGGCACCTATTAGCGTCTATTAGTGCTTATTTGGATCGGGCTAAAATGAAACGAAAGTCTTGATGTACAAAAGCGATTACTCGAATCAATAATACCTGACTAATTTACTGGGTCTTATACTTGACCATTTTAGTCGGGTATGTGAAAATTCCCGTACTACAAACGGCGGGAGAATCCAATGAAACTCACTTCTAAAGGGCGCTATGCGGTTACCGCAATGCTTGATGTCGCTTTGCATTCAAAGCGTGGTCCAGTGCCTCTTGCCGACATTTCAGAACGACAAGAAATTTCTTTATCTTACCTTGAACAGCTTTTTTCTCGATTGCGTAAAGAGCAATTGGTAGACAGCGTCCGCGGGCCTGGCGGCGGCTATTTGTTAGGCCGTGAAGCAAGCAAAATTGCGATAGGCGAAGTCATTCGCGCCGTCGACGAGTCTATTGATGCGACACGCTGTCAAGGACAAGCAGACTGCCAAGGTGGTGATCGCTGTCTCACGCACAGCTTGTGGCAAGATTTAAGTGACCGTATTGCGGCGTTTCTAAATTCAATCACGCTTGGCGAATTAATGGCAAAGCGTGATGTGCAAGAAGTAGCCGACCGCCAAGATGGTAATGCATCACTTCGTCATATCACCAAAGATATCGAAGTTAGTATTCAACTTTAAATTGGTATTGAGTAACGCATGGCTTTATCAACACCCATTTATTTAGATTACGCAGCAACTACACCGGTAGACCCAAGTGTGGCCGAGGCAATGGCAAAATGCCTAACGCTGGATGGCAACTTTGGTAACCCAGCTTCTCGTAGCTATCGCTTCGGCTGGATGGCAGAAGAAGCGGTTGATGTTGCTAGAAATCAAATCAGCGACGCGCTTAATTGCGACCCTAGAGAAATTGTTTTTACTTCGGGGGCCACTGAATCGAACAACCTTGCAATAAAAGGCGTTGCCCAAGGTTATGCCGATAAAGGCAAACATATCATTACCGTTAATACCGAACACAAAGCGGTGTTAGATACCTGTGAGTACTTACAAAGCCAAGGCTTTGAGGTTACGTATCTTGAAGTACAGCCGAACGGGTTAATTGATTTATATGCGCTTGAAAATGCGTTGCGCGACGACACTATTTTGGTGTCGGTGATGCACGTTAACAATGAACTTGGGGTTATCCAAGACATTCAAGCTATTGGCCAGCTTTGTCGTGACAAAGGCATTCTTTTTCATGTGGATGGTGCGCAAAGTGTGGGCAAAATTGCCATTGATTTAGCTGAGCTTCCTATAGATTTGCTGTCTATATCGGCGCATAAGCTATACGGCCCGAAAGGTATGGGGGCACTATATGTGCGCCGCCGTCCCAGAATCAATCTGGTGGCACAAATTCATGGCGGTGGCCACGAGCGCGGCATGCGGTCGGGTACATTAGCCACCCACCAAATTGTTGGAATGGGTGAAGCCATCGCGCTAGCCTCCTCAAAAATGGAAGAGGACAGTGCGCGCATTTTAGCGTTGCGTGAATCGCTGTGGCAGGGCCTTCAACAGCTCGACGATGTCTATTTAAACGGCCACGCCACACAGCGAATCCCAGGCATTCTAAATGTGAGTTTTGCGGGTGTAGACGGTGAAAGCTTGATGATGGGCTTAAATGATATTGCCGTATCTTCAGGGTCGGCATGTACGTCAGCGAGTTTAGAGCCTTCGTATGTGTTAAAAGCGATTGGCCGCAGCAACGAATTGGCGCATGCGGGGATTAGATTCAGCGTAGGGCGTTTTACGACCCAAGAAGACATCGATTACGTAATACAAAAAGTAGTGGATGTAACCACAAGACTACGCCAAGCGGTTTCAGCATAAACGCCTATACCGTCGTTGAGCACGCGTTTTTGTAGTAGGCAAAGCGTAGTTAGTGTTAGCGCATTCTTTTTTATTTTAGTGAATGTGGAAGAAAATTAATGCGCGTTTGAAGGAAATTGACCTTTAAGCAGCGTTTAAAACGCGTAAGTGGCCATAAATTAATGGCTGAATATTTGAGTGAAATAGTCGGGTATTATATACTACGGCACCAAAATTTTAGGCTGTCCGCAATGTAACTGGCAGTTTCGACAATGCTGTTTGGGAATTACCCAAATAAATTAAGTTGTTGAAGTTGAAAGTCTATATAAATTACCAAGACCGTGGGGTGATTTATTTGCCAGTTAAGTAGAAAGGTTAGTGGCAGCAAATGCAGGCAAACAAGTGAGATCCCAACATGAGTGAACAGATCGAACAGGCGTTAGAAAGAAAGTACGATGCGGGTTTCTATTCAGAAATCGAATCGGAAACGTTTGAAAGCGGCCTGGACGAGTCGGTTATCCGCCGCATATCAGCAATGAAAAATGAGCCTGAATGGATGCTTGAATGGCGTTTGAAGTCTTATCATGCATGGCTGGAAATGGAAGAGCCAGATTGGGCGCATGTCGACTATCCGAAAATCGATTATCAGGCCATTTCTTATTATTCGGCACCAAAGAGTATGAAAGACAAGCCGAAGTCGCTAGATGAAGTTGACCCTGAACTACTTCGTACCTATGAGAAGCTAGGTATTCCTCTGCACGAGCAGGAAATGCTGGCGGGCGTTGCGGTAGATGCGGTATTTGACTCGGTATCGGTTGTTACTACGTTTCGCGATAAGCTTGAAGAAGCGGGCGTGATCTTTTGCCCAATTTCTGAAGCGCTTCAGAAGTATCCAGACCTTGTAAAGAAATACATTGGTTCGGTAGTGCCGCGCACAGATAACTACTTTGCTGCGCTTAACAGCGCTGTATTTACTGACGGTTCATTCGTTTATATTCCAAAAGGCACACGTTGCCCAATGGAGCTTTCTACTTATTTCCGTATTAACGAAATGAACACCGGTCAGTTCGAGCGTACCTTGATTGTTGCTGATGAAGGCAGCTATGTAAGCTACCTTGAAGGTTGTACCGCTCCACAGCGTGATGAAAACCAGCTGCATGCGGCAGTGGTTGAGCTAGTGGCAATGGATGACGCGCAAATCAAATACTCGACGGTACAAAACTGGTACCCGGGCGACGAGAACGGTAAAGGCGGTATCTACAACTTCGTGACAAAACGTGGTGTAGCGCATACCAATGCCAAAATCTCGTGGACGCAGGTTGAAACGGGCTCTGCGGTTACGTGGAAGTACCCAAGCTGCGTACTTAAAGGCGATAACAGTGTAGGTGAATTCTACTCAGTAGCGCTAACGCGCGGTCGTCAGCAGGCTGATACCGGTACTAAGATGATCCATGTGGGTAAAAACACCAAATCGACCATCATCTCTAAAGGTATCTCAGCGGGTAACAGTAATAACGCCTATCGCGGGCTGGTTCAAATGGGCCCTCGCGCAGACGGAGCACGTAACTTCACCGAGTGTGACTCGCTACTTATCGGTGACAAATGTGGCGCGCACACATTCCCGTATATCGAAAGCCGCAACCCTTCAGCGATTGTTGAGCACGAAGCAACAACGTCGAAGGTGAGCGACGAACAATTATTCCTGTGTCAGCAACGTGGCTTAGACACAGAAAAAGCCGTTTCTATGATTGTTAACGGTTTCTGTAAAGAAGTATTCAAAGAGCTGCCAATGGAATTTGCCGTAGAAGCCGGCAAGCTGCTCGAAATTAGTCTTGAAGGTTCAGTGGGGTAATCAATGCTTAGTATCAAGAATTTACATGCCAGCGTGGAAGAGAAAAACATCATTAAAGGTCTTAACCTTGAAGTTAAACCTGGTGAAGTACACGCTATCATGGGCCCCAACGGTGCCGGTAAAAGTACACTAGGCTACGTCCTATCTGGTCGTGATGGTTACGAAGTAAGCGAAGGCGAAGCCACGCTTAACGGTAAAGACCTATTAGAGCTTGAAGTAGAAGAGCGTGCCCGTGAAGGCCTTTTCCTTGCGTTCCAGTACCCAGTTGAAATTCCTGGCGTAAGCAATATGGAATTCATGAAAGAGTCAGTTAACGCTATGCGCGAACAGCGCGGCGAAGCGCCTTTAACGGCGGCTGAGTTTTTAAAGAAAGCAAAAGAAGCGTGCAAGCAGGTACAGCTTCCATTGGATTTCTTGAAGCGCGGTGTAAACGAAGGTTTCTCTGGTGGTGAGAAGAAGCGTAACGAAATCATGCAAATGATTTTGCTAGAGCCAAAACTTTGTATTCTTGATGAATCAGACTCTGGCCTTGACGTTGACGCACTTCAGGTTGTTGCCGATGGCGTTAACAGCCAGCGCGACGGTGAGCGTAGCTTCATTGTTGTTACCCACTACCAGCGCCTTCTAGACTACATCAAGCCTGACTTTGTTCACATTCTTGCCGATGGCAAAATCGTGAAAAGCGGTGACGCGTCACTTGCGCTAGAAGTAGAGAAGAGCGGATACGCATTCCTAGGTAAAGCGTACGAGGAGGCTGAAGCATGAGTCAATGGCTAGAACAGGTCATTGATGCGGCGCAAATCTCCGATTACCTAGCGCCCGTGCGTCAGCAGGCCTTAGAAAAGTTAAAAGCCGATGGTTGGCCAGCCCGTAGAAACGAAAGCTGGCGTTTTACGCCGCTAACACCCGTTGAAAAGCGTGAAGCTAAGCAAGCGGTTCAGGCAGACAGTTTACCGGTACCCGCTATCGATAACCTAAATGCTGTCGACCTTGTATTTGTAGACGGTGTCTTGGTCACGCAGGTTAACACGCTAGATGTGCCAGCGGGCATGAGCATCACGTCGCTTAATAATAATGATACTGCCACGCAGCAAGCGATCAGCAGTGTATACGGTCAAGTTAAGCCAACCCGTCATATGTTTGGCCTAGTTAACGATGCGCTGTGCCAACACGGTATATTTATTAATGTTGAAGCAGGCGCGAAAATCGGCACGCCAGTGCGCATCGTGAACATGGCGTCGCAAAATGTTGATGCTCATACGCGTGTGGTGGTGAAGGTCGCTGAAGGCGCAAGCGCTACGGTTATCGAGCAAGGTTTTGGCGATACTGAAAGTTTAACCACAGCGTTTGCTGAATATGACCTTGCTGATGATGCACATCTAGAACACTATCGTTTTGCTATGTTTACTGGCAAAGCTAAGCAATTAGGCGGCAGCCACTTCAAACTTCATAACCGCACCACGCTTAACAGCACCATGGTGGGCTATGGAAGTGAGCTTTCCCGTTTAGATGTAGACATCCATCACGCCGGCGAATTTGCCAATGCGAAAATGAATGCCATTTATCTTCTGGCGGAAGGCGAGTTATTTGACCTTCACTCCACCATTGAGCACGCGATGCCTAATGGCACAACAGAAGAAAACGCGCGTGGGATTGTAGGCGATAAAGCACGTGCTGTGTTTAATGGTCGCATTCATATTCATCGTGACGCGCAAAAGACATTGGCTGAACTTAATAACCGCAACTTGTTGCTATCTCGCCGTGGCGTTATCAACACCAAGCCTGAGCTTGAAATTTATGCTGATGACGTAAAATGTGCTCACGGTGCAACGGTTGCTGAAATTGAAGAAGAAGCCTTGTATTACATGCTTACTCGCGGCGTTTCTCGCAGTAAAGCACTGGTAATGCTCAACTTTGGCTTCATTCAAGAGCTTATAAATGACGTGCCTAATGCAGCAGTCCGTGAATGGCTAGCACCAATTTTAAGTGAGCGCTTCGCCCAAATGGAGGTGAAATGAGCTTAGACGTTGCAGCACTTCGTGCCCAGTTTCCTATTTTATCTAAAACGGTAGACGGCAAGCCGTTGGTCTACCTAGATAATGCGGCAACAACACAAAAACCTCAGGCCGTTATCGACGCCTTAGTAGATTTTTACACGGGGACGAATGCAAACGTGCACCGCGGTGCGCACCACTTATCAGATGAAGCCACGCGCCGTTACGAAAATGCACGTACCAGCGTTGCAAAGTTCATTAATGCGAAAGCGCGTGAAGAAGTTATTTGGACGTCGGGCACCACAGAAGCCATCAATATAGTCGCCAATGGTCTTGGACAGCTACTAAGCGAAGGTGACGAAGTGATGGTGACTGAGCTTGAGCACCACGCAAACTTGGTTACTTGGCAACAAGCGTGTCGCCGCTCTGGTGCAACGCTAAATGTGGTGCCTATTTTTGACAGCGGAGAGTTAGACGTAGACGCTTTCGATAGACTGCTGTCTGAAAACACTAAGCTAGTGGCGTTTCCTCACGTATCGAATGCACTAGGTACGGTGAACCCAATTAAACTGCTTACTGAAAAAGCGAAAGCGGTAGGCGCATGGGTGCTGGTTGATGGCGCACAAGGCATTGCTCATGGCGGTGTTGACGTACAAAAGATTGGCTGTGATTTTTATGCATTTTCAGGCCACAAGCTATTCGGTCCAACAGGCATTGGCTGTCTGTGGGGCAAAAAAGAGGTGCTAGAAACCTGGCCTGTTTGGCAGGTAGGCGGCGAGATGATCAAAGACGTGACCTACCATGAAGCCACATGGGGGGCGTTGCCAAATCGCTTAGAAGCTGGCACGCCAAACATCGCAGGTGCCATTGGTATGGGCGCTGCAGTAGATTGGTTTAGTGCCCTTGATGTCAATGCTTTGCATGAACATGAACAAAAGCTGCTTGCCTATGCTACCGAGCAGGCCGAAGCGTTTGACGGTATGCGGATAATCGGTACAGCACCTAACAAGGTAGGCGTGCTGAGCTTTCTACTGGAAGGTGCGCACCCGGCGGACGTGGGTTTCATTCTTGATAGACAAGGCGTTGCGATCCGTACCGGTGATAACTGTGCACAGCCGCTAATGAAGCGCTTTGGAATTCCGGGCACTGCCCGTGCGTCGTTCTCAATTTACAATACGCTTGAAGAAGTAGACAGCCTATTTGCTGCGCTTAAAAAAGCAAAAATGATGTTGGCCTAAGGAGGCATTATGAGTGTTGAAACTTTCGTACCTAGTACAAAACTCATTTCGCTAACTGACAGTGCCGTTAAGCATTTCGAAAGTAAGCTTAAAGACAAGCCTGGTCAGTTAATTCGTTTATCGACAAAAGTAAGCGGCTGTACAGGTTACGCCTATGTGCTTGATTTCGCAGATAGTGCGCAAGCCGACGACGAAATTGTTGAAATTTCGCCAGTACTTAACGTAGCCGTGGCTGCAGATGCCACCGACCTACTGCGTAATACCGAAATTGATTACGTTACAGAAGGTGTGAACGGCGTCATTAAATACAACAACCCGAACGTGGTTGATGAGTGCGGATGCGGTGAAAGCTTTAACGTTGGCTAAGTGCCACGTCAAAGGCCATCAGTGGTAGAACAAAGAGTACTAAGTAGTTTATGAAGCAAAAAATGGTGACCACCGAGCGCGACTGTAAAGCGCGCTTGGTTCCAGCGGGCAATCCTACCGTGATCCCTGAAGGCGAGTTTGTGAATATCACCCAAGAGCTCGGTGGTAACTATACGGTAACGTGGCGTGGCAACATGTACCGCATCGATGGTACTGATGCAGGTGCTATTGGCCGAAAAGCGATGACTCTGAGCTTTGACGCGCCAGAAGACGGAAACATAAGCGAACAGCAAGTGTGGGACGCGTTAGAAACTATCTTTGACCCTGAGATCCCTATCAATCTCGTATCTCTTGGTCTTATCTACAAAGTGGAAATTGATCAAGATACTAGCAGCGTCAATATTGATATGACCCTGACCGCACCAGGCTGCGGCATGGGCCCAGTATTGGTTGGCGACGTTGAATATCGCGTTGCCATGGTTCCCCATGTTAAAAACGTTAACGTAGAGCTTATATTCGACCCTGCATGGTCCCGTGATATGATGAGTGAAGAAGCACAGCTTGAAGCAGGTCTGTTCTTCTAATCATCCACACAGTGAAATTTAATCACACAATTTTTCAAACAAATTAAGCGGAAATAGCAATGCAACTACCTAGCAGTGACGAAATTATTGATGATTTAGCGTTCTTCGACGATTGGGAACAGCGTTATCAGTACATCATTGATTTAGGGAAATCTATTCCGGGCTTGCCTGAAGATGCTAAAACACCCGAGCGTTTGGTCAAAGGGTGTCAGAGCAGCGTTTGGCTGGTGGAGTCTTACGACGGCAATAAAATCAACTTTGACGTAGACAGCGATGCAGTTATCGTTCAAGGGCTGCTTGCGTTAGTACTTGCCGCTTATAATGACAAAACGCCAACAGATATTTTAGCGTTTGATATCGACGGCTATTTTGAAGCACTAGACCTAGAGCGTCATATAACGCCAACCCGCGGTAATGGCTTACGCGCCATCGTGGGTAAAATTCAAGAATTAGCAAAAGCCAACGCTTAATTTTTTAAGCGTTGGTTTCTTTAAGCCGTTTTAGGGTTTCATAGTAAAGGCAGTGGGGCAGGTGAGTCCTCGATAATTAGTTCTGTGCAAAATAATCTGTACGCTGTCATCATATTGTCATCGCCAACAGGCTAACCTTTCTCTACATTTGCGCATAAAAACAGTACTTTATATCTGATTTGATAAAGGCTCTGGTCAAGCTGCTATTTATTGCCTATAATTCGCGGCCAAAATTTTAAAGATACACACACTATTTGTTTGGAGAGAGAACATGGCTCTTGAGCGTACTTTTTCGATTATCAAGCCTGATGCGGTAGCTAAAAACGTAATCGGTGCAATTTACAACCGTTTCGAATCTGCAGGTCTTCGCATCGTGGCATCTAAGATGATCCACATGAGCAAAGAGCAAGCAGAAGGCTTCTATGCAGAACACAAAGAGCGTCCTTTCTTCGGCGCACTTGTAGACTTCATGACGTCTGGTCCTGTTATGGTTCAAGTACTAGAAGGCGAAAACGCAGTTCTAGCTAACCGTGAAATCATGGGCGCAACTAACCCAGCTGATGCAGCTGCAGGTACACTACGTTCAGACTACGCTGCGTCAATCGACGAAAACGCAGTTCACGGTTCTGACGCACCTGAGTCAGCAGCACGTGAAATTGCTTACTTCTTCTCTGAAGAAGAAATCTGCCCACGTACTCGCTAAGATTACATAGGTAGATAAACGGGGCTCTAAGGCCCCGTTTTTTGTTTCTAAGCCCTTCTGAGTGACTGAGCACGCTTTATGCTGCTTTGCTCGGCGCTCATTTAGGCGAGCTAAACCACGCTTCTCGCGCATTGCCTAAAGCGCGCTCAGTCACTCAGAAGAAAAATACACGCGTTATGCTGCTTTGCTCGGCGCTCATTTAGGCAAGCTATACCACGCTTCTCGCGCATTGCCAAACTTAACGTTTCTCTGCGTTAAATCGGCTTTTTCTCAAATCTCATCTGTGGTAAAATCCGCGCAAATTTTAATCAGCGATTTTCTTTTTCTTAAATGTCGTTCAAGACATAGTCGAATCGCTGGTTTTTACACCGTATTCAGCAGTAAGAGGGGCATCCCTCGAAGGTAAAAGGGTCATCTTATTCATGGCAAAAACTAACTTATTAAACTTAAATCGCGAAGGCTTGCGCAATTTCTTCAAAGAAATGGGCGAGAAACCGTTTCGTGCCGATCAGGTGATGAAATGGATTTACCAGCACGGTATCAGCGATTTCGAGGAAATGAGTAACCTCAATAAAAACCTTCGCGCGATGCTCATTGAAAATTGCGAAATTAAAGCGCCTGAAATTGCATACTTTCAAGAAGCGAGCGACGGCACTATTAAGTTTGCACTTACCCTTGAAGGTGGTCAGGAAGTTGAATCTGTTTGGATCCCAGAAACTGACCGTGCAACGCTTTGCGTGTCATCACAGGTAGGTTGCGCGCTAGAGTGTACTTTCTGTTCAACCGCGCAACAGGGGTTCAACCGTAACCTAAGCGTGAGTGAAAT
The DNA here is from genome assembly GCF_022348345.1 of Alteromonas sp. CNT1-28. NCBI lineage: Bacteria > Pseudomonadati > Pseudomonadota > Gammaproteobacteria > Alteromonadales > Alteromonadaceae > Alteromonas > Alteromonas sp. CNT1-28. The sequence continues at coordinate 37,060 of NZ_JAKREZ010000033.1, read as the reverse complement.
TATTGGTCAGGTATGGCGTGTAGCTACTTTCCTTGGTCTTTCAAAAGACTCAAGCAAACGCCCTATCACTAACGTAGTAATGATGGGCATGGGTGAGCCACTGCTTAACCTTAAAAACGTTGTACCAGCAATGGATATTATGCTGGATGATTTCGGTTTCGGCCTGTCTAAACGCCGCGTTACGCTAAGTACATCTGGCGTGGTTCCAGCGCTAGATATGTTGGGTGACCAAATAGACGTAGCGTTAGCTATTTCATTACACGCACCCACCGATGAGTTGCGCAACGAGATCGTGCCTATCAATAAGAAGTACAATATCGAAGCCTTCTTAGCAGGCGTACGTCGTTATCTGGCCAAATCTAAAGCGAACCAAGGCCGTGTGACGGTAGAATACGTTATGCTTTCAAACATCAATGACAGCACTGAACAAGCGCACCAGTTGGCAAAGGTATTGAAAGACACACCTAGTAAAATAAACTTAATACCATTTAACCCTTACCCGGGTTCGCCTTATACATGTTCAAGCAATTCGCGTATTGATAGATTCGCAAAAGTGCTTATGGAATATGGGTTTACAACCGTTGTGCGTAAAACGCGAGGTGATGATATCGACGCAGCATGCGGTCAATTAGTGGGTGATGTGGTAGACAGAACGAAAAGAATGTTAAAAAAACAGGTGAAGGGCGAAGCAATTTCAGTAAAAATGGCCCAATAATCATTAAGATATTAGGGTAAGACTATGGTTGCGGGATTGCGAACTTCACTTAAAATTGGCTTTTTAAGCGCGATTATTTTCACTTCTGGCTGTGTCAGTAATAGCCAGTCAGGGTTGTATGGCGGTAACTTCGATCACGAAGAAGCCGCCAAAACACGCATGTCTCTTGGTCTTACCTACCTTCAAAATAACAACTACACGCAGGCAAAAAAGAACCTCGACAAAGCGCTTGAGTTTAATCCACGCTCTGCAGACGTTCAGTTCGCTATGGCATATTACTATCAGCTGGTGGGCGATAACCTTCGAGCGGAAGAGTACTATGAAACTGCTATCGACCTAGCGCCTAACAATGGCGATATTGCCAACAGTTATGGCGCGTTTAAGTGCCAAAACGGCGAATACGAAAAAGCCAAAGCGTATTTCTTTGATGCTATAAATAACAGGCTTTACGCTAACGCAGCGCAAACCTACGAGAACTTGGCATTGTGCGCGCAAAGTCAAGGTAAGCTAGATGAAGCGATCGGCTATTTTCAAGACGCATTAAAACATCAGCCTGCCCGGGGCAAAAGTCTGTTCTTACTCAGTGAACTTTACACGGTTTCAGAACAATGGGAACTTGCTGAATCTACGTTACGAAAATACGAACGTGTTGCCAAAGTTACGCCTGATTCATTGTGGTTAGCTTATGAAATAGCCAAAGGGAAAGGGGACCTAGAGACTGCAAAGGGGTATGGCGAAATGATGATGTCATTGTTCCCTGAAAGTGAGCTTACTAAACGTTACTTAGTGCAACGTGAAAGTATGCAAAACAGAGTGGTTAAAACCGTCAAATCTACACAGCCAAACGATTCTGAAACACAAATAAGCGAAAACCAAACAAATACCGACGGGCTTACACAAACATCATCAAACGATAAAGAAAATGAAAAGAGCGTCGCCCAAGACAACGACGCTCAGCGTCAATCTCAGAGCAATAACTCCGACAACGCTCCTACAGCCACAGCTAACACACCGGAAAAAGTACAAAATACTGAATTATCTGTGCAAAGTGATAAATTCCATGTAGTAAAAGAAGGTGAAAACTTATATCGTATTTCTTTATTGCACAATATCAAAATGGCAACACTGCAAGAGTGGAATAACCTTGAAAAAACTGGCGCTATTATTGCTGGTCAGACGCTTTGGTTAGTACCACCGAGTATGCAGGAGGAATAAGGTTTAATGGTGTCGGAAGAAAAAGCGAATCAAGAAGTTACTTCGCAACAACAAGAAAACACGCCAAGTCCAGGGGCAATGCTAAAAGCGCGCCGTGAAACGCTAGGTTTGTCTCAACAAGATATTGCTGATAAATTATTTTTGAAAGCTAAACAAATCAATGATTTAGAAAATGATGTCATTGATGAAAAGTCTTCGGTGACTTTTACAAAAGGATACGTGAGAAATTATGCCAAGCAATTAGGCATGAATTCTCAAGAAGTTATAGAGGCGTTCGAACGCTTCCACAATCAAACATCTGTACCGTCTTCCGAGAAATTACAGAGCTTTTCAAAGCGTGTCGCAAAACAGACACACGATGACAGGTGGATGATGGTAACTTATGTTATTTTACTTCTTATCATTGCCGCCGTTGTCGTGTGGTGGTATCAACAGCCTAGTGACGACACGGTAGCTGAACTGCCACTTAGTGAGGCTGTTAAGCGAGAAGCCGCTAATACGCCTGTCCCATCTGCGGGCACAGATACCGACAATGTAACTTCTGACGCCTCGTCGTCGCAGGGTGATACGGCTGGAAACAATCAGCTAGACACGGGCGTGAGCAATAGTTCAAACTCAGAAACCAGCGGTGCGTTCAGCGACCAAGATAGCGGTTTTAACCAAGACGGTAGCTTGAATGATGGTGCAATCTCAGCACCCGATACAGAGGTGAATGATAGCAATAACCTAACCGCTCTGGTTGATTCTGCGAATAGTAACGAACCCCAACCCAACCTTAATGTGAATAGTCAGTCTGATGCAGCGCCAATTGCTATGGTTTTCACTTTCGACGATGACTGTTGGGTTAATATTAAAGACGCGTCTGGAGAAGCTATTGCCTATGGGGTAAAGCTAAAAGGACGAGTTATGGAAATTCAAGGCGTTCCTCCTGTTGAAGTTACGCTCGGTGCACCGGATAATGTGCGCATATCAGTTAACGGCGAGTCTGTTGATATTTCTTCATACCAAAACGGTAAAACAGCTCGCTTCGCACTTCCTTTATAGGTAATTAGATGTTTGCAGAAAGCCCTATTAAGCGCAGAAAGTCTACGCGTATTAATGTAGGTAACGTCCCTATTGGTGATGGCGCTCCCATTGCTGTTCAATCTATGACGAATACGCGGACCACAGATGTGGCAGCGACCGTCGATCAAATAAACCGTATTGTTGCAGTGGGTGGCGAGATCGTTCGAGTATCTGTGCCCACGATGGAAGCGGCTGAAGCATTCAAAGAAATTAAAAAGCAGGTGAGTGTGCCACTCGTTGCAGACATTCATTTTGACTACCGTATCGCACTTAAGGTTGCTGAATACGGCGTAGATTGTCTGCGCATTAACCCAGGTAACATAGGTAATATGGAGCGTGTGCGCTCTGTGGTCGATTGTGCAAAAGACAAAAATATTCCTATCCGCATTGGTGTGAACGGTGGCTCGTTAGAAAAAGACTTACAAGAGAAGTACGGTGAGCCAACGCCAGAAGCGCTGGTTGAATCTGCAATGCGTCATGTGGATATTCTCGACAAACTTAACTTTGATCAATTCAAAGTCAGCGTTAAAGCGTCAGATGTTTTCTTAGCTGTTGGCGCCTATCGTTTATTGGCACAAAAAATAGACCAGCCGCTTCACTTAGGTATTACCGAAGCCGGTGGTCAGCGCGCCGGCGCTGTGAAGAGTGCAGTTGGCTTAGGTATGCTATTGGCTGAAGGTATTGGTGATACGTTGCGCGTATCGTTAGCCGCTGACCCGGTGGAAGAAATTAAGGTCGGCTTTGATATTCTAAAGTCACTGCGAATTCGTTCGCGCGGTATAAACTTTATTGCTTGCCCGAGTTGTTCACGACAAGAGTTCGATGTAATCGGCACAGTGAATGCTCTTGAGCAGCGATTGGAAGATATTCTTACGCCAATGGATGTCTCTATCATCGGTTGCGTGGTTAACGGCCCAGGTGAAGCAGAAGTATCTGATTTGGGCCTTACTGGCGCACGTAACATGAGCGGCCTTTACGAAGACGGTAAGCGCGTTAAAGAACGTCTTCCTAACGACGATCTTGTGGATAAGCTTGAAGCTAAGATTCGCGCCAAAGCATCGCGTATGAGTGAACAAAATAAAATTCAGGTCTCGGTTAAAGACTGAGACATTTTTTGTTCATTGTTGTTTATTCCCAAAGCCCCTATAATGCGGGGCTTTTCACTATTTAGCAGTATGAGAATTTCACGTGGCTAAGACTATTCAGGCAATTCGAGGCATGAATGACTGCCTACCGGAGATTTCCGGTACATGGCAGAAGGTAGAATCTGTACTTCGTCAGGTTGTGGCGAGTTATGGTTACCAAGAAATACGTACTCCCATCGTTGAAAGCACCGACTTGTTCAAGCGCTCTATCGGTGAAGTTACCGATATCGTTGAAAAAGAAATGTATACCTTCGAAGATAGAAATGGCGACAGCTTAACGCTGCGTCCAGAAGGTACGGCAAGTTGCGTGCGCGCAGGAAACGAGCACGGCTTATTATACAACCAGCAGCAACGCCTGTGGTACATGGGGCCGATGTTCCGTCATGAACGTCCACAAAAAGGGCGTTATCGCCAGTTCCATCAGTTCGGTGTAGAGACCTACGGTATGGACGGTCCTGACATCGACTTAGAAGTGATTCTTCTTAGTGCACGCTTTTGGAAAGCTTTTGGTATTGAGCAACACGTCAAACTTCAAATAAATACGTTAGGTTCAAATGAAGCGCGTGCTGCATATCGCGATACGCTGGTTGATTTCCTAAAACAGCGTGCAGACCAACTCGACGAAGATTCACTGCGACGACTTGAAACGAATCCACTTCGTGTACTCGATTCAAAGAACCCTGATGTTCAAGCTGCGATTGCCGATGCGCCAGCGCTAATCGATCATCTTGATGAAGAATCTAAAGTACATTTTGAAACCTTGTGTTCGCGCTTAACGCAAGCAGGTATTGAGTTTGAAATTAATCCTCGTCTAGTGCGCGGATTAGATTACTACAACCGTACCGTGTTTGAGTGGGTAACAGACAGCCTGGGAGCCCAGGGTACAGTGTGTGCCGGTGGTCGATACGATGGTTTGGTAGAGCAACTCGGGGGCAAAGCAACGCCTGCGGTTGGTTTTGCTATGGGCATTGAACGTTTGGTACTGTTGCTAACCACGTTAACCGAAGAAGGTCAGGACTCAAGTTTCGCAGACGTTTACGTAACGGCGATGGGCGAAGAGGCACAGTCATACGCTATTGAGGTAGCAGAACATCTTCGAAATACGCTTCCTAATACACGCATAATGATGCACTGTGGCGGCGGCAACTTTAAAAAACAACTAAAGCGTGCAGATAAAACAGGTGCACGTTTAGCGCTGCTTTTAGGTAATGACGAAATGCAGTCTCGCGAAGTAGGTGTTAAACCACTACGCGATGGTCAAGAACAAGTTACAGTCAGCTTCGATACCTTATCTGATAAGGTTGCAGAGATGCTGAGCGCAAAATAAAAAGAGGACATCATGGAACAGTTCGCAACAGAAGAACAACAAGTAGAAGCGATTAAACGTTTTTGGAAAGAGCACGGTACTGCAATTATTGTGGGTGCAGCGCTTGGTCTAGGTGGCCTTTGGGGCTGGAGAGCGTATTCAGAAGCGCAAATTGAAACTAAAGAAGCGGCATCGGTTGCCTATCAAAATGCCGTAGAAACATTCGGTACAGAAGGCAGCGACGCAAAAGTTAAAGCTTTTATCGAAGAGAACAAAGACAGTGGTTATGCGAGCATTGCCAGCCTTCTTGCTGCTAAGCAAGCGGTAGATGCCGGTGATTTAGACGCTGCAGCTTCTCACCTAAATAGCGTAGTAACCTTTGCCGAAAATGATGAATTGAAAGTGCTTGCCTCACTTCGTTTGTCGCGTGTGCAAATTGAAATGAACCAGCTGGACGCGGCGTTGTCTACGCTTAGCAATGTAACAAACGACGCATTTGCAGCAGAAGTTTCTGAATTAAAAGGCGATGTGTATCAAAAACAAGGCAAGTTTGATGATGCTCGCTTAGCTTATTCAAATGCGTTAGAAAAAAATGCCAACAATCCGCTTTTACAAATGAAGTTAGATAACCTATCGGTATCTGCTGCGCAATAAGCGAAAGCCTTAGGGCTGGTATAAATAATAAAGAGGTACGCAATTTGTTTCACAACACGTGTGGCCGTAAAGGTCGATTTGCTCGCACGATAGGTATGGCACTCGCGGTGTCTATCACAATGTCTGGCTGCTCAACTATTTCAGACTGGTTTGCAGATGACGAAGAATTAGAGATTCGTCGTTTAAAGCCTATTGAGGCTAAATTCACACCTAAATTAGTGTGGGATCGCGATATTGGTGATGGCGTTAATCATTACTTCTCTCGTCTTCGCCCTGTTTATGCCTATGACAAGCTTTATGCTGCCGATCGCCATGGCGCCGTTGTCGCGATGGCCCCTGAGTCGGGTAAGGTGTTGTGGGAGAAAGATTTCGCACAGTTTCGCTCTGAGGGCATGCTAAGCTCAGTCACTAATTTGTGGCGTAGCGGTGAGACTGCACGTATTGGTGGTATCGCCGTAGCAGACAGACACGTATTCATTGGTACAGAAAACGGCTATGTAGCTGCAATGGATGCAGAAACCGGAGAGTTGGTTTGGGATGCGTCTGTTCCCGGTGAGATTTTAGCGGCTCCGGCAGCTGATGAAGGTATCTTAGTGGTTAACACGGGTGCTGGTAGCTTATTTGGTTTTAATACCCGCACTGGTGAACAGTTGTGGAGACACGAAGGTGATACTCCTCCGCTAACATTACGTGGTATTTCTGGCCCAATCGCATCTAACGGTGGTGCTATCATCGGCACACCTACAGGTAAGATTCAGGTTAATCTTATCGAAACAGGTGTACTTGCGTGGGAAACGGTAATTGCAACGCCTTCTGGTGCAACAGAGTTAGAGCGTATTGTTGATATCGACACAACGCCTGTTTTATTTGGCGGCACGGTTTACACGGTTTCTTACAATGGAACATTAGCTGCTGTAGAGTTACGTTCAGGTCGTGTAATTTGGAAACGTGAATATGCATCGTTTCGCAATTTGAATATCGACGGCAATAAAATTTTTGTTGTAGACAACAACTCTAACGTTTATGCCCTTGATAGACGAAACGGCGTAGAGCTTTGGTCTCAAGGTTCACTCAAGCATCGCTCATTAACGGCTGCTACTCCAGTAGGCGATCATGTGGTTGTTGGTGACAACTGGGGCTTTCTACACTGGATTGAACAAGAAACAGGTGAAGTTGTTGCACGCCTAGATGTTGGCGGCGATGACGAAGATGATTCAATCTATGCTGCGCCGTTGAAGGTTGATGATAAGATTATAGCGGTAACACGTAATGGCGTAATAGCGTCGGTGCAAGTTCCAAAGTAACAGGAACGTTTCGCTAATATTTAAACAGAAAAGGTGCTTAAAGCGCCTTTTTTTATACCCCGCGGTTTTTCGGGCCTAAACTTGGCAATTATCAATGGGTAGACGGTTTCTCTTCGTGTTATTGAACGCCATTGGTATTAGGTAGTGAACAAGGTATAATGCGCCCATTCTCAAAAGCCTCATAGTAATTCACCTCTCGTTAGAGAATACAGCTCCCGAACGTTAGTTGTAATAGATGGTGTATGCGGCTTGTGCTTTTTTAGCTTTCATGACCCCTAGGATCTGATAAATGTTACCCGTTGTTGCTTTGGTTGGCCGCCCTAATGTTGGTAAGTCAACCTTGTTTAATCGCCTTACAAATACCCGTGATGCACTAGTTGCTGACTATCCGGGGCTAACTCGCGACCGTAAATACGGCCAAGCGAAATTTGAAAAGCGCCAGTTCATAGTAGTGGATACCGGCGGTATTACGGGCGATGAAGAGGGCATTGATGCTGAAATGGCACAACAGTCTTTGTTAGCTATAGAAGAGGCTGATGTCGTATTGTTTTTGGTTGACGCCAGAGCAGGTATGCTGCCAGCCGACCAAGGTATTGCTGATCATCTTCGACGCATAAACAAAAAAGTGTTTGTTGTGGCGAACAAGGTTGATGGAATTGACGGCGATAGCGAAAGTGCGGAATTTTACTCCTTAGGCTTAGGTGATATTAAGCAAATTGCTGCGGCGCACGGTCGCGGTGTTAGCCAATTGCTGCAGGACGCCTTAAAGCCACTTGAATCTGATTTCCCGGACATGGAAATTGTCGATGAGGAGCCTGAAGAAGAAGAGGATGCTGAAACGCAGCGTCAACGCCTTCAAGAGTTACCTATCAAACTTGCTATCGTAGGTAAGCCCAACGTGGGTAAGTCGACACTGACAAACCGCATTTTAGGTGAAGAGCGCGTGGTGGTATTTGACATGCCAGGCACCACCCGTGACAGCGTGTACATTCCAATGGAAAGGGATGAGCGTGAATATATCCTAATCGATACCGCGGGCGTGAGAAAGCGCAAGAAAATTAGTGAAGCCGTAGAGAAGTTCTCTATTGTTAAAACTCTTCAGGCAATTGAAGAAGCTAACGTAGTGCTATTGGTTATTGATGCCAGAGAAGGTATTACCGACCAAGATCTTAGCCTATTAGGCTTTGTGCTTAATTCAGGTCGTTCATTAGTAGTTGCCGTGAACAAATGGGACGGATTAAGTACTGACGTGAAAGACGACATAAAGCGCGAGATGGACCGTCGTTTAGGCTTTATCGACTTCGCTCGAATTCATTTTATTTCTGCGCTTCATGGTTCGGGTGTTGGTAATTTATTTGAGTCTGTACAAGAAGCGTATATGAGCGCGACCAAGCGTATTAATACCGCGCTGCTTACACAAATTATGGAAATGGCTCAGGATGACCATCAACCTCCGCTGGTGCGTGGTCGCCGAGTTAAAATGAAGTATGCTCACGCAGGTGGTTACAACCCACCGGTTATTGTTATTCACGGTAATCAAGTGGATGACTTACCAAGCTCTTATAAGCGTTTCTTGATGAACTATTTCAGAAAAGCGCTAGAAATTATGGGTACGCCTATCAAGATAGAATTCAGAGAAGGCAACAACCCGTTTGAAGGTAAAAAGGCTAATTTGACCTTGGCGCAGCAGCGCAAGCGCCGTCGTATGATGTCTTATTACAAAGATAAAAAGTAGCCTTTTTAAGGATTGGGCGCTATTTCTGACCAAGTGGCGATAGCGTCCATGCTTTTACATTACTCAATTTCCCCACTATTGTGGCATGATGAAATCCCCAATTAGACTCGCTTTAGCGTGAATTGCATTTTGCCAGTCGTATTCAACTCTACGGTTTTCTTGATTTAATCTGCTAGGTCATTATTACACTTAGATTGTATTCTTTTCCTGCTATTCCCACTTTCTCTTTGTTCACACATTCAGTCATTTATAGGTACGTACCTTTGAATTCGGGAGGTTACCACGAATGTGAAATTTGGAGCTGTTTTTGCAGACACTACCTGTTTAGCAGACAGCCAGCAGCGTTTTGGGAGATAAAGTGTCAGTAGAAAAATTGGTTAAAGTCGCCTCACCACTTCAAAAAAATCAAATGTATAACTGGTTTGATAGGTATAAACCAAAAGAGCAGCAAAAAGTATATATTCTCACCGCCAAAACAGAAGAAAAGCCAACGTTGAGTTTGCCGCTAGTTAAACGACGTTCTGCGAAAAAAGCTTAACGCGCGCTTTCCAAAAGCAGAGAGCGAACCTTTTTCATCATTTCAGACTCTTGCGGAACTTCTATGTTAACAATCAACTGATTGACAATATTGTCTGAAAAGTCAGGAGGAAAAGTCGTAGACACTTTTACGATTTTATCTTGTAGCTTAAAGACATAGGTTGTCGCGTAAATTGTTGGTGATGTTTCGGATGCCGCGCTCAGCCCCAATCTCCATCCTCTTAATGCGCTGTTAACCTTATAGCGTGAGGCTGGACTGATTTGAGACAAAGTTAACTGCTGTAAATCGGCTGTAGCACTAGCTCTTTGCAGATCACTTTCTAGTTGCTTAGGAAGTAGCTCGTTTTCATCTAAAGAAAGCTGATCTAAAAAAGGGTATACGGTGACATCAACGAGCGCATCTTCAAACTCAGGGTGTACATAGCGAGTAATTGCACCGTTAAACGGGTCTGGGTACAACTGAGTATCTAATTTAGTGAAGTCGCCAATGGCGCTTGGTACCTGTAATCCACCTTTATAGTCGCTGGCTTCTAGCGCGTCGAACAAAAACTGGCTGGTAAATAATCCAGTATGTTTGGCATGTTGAATCCAGCGGGCAATCAACGATTGCGCTTCTTCTTCGGCTAAAGCGGTTTCCGTTTTCACATCTTTGTTCTCAACGGCACTTGCATCAAATGAAGATGAATCAATTTCTATCCCTCGCCATTGTAGTGTGAATTCTGCAAATTGTTTTGCGTGCTGTCGATGCATGCCAGGCGCTGCGCCAACGTTAGCAATCAATAGTTCGTAGTCGTTTCCTTCGCCATAAGGGAACAAATGACTGAATTCTCCTGATTCGCTTAGAAGTTTAATAAAGCTGTCGGGCGAAATAGCATCTTCAAAACACAAGTTAGTGGATTGTGAAGCATTAGCTTCGCTTAATGCTCGCTGGGCTCCACAAGCCCTGAGTAACGTCTCGCTTGGGTAGGTAGAAAAAACAGAGACAGGTTGATTGACCATAGAAGCAAAGGTGAAGTCAGGCACTAATAACAGAACAAAAACGCACAAAGGTGTTAAAATTTTTGGTACAGCGAACCGCAGTGACTTTAGGCTCCAAAATGCACAGGCCCGCTGGTAAATACTGGAAAAGGAAAACGCGTTTACTTGAACGGGCATAATACTAAAGGCTACCTATTGCCGCTGAATGTTTGTCACTGTACTGGTTATTTCACCGTCAGTCACCCGAGATTTTATCTCATCACCTACATTTACTTTATTCACGCTATTAATGGCTGTTTTGTCGGACAAAGTAATGCTGTAACCACGGGCGAGCGTTGAAAGAGGACTTACGGATTGTAAGAGGCTAACTTTACCACCAAGTTCATTTTTTTTGCTTCTAATGAGTGTATTCATGCTTGATAAGAGCTTAGTGCTAGCATAGTTTAATTTGTCTTTTGCACGCGCCACGTTTGCTGATGGCGATTGTTTGTTTAGCCTGTAATCAAGACCTTGTAATTGCTTCTCTGCTTTTGCCAAGTCGTTTTGCATCTTATGCGCTAAGCGAAGTTGTAATCTGTCTAACGTTTGCCACTGCGATTGAATGCGGCTTTGTGGATGCAACGCATTTAACCGTTGTTTCTTTAAAACAAGCTGTTGTTTACTCGTTTGAAGGTACTGATGTATTGCCCTTGCTAAGCGTTGCTTTTGCTGACTTAGCGTTTGGTAAAGAGCGGCAGAATCCTGACTTAAGATTTCGGCAGCAGCAGATGGGGTAGGGGCGCGAACATCAGCGACGAAGTCACTAATGGTGAAGTCTACCTCATGGCCTACGGCGCTAACTATGGGCAAAGCACTTGCAGCGACTTCTCTTGCCAAGATTTCATCATTAAAACACCACAAGTCTTCTAATGAACCTCCGCCTCGCGTAAGTAACAGCACATCCACTTCTGCGCGGCGGTTGGCCGTTCTTAACGCATTAATTAACTGTAAAGGTGCGGTTTCACCCTGAACCATCGACGGATAAACAATGATTTCGGTTTGTGGGCTGCGTCGTTTTAATACACTTAATACATCGTGAAGCGCTGCACCGCTTGATGAAGTTATTACGCCGATGCGATTGATACGCTCAGGTAGCGCACGCTTGTTAGCAGTATCGAACAAGCCTTCATTGTTGAGTTTGAACTTTAAGGCTTCGAACGCTTGCTTAAGCGCACCTTCGCCATCGCTTTCCATGTGTTCGACAACCAGTTGATAGTCGCCGCGTGTTTCGTAAAGGCCTACCGACGCTCGCACTAAAATTTTGTCGCCTTCTTTAGGGCGAATGCGAACATTGCGGTTTGATCCCTTGAACATGGCCGCGCGAACTTGGGCTTTGTTGTCTTTCAGCGTGAAATACCAATGCCCTGATGCGGCTGCCACAAAGTTGGATATTTCGGCAGATAGCCAAATAAGGCCAATTTCGCCTTCCAGTACGGTTCTGGCTAAGCGATTTAGCTTGGTAACTGTTAAAATTTGTCGAGACGTAGATGGCGAATTTGTAAACATAAAAAAAATCACTGGGTTTAATACATTTAGAGTTTACCTGAAAACTAAAAAACACTACAATTGCGCCGCAATTAACCCTCAACTGAATAGGTGTTGTTGCATGCTACGTATCATCCAAGAAGCCCTGACGTTCGACGATGTGTTGCTGGTTCCCGGCCACTCGACCGTCCTCCCTCACACAGCCAACTTACAAACACGCCTTACGCGTGGCGTAACGTTAAATATTCCAATGGTGTCTGCTGCCATGGACACGGTTTCTGAAGCCCGTCTAGCTATTGCGCTAGCCCAAGAGGGTGGTATTGGTTTCATTCATAAAAACATGAAGCCCGAAGAGCAAGCCAAACACGTACGTGAAGTTAAGAAATACGAAAGTGGTGTGGTATCTGACCCGGTAACGGTTGAAGAGAATGCGACCATTGGTGAAGTTATCGCGCTTTCTAAGCGTCTTGGTTACTCTGGCTTCCCGGTGACTGACAAAGATAATAACCTAATTGGTATTGTGACAGGCCGCGATCTTCGCTTTGAAAAGCGTTTGAATTTGCCTATTAGAAACGTAATGACCGGTAAGGATGATCTGGTTACCGTTAAAGAAGGTGCAAGCTCTGATGTGGTGTTAGACCTTATGCACGAACACCGCATTGAGAAAATTCTTGTCGTCGACGACGCGTTTAAGCTAACAGGCCTGATCACTGTTAAAGACTTCCAGAAAGCAGAAAACAAGCCTAACGCATGTAAAGACTCGCTTGGTCGCCTACGTGTTGGTGCTGCGGTAAGCGTTGGCCCAGGTACTGACGAACGTATTGCACTACTTGTAGATGCAGGCGTTGACGTTCTACTTATCGATACCTCTCACGGTCACTCGCAAGGTGTTATTGACCGCGTGAAAAAGGTACGTGCAGACTATCCAGATGTACAAATTATTGCTGGTAACGTTGCGACGGGCGATGGCGCGAAAGCACTTGCCGATGCCGGCGTAGATGCTGTTAAAGTGGGTATTGGCCCTGGTTCAATTTGTACTACCCGTATCGTAACCGGTTGCGGTGTGCCTCAAATTACTGCGGTATCAGATGCAGTAGAAGCGCTTAAAGATACTGACATTCCAGTAATCGCTGACGGCGGTATTCGTTTTTCGGGTGACATTGCTAAGGCGTTGGCGGCTGGCGCAAGCTGCGTAATGGTTGGCAGCATGCTAGCAGGTACTGAAGAAGCGCCAGGCGAAGTAGAACTTTTCCAAGGCCGTTATTACAAGTCATATCGCGGTATGGGTTCACTAGGCGCTATGGATCAAAGCCACGGTTCGTCAGACCGTTACTTCCAAGATTCTGATAACGCTGAGAAACTTGTACCAGAAGGTATTGAAGGTCGTGTAGCGTACAAAGGTCCAATTGCTAATATTATCCATCAGCAAATGGGCGGCTTGCGCTCAGCCATGGGCTTAACGGGCTGCGCAACGATTGAAGAGCTCAATACCAAGGCACAATTTGTGCGCGTAACTTCAGCCGGAATGGGCGAGAGCCACGTGCACGATGTAAGCATTACCAAAGAAGCGCCAAATTACCGTTTAGGTTAAGGCGACCGACGACTGCGAGGCTGGTACTACACCAGCCTTTGTTCTTTTATTTAACGGGTAAAAATAAAACATGACCACAAATATCCACGACCAACGCATACTTATTTTGGATTTTGGCTCGCAATACACGCAGTTGATAGCACGTCGTGTTCGCGAAATAGGCGTTTACTGTGAGCTTTGGGCTTGGGATGTGACCGAAGAGCAAATCCGCGAATTTAATCCTCAAGGGATTATTCTGTCAGGTGGCCCAGAGTCAGTAACCGAAGAAGGCTCACCACGCGCGCCCGAGTACGTATTTGAAGCCGGCGTGCCAGTGCTAGGCGTGTGCTATGGCATGCAAACCATGGCACAACAGCTAGGTGGTGGCGTACTGGGTTCAGACAAGCGTGAATTTGGTTATGCGCAAGTAGAAGTGATTAAGCCAAGCCCGCTGCTGGATAAAATTGAAGATGCGATAGGCGATAACGGCGCGGCGCTGCTTGATGTATGGATGAGCCACGGCGATAAAGTGGCAGCTATTCCCGAAGGGTTTGAAACCATCGCGCAAACCGCTTCATGCCCACATGCTGCAATGTATAACGCAGAGAAGCAATTCTATGGCGTGCAGTTCCATCCTGAAGTGACTCACACTCGCCAAGGCATGCGTTTATTAACTCATTTTGTGATGGACATCTGTAAGTGTGAAAAGCTCTGGACAGCTGGCGCAATTATAGACGATGCCATTGAGCGTATAAAAGAGAAGGTGGGCGATGAAGAAGTTATTCTTGGCCTTTCAGGCGGCGTAGATTCTTCAGTAACAGCCATGCTGCTTCACCGCGCGATAGGTGACAAACTTACTTGTGTGTTTGTAGACAATGGCCTGCTTCGCTTAAATGAAGCTGATCAGGTAATGGAAATGTTTGGTGACCATTTCGGCCTTAACATTATCCGTGTAGACGCTGAAGAGCGTTTCCTTGATCGCCTAAAAGGCATTGAAGATCCTGAGCTTAAACGTAAAGCTATTGGTAATGAGTTCGTTCGTGTATTTGACGAAGAAGCGGGTAAGCGTGAAAACGCGAAGTGGTTAGCGCAAGGTACTATTTACCCAGACGTTATTGAATCAGCGGGTTCTGCAACGGGTAAAGCGCACGTAATCAAATCGCACCACAACGTGGGTGGTCTTCCAGAAGATATGGAGCTAGGTCTTGTTGAGCCACTGCGTGAACTCTTTAAAGACGAAGTACGCAAAATCGGCCTTGAGCTAGGTTTACCGTACGACATGCTTTACCGTCACCCGTTCCCTGGTCCGGGTCTAGGTGTTCGTGTACTTGGTGAAATTAAGAAAGAATATTGCGACTTACTACGTCGTGCAGACGCTATCTTTATTGAAGAGCTATATGCAGCTGACCTATACCAAAAAGTAAGCCAAGCGTTTACCGTATTCCTTCCAGTGCGCTCAGTTGGCGTAATGGGTGATGCGCGTAAATACGACTGGGTAGTAAGCCTTCGTGCAGTAGAAACCATCGATTTCATGACAGCTCACTGGGCACATTTACCCTACGACTTCCTAGGTAAAGTGTCGAATCGTATTATCAATGAAATCGACGGCATTAGCCGCGTAGTTTACGATATTTCTGGTAAGCCACCTGCTACAATTGAGTGGGAATAAAAAAAACTCTTTTAATTCAGTGATTGGTAGGGGTATTTTAGGGGGCTGGAATGGCCTTGTGCATATGCGCAAGGCCTTGATTAACTCTGGTTCTGGCTTTTAACTGCGTTGCAACGTTATAAACAATTGTTGCTATTGCAGACGATAAAAGCCATGCCTCAATTCCACGCTAAAAAGCAAACATCAGTTTCAAAAAGCCTCAAGCGCAGCGATAGGAAAAGCAACCGTAAATCCAATCCAACCTATATCAACGAACGCCATAAGGTCTTAGAAGGTGAAGCCATTGTGCGAACTTGGCTAGGTGCAAATATTTAACGTTTTTTGCTGATTAATTTTAATTCGCCATCAAATATATGTGAAATGCTGATAGCGTAGTGAGGCATTATATGATTTGTGTCTCGATATATGGGAGAACCATTCCAATCTAACACCGAACAAAAATTTTCGTCACATATTTCTAGTTGTGGATTGACGAAATTGACCGAAAACTCAGCACCTACATTATTAAAAAGTTCATTTACATACAAGTTTCGTTTTTTGTAGTCGACTAATGAAGGTCGCATGTCGACGCTGTAATTAAACATTAACAATTTAAAGTAAGCATCTGGTACATTGTACTCAACCTCAGGAACTTGTCTAACTACAGTAATATCTAAACCGATCTCATTTAGTTTAGAAAACGTACGCCTGACTGACCTAGCAAATACTGCCTTATTTTCTGCTAGGGAAAAGTCTTTTGACAATTCATCCTTTATTAAAACAGTATGCCCATACTCTCTTAAAAACCTCTCGCCTTCGGCATATATTGACCACCTTGAAATCATGATAACTTTGTCAATGTTTTTATTTTGAGAGAGGTATTCAAAGGCCATTTTATTTTGTTTTAGACAATTTTCATAAAATTGAGGTAGCACCTGTGCCGCTCCTAACAGCGGAAGACAGCCCCCACGTTGAATGAATATTCCTTGAACCTGATTTCGTAAAGCTGACTTGTGGATAGCAGGTAGCATTGACTTTGCGTGAGAATCGCCCCAGACTACAAATGAACTTTCCTTTAAATCCTGATTACCTACAACAAAGTATTTGAGACTTCCATAATCCGTTTCGTATTGTTTTTGAGTTATCGGTTCTTTCCATTTTTGAGATTGGTTGCGGCTATGAGCATCGTAATAGGTCTTAAACTCAGAGTTGAACCTATTGGCTAGGCCATTATTAAAAATAACGAAAAGGCCAAAAGCTAGAAAGCTCATAGTACCGATGAGGCTTAGAGCGAAAATTTTACCTCTAGAGATTTTGGCCTTATTTCTAAATGGCGCTTCTATGAACTTCCATGAGAACGCAGCTAAAAGCAGCGACAAAACTGACAGTATGAAAAAGGTCGATTTGGATGGATGTATTAAAGCGATATGCTTTGCATAAGCGAAAAGTGGCTGGTGCCAAAGGTAAGCGCTGTAACTTATGAGACCAATTCCAACGAGTGGTTTAGAACCCAACAATTTTCCAACTAATGTATCTTTGCTAGCAAACAAAATGATGAGAGCTGTTCCAACTGTTGGAACTAATGCATAAGCGCTAGGAAATGGGGTATTTCCATCAAATTCGAATATCGAAAATAAAATCAAGCCCATCCCAACGATGGCCATAGTGTTGTCAATTGTCTTGTTAGAAATTAAAGATGCGATAGTATTAGGACGGTATAAAAAATAGAATGCTATCAATGAACCAATTGCGAGCTCCCAACCTCTTGTGGGGAGTAAGAAAAAGTTTGCTGTAGTGTTTTCTGACGAAAGATATTGAGATAGAAAAAAGCTAGTTAAAGCAATGATTAAAAATGATGAAAAAATCCAGCGTTTTCGAAATTTCCACATTAACATCAGAAAAAGCGGAAATAGAACGTAATACTGTTCCTCAACTGCCAGGCTCCATGTGTGAAGCAAAGGCTTTAATTCATTTTCGACACCCCAATATCCTGTTTCTTGCCAGAATAAAATATTTGAAGAAAATAATGAAATTGCGACTAGACTCTGGGAGAAGTCCTTCATATGAGACGGAGAAAGGATAAAAAGTGCTGCTAGAGAAGAAACAAACATTACGAAAAACAGTGCTGGCAGAATTCTTCGAGCACGTCTCTCATAGAAAGTTACTAAGCTGAACTTTCCCTGTTCCATTTCAGATAGCAGTATTGTGGTGATTAAATATCCACTGATAACGAAAAATACGTCTACACCAACATATCCGCCGCTGAATAATGAAAAGCCAGCGTGAAAAAATATTACTGGTAACACTGCAAGCGATCTTAAGCCGTCTATCTCCGGTCTATACTTCATGTGATTCCTGAGTCTTTTTTTATACGAAGTTAACACCCAAAGTGCTTATGTCAACGAAAGTTATGAAAATTAGTTATATGGGGCAGCAGTAAAATCCATCTCGGCGGCTGCATGCAAATACATATTCTCTGCGTGCGCGACTGAAGTACCGGGAACACAAGGTATGTCCTGATGCTTGGCGCAAGCTCGTACTCTCTCGGTAATAGCATAGTGTCGCAAAGAGTACTACGTTAAGTTATCGTCTTTATACTGGGGCAACCCCATCAACAGCATTAACTCTCGCCAACACAGATACATTTGACGCTGAGTCAGCATTACACTGTCAACATAAAACACGAAGTCACCGCCGATGAATTTTCGGAACGGAACGTAATTTCGTCAAACAATCAACCAGCGTTTCTGATTATGTTGCGTGTTATACGCACCTTAGATGTGCCTGCCAACACCGTGATATTTATCAACGAATGCTGCACTCCAAATACAGTCAGTGCGAGTGAAAGAGTCGCTTACAGACTACCTACTGAACCTGTCTGAGTTCACCAAACCGCATCATAGTTTCATAACTTACTAATATTAACAGCCTGACCATTTACCTAAGCAGCTTCATTTCTGGAGAAATGTTCTATTACAGAATACACTCATACATTATGCCTTTAAATTTTTGAATATGATCCAGCTCTTCGACATAGCAATGCTTGAAGAAAGCGTTGATAGTGGTGTGCTCGTTGTTGATAGTAGCGTATCTTGATACCCGCTTTTTTCACCGCGCTTTACAAATGCATAGTCTTGCAAACTGCGTCTATTATCTAATTCGTTGACACGAGTAGCTGAACCAAGTTACCGACTAGATGCTTTAAGCGACATAAAATAATGTAATGCCGTCCTTTGCTGACTAAGGCAAGTTTAACATGCCGACTTTGATGGTCGAGGTAAATCTGCACCATTTTAGAGACAGTGATACTGAACACTTTTTTACCTGAGTTAACCATGGCTGTGATATCAGCCCACTAGTTCTTAGCTCTGGCAATAGCAGTTTGGAGATGCTTAGTGTGTAACGATTCACCGTAGCAGGCACCTTCTCCTCGAACATGCATACGGATTGGCCAGATGCTTTTACTTTGCTTGGTACGAAGAACATTAACTTCACCATCTAAGATGTCATAACGCTCGGTGATGTAGATTGGATTTACATGATTTACTTTTTGAACTGGTTTTGGATTGAGGCTTGTTATTATAGTCTGCAGTAGCAACACTTGTTTGAAACTTTGCAGTCGAGCAAAAAGCCAGATCCCAAGTTAATCAAAGCCTTGCATAATTGTAAGGCTATTCCAGTGATTTAGAATAGCTTTTTTAGAGCAGTTGTTTAAAAGAAAGCCTTTAACTATCTGATTGCTAGAGAAATCGTAAATGCCAGATTTGATTGTTTTTTGTATAGGTGCCTTATTTGTGTACAAGGTCTTAGCCTAAGCCCATGATATGGCAGACTTTAAAATTACTGTTATTATGGAGTGGGCATAGGTCGAAGTTTACTGCCTATTTTTAGCTAGCTATTCTTAACTACTATGTTGAAAGAGTCTCCGGACTCTTTTTTATTGCCTGTAAAAAGCTGAGTGATATTTAGTATAGAGACAAATATAAAGGAATTTTTTGTTATGCCTAATGTGTCACTTAAATGTCATAAAAATATCATTTAATGGCGACGTCCTTCTTTAAATTTATACTAAAGGTTAAGCCGTGTTCAATTACACAAGCATCAGCCGTTTGGTGATGACGCCTGTTCTCGCCAGCTTTTTAATTCTTGTACTATTAAACGGTGCCTCAATTCTAAAGTCTTTCTCGTTACTTAATTCATTCGATGAGTTAGAAAACACCCTTGTCCAGTCAGAGCGAGACGTTAATACCACGCTAAGTACTTTTAAAACTCAAGTGCAAGAGTGGAAGAACGTATTGTTGCGTGGCCACAAAAAAGACGACCGAGAAAAATACTGGGAGCGATTCAAGCAGAGAGAGGCTGACATCACTCGCCAGTTTGATCTGATGCTATCAAGTAGTGTGATAAGTGAAAGCGTGAAGTCAGATATCAGGCAATTTCAAAAAGCCCATGCAGTCATGGCCGAGAAATACCGTGAAGGATACGACGCATTTATTAACTCTGGGTTTGATCCAAAGGTTGGAGATAGCTTTGTTCGAGGTATTGATAGAGAGCCTGCTAAGCTCCTCTCAGGTATCGCGGCGGAAATTGCAGCCGATTCAGCGAATGCGATTGCTGAACTTAAAGCCAATACGCGCACTATGCTCTGGATAATTCTACTGGCAGCAATTGCGCTTTCTGTGCTTTCTGTTGCTTATGTGATTGCTCGTTTGCGCTCTCAGGTTATTAAACCAACAAAGCAGGTTGCGGCGTGTATATCCAACTTGGCTCATAGCCGTTACGACTACGCGTTAACGTATTCCAGCGACCATGAATTGGGCATGTTGGCAGAATCTGCCAGGGCATTACAAAACAAATTAAAAGATTCGGTTGCGCAGCTTCAGCAAGCGGAAACCGAAATGGAAAAGGCGTTTGGCACCCTCGGTAACGTCAGCCAATCCATTATGGAAGGCGCCAATGGGCAACGGGATGCGTCGCGCTCGCTTGATAGCAGTACGGATAAACTTAAAGAGATTGTGCAAAATTTAGTGGCAATCACCGACCAAGTTGCTGTGGCGACAAATAACTCAGAAAAGAACGTGGCAAGTTGTTATGCCACGTTTGAAAGCGCCAATGCAGGCTTTAAGCAACTAGCAAAAACGGTAACCGAATCTAGTAATATCGTGTCAGAACTGCAAAGCCGCAGTACCAATATTCTAAAAGTGGTAAATGTTATTAACGAAATTGCCGATCAGACTAACCTGCTGGCTCTAAACGCAGCAATTGAAGCTGCTAGGGCAGGTGAGCATGGCCGTGGTTTTGCTGTGGTAGCCGACGAGGTTCGAGCGCTTGCAGCTAAAACACAGCAGTCGACCAAGGAAATTAACGACATTTTAAGTAGTTTTGAAGCTGAAGCAAAAGGGGCCGTTGCGGCGATGTCGTCAGGCAAGCAGCTGTCAGACACAAACGCAGCAGAAGCAGCGACAGCGCTTGAAACACTCAATAACGTGGTGAGGGATATTCAAGAAACGGCCAGCGTAGTTGTGGCGCTTAACGAAGCCGCAGATGAGCAAGAGGCTGTACTTCAGCAGGTGGAAACAATTATCAGTAATGTGGTCACATCATCTGAAAAATATCATCAACTTGCTCAGCGTGATGACATGTCACGCTCAATGAAAAGTATGTCAGAAAATGTTGAAAAGGTGGTGAACAGTTTGACCCGCTAACTGTGCTTTGTCAGTATAAACACGTTAAAAGGGAGTGTTTGAACAATGTTCACGCTCCTTTTCTTTTATCTATTATAGATGCGCACGTCCTAAACCAGTATTGATAATAATGACAACACCACTCGTATTTCATCCTATTTATAGCCAGTTAGATCTTCCTGAGCGACACCGATTTCCCATCGAGAAGTACGTAGGTATTCGCGATGAATTGTTAAATCGTGGTGTGGAAGCATCGCGTTTTGTTACTCCATCACCGGTTGATCTTTCTTTTCTCACTGCCTATTACGATCCGGACTATGTTGATGCATTAAGTACTGGCGCATTAGATAAGAAAGCCATGCGCCGCATAGGCTTTCCCTGGTCGCAGCAGCTGATTGAGCGTACCCGTACTGCCGTTGCTGGAACTTGTTTAACAGCCAAGCTAGCTCTAGAGCATGGAAAAGCATTGAATTTAACAGGCGGGTATCATCACGCGTTTGCTGATTTTGGTTCAGGTTTTTGCTTGTTCAACGATTTATATTTGGCAGCGAAAACTATGCAGCAAACCCCGTCCGTTGAAAATGTGCTTATTGTCGATTTAGATGTGCATCAAGGCGATGGCACAGCAAAACTTGCCGAAAACGACCGTGATATTTTTACCTTATCTATTCATGGTGAAAAGAACTTCCCTCACAGAAAGCAGCGTTCCGATATTGATATAGGACTCGATAAGGGCACCGAAGACGATGAGTATCTAACTACGCTAGAACAAGCGCTAACGATGGTAATGAGGCAATTTCAGCCCGATGCCATCTTCTATGACGCAGGCGTTGATGTGCATGTAAACGACGACCTTGGTCATTTACATATTTCTACGCAAGGCGTGTACGAGAGAGATACGCAAGTCTTTGCGTTAGCCGAGCGTTTAGGCGTTCCGATTGCTGCGGTAATTGGTGGAGGCTACCAAAGAGATATTGCAGCGCTGGTAGAGGTGCATATTCAGCTTTATCGCGCGGCAGGCGTGATTGATTAGCAAACAGTGATGTCGAAATGAGAAGAGCACGCCATGCAAAAGCGGTTTGGCGTGCCCATCCTGTGTCTACGTGGTTATTTATTACAAAAAGTGCAGCTGAAAACCGATACCAATACGTTCTTGTGAGCGGTTATAGTCGATAAGCGAATCGCCATAGCCATTGAAGTATTGAAGCAAGACTTCATAGCGGTCAGAGATAGGGTAGGTGAAGTCTAGCTGGATGCTGCCTCGGTTCTCATCTACGTCGAGGTTATTTCGTAAAAGCGCCAGTACTTTAAACGCGCCAATTTTCCTTCCATAACCAAGTTCCATTCTACCGTAATAGTCTTGTATATCAGGGTTATCGTCGCCGGTAGGATCAAGCGGGTCTGTTTTCTCGTCTTCAGGAATACGGTACCACGTCTTTAGGTAGTAGATATCGTCATCGTCGCTAAAGACAATAGAGGCAAATATACGGTTCCAGCTTCGAGAGCGCAGCCCGCTTTGACCGTTAGACATATGATTGAAACCAACTTGAAAAGTATTAAATTTGTAGCCAAGCACGGAATAATCGGCTGTTTCTTGCCAAAAGACTTCTGGTTCGTAATTGGTCTCGCGAAACGGCTTCGACGCTTCGCTGTTATAAAGCTGCCAGAAAGAGGTTAGCGTAAAGCCAAAGTAAACACCGTCGAACCCTGTATCTTCCAAATAAAGCGGCAGCTTTGCGCTTACCTGAAATTTTGCTTCTTTATTGTCTATGTTCTCGTTTGTGAGTTCTTCACTTGCCACAGAGCTTGGGTTGGAAACGTAAGTAATTGGAAGTAGATAGTTTTGTCTATGCTGAGTGATAGCAAACACATTATCCAGTGCTTCTTTATCGCCTTCTAATCGGTTATCCAGTGCACTTTCCGTGATGGTGTCACGTTTGATGATATCGATAACTTCAATACCGCTTTCATCCCGTGACGATTGATTTTCTTCATTTTCAACAGTGCGCTCTTGTTCACTATTTTCTGAAGATGACGCTTGTTCGCTTACCACTTCTTGTGATTGTTGAGCGCAAACAGGCGTGCAAGCAGCAAATGCTGCCAAAAATACAAAAGGCTTTAACACAGACACCTTTAATTCTCCGTAACGTGGGGTTGTTGTTATGCTTAACTGAAGTCCAGTGCTTGGCCTTCTGAAGATGCAAATACTTGTAGATTAGACTCTGCCACTGTGACGTATACATTACAATGGTTTACAACATCATCTATATCGTCATCAGTCCGTTCTGGATCATGACTATATAAAGCTAATTTTTTTGCGTTACATGCCATTGCTAGTTTCACCGCTTCTTCCGCGACCGAATGACCCCATCCGTTCTTCGCTGGCATGTCAGACAACATATACTGTGCATCGTGTATTAGCAGATCGGCATTTTGTGCAAATTTTGCGAAATCGATAAAGTCTGTTTCTTTTTTGTAGGGGGGGTAAAGCTCATTATCTGTTATGTAAGCCACCTTTGCGTCATCGGCTTCAATACAATAGGCACTGCCACGACCGGGGTGGTTCATGGCTAAGCGAGTTATGGTTGCGCTTCCTACTGAAAATCGGCTTGTAGACTTGGGAATATCGACAATAGAAATGTTAGCTTTCAACGCACTTCTGGGGACTGGAAATAACGACCCTTCCATTTGCTTTAAAATTTGATCAGGTTCATCAAGGAGGGTTTGACCCGGGTATATGTTGATTTCGCGTGAAGCCTGATAGATAGGCGCAAAAAAAGGGAAGCCTTGAATATGATCCCAATGGTTGTGGCTCAACAGCAGATTAATGGGGGTATCTTTTTGAATAAGGCGCTCGCCAAGCACGCGAATCCCTGTTCCAGAGTCGAGGATGATATCGGTACCATCCTCAAGCTCAATGTGAACGCATGCAGTATTACCACCATAGCGGACGTAAGCTGCTCCCGGGGTAGGGATTGACCCTCTTACGCCATAAAATGTTAACCGCATACGTCCTCTTTTCTAATCTAATCGGCGAGATCAGGCGCTAGAGTGCGGCTACAAAGTCCTTTGCTGCGCTAATATCTAACAACTGCTTTTCACCAGTACGTCTATTCTTATACTCAACCTGTTGATTATCTAGGTTTCTTTCACCAATAACAATGCTGTGAGGTATGCCAATTAATTCCATATCATTGAACATGACACCCGGACGCTCTTTTCTGTCGTCAAACAACACTTCTACGCCAAGGGCAACAAGCTCTTCATAAAGCGCTTCCGCTGCTTCTTTAATGCGATGAGACTTATGCATATTCATTGGTATTAATGCAATTTTAAACGGTGCAATAGGATCTGGCCACTTTATGCCAAATTTATCGTGGTTTTGCTCAATAGCTGCCGCTACAATTCGAGATACGCCTATACCGTAACAACCCATAGTTAAGGTTTGGTGCTTACCTGATTCGCTTAGTACGCCGCAGTTCATGGCCTCTGAATACTTGCTGCCAAGCTGGAAGATATGACCCACTTCGATGCCGCGTTTAATATCTAGCGTGCCTTTCCCGTCAGGAGATGCATCGCCTGCTACAACGTTGCGAATATCAACGCCAGTAATATCTTCAGACCAGTTTACGTTAATATTTACCTTACCGCCTGCGCCTGCGCCTGTAGTGAAGTCAGCAAGGGCAGCTGCACTGGCGTCAATAAAAGCGGGTACAGGCAGGTTGGTTGCATCAGCAAACAATGGTGACACGCCAAGAATATCTTTTGCTTGTTCAAATGATACTTCAACAAGCGGGCTTGCAACGCCGTCTAACTTCTCTGCTTTTACATCATTAAGCTCATGATCAGCACGAAGTACAAGGGCTACCCATTTATCAGAAACTACTTCTTCGCCTTTACTGTCTACTTCATTAGCGGCTTTCACTACTACGACTTTAACCGCGTTTGTCACTTCGGCTTCTACGCTTTTTAAGATGGCATTGAAATCTTTGCCTTTGGCATCTTTAGTCTCAACTGCAGCGCCCGATGCGACAGCTTTTTCAGGCGCAACAGCTTCAGCCATTTCAACATTGGCTGCGTAATCACTGTCGCTTGAGAAAGCGATATCGTCTTCACCTGATGCGGCAAGTACGTGGAATTCGTGAGAGTGATTACCACCAATAGAGCCAGAGTCGGCAATGACTGCTCTGAAGTCTAAGCCCATACGCGAGAATATATTGCAGTAAGCGTCGTACATTTTTTGATACGTTTCTTCTAAACAGCTGTCTTCTAGGTGGAAGCTGTACGCATCTTTCATGGTAAATTCACGACCACGCATAATGCCGAAACGGGGGCGCACTTCGTCGCGGAATTTAGTCTGAATCTGGTATAGATTGAGCGGAAGCTGCTTATAGCTGCTAATTTCATTACGCACAAGCGCGGTAATAACTTCTTCGTGCGTTGGACCTAATACGAAATCACGCTGGTGGCGGTCTTTAATACGAAGTAACTCTGGACCGTACTCTTCCCATCGTCCAGATTCTTCCCACAAATCTGCGGGCTGAACAACGGGCATTAGCACTTCAATCGCGCCTGCTTTGTTCATTTCTTCACGAACAATATTGGCTACTTTATTAAGTACACGAAGACCAGATGGCAACCATGTGTATAGACCCGAGGCAAGCTTTCTGATCATACCAGCTCTTAGCATAAGCTGGTGGCTGATAACCTCTGCATCTGCAGGTGTTTCTTTCTGCGTGGCAAGCAAATATTGACTAGTGCGCATGTAAAGCAGGTATCCTGTTATAAATGTATTTATGACGGTTAGTGTGATGCTCTTTCGCAAACGGCAATTCGCAAAACAAAACATTGCGAAATGCTTGAACCGAGATAAGGTGTCACACGTTTGGGCGTATTCTAATTAACTGTGAGCTATTTCGCCACAGACTGTTAACACTAATAGTGTAATTATCCTAAATGAACCAGTTCGGTCACCTTAACGGCGGCATCTCTTATTTCAAACCCTACATCAATATCGTATAGCGTCACGCGGTAGGTTTTCTCATCATTTTCAATATGCTGTTTATAGGCTGGGCGAGGGTCTTGGGACAGTACCGCAGTCACCAAGGCAGAAAAACCACGGTGCTTTTTCTCTATTTCAGCAAGTATGGGCTGGATTGTATCGGCGAATGATACGTCGCGATTGGGTATGGGGTTAATGTCATCAAGATTATCGCTGGCGCTAGGAACACTATCAGCGTACGCGATATAGGGCTTGATATCGACAAGTGGTGTACCGTCGACTAAATCTACCCCTTCAACCACTAACTGTGTCTGTCCATTACTGCTAACCACACCTTTGTTTTTCACCACAGACATGCCAATCCCATTAGGTCGGTGGGTACTGCGACTTGCCAATACGCCCATAGTTGCATTACCACCTAGACGAGGGGCTTTTACCGTATTTTTCCAACCGCGTTCAATATTCTGGTGAAAGATAAAAAGCAGCCATAGGTGACTGTAATTCTCTATCCCTTTGAGCATATTGATATCGTTAAAGCCTTCTTTGAAGGTGATAACACCTTGGGCGTTAGCCAAGTTGGGCTGTCTTGGAATAGCAAACTTTTGCTTGAAAGGCGTAGCGACGGTCGCTATCGCCTCGAGAGAAAATGAATTGTGGGTATTCACGTTTTAGCCCTAACGAAGTCAAAATGTGTAACATTGTCATATTACTCACATAATTTGCAGGTAAAGTGACGTTTCAAGTGAAAGCTTGAGCCAAATAAACATCCTGCTTGTTATAAGGCGCTGCTTATTTGGGTTCCCTGGAGTAATCCAATACTTTGGGCCTGCTCGCATCACGAGCTTATTCTCTTTTTAGTGCGTGTTTTTTACATTGTACAAAAAAGGTAAGCTTCCCGTGTTTTATCGAGCGGGCTTATCTTTTTTAAGCGTGTCTAACACACCCTCAAAATAAGGGCACCCAAGCGTCCGTGCTTTTGCAATGTTATGGCTGAATATCTTTTCGGCATCTTCTTCTTTCTTCATGTAGCGTGTGATATCAGCTTCACGAATCAAATGCAAAAGCGGGTAGGGTGAACGATTGGTATAGTTTTCAGCATCGTCTACGTCGCTACCGTCGAATACATAATTGGGGTGGAAGCTGGCAAGTTGGTAAGTGCCGCTGTATCCCCAGTCGTGCAGCATATTATCGCTAATAGCCAATACATCGAGATATTCGTTGAAATCAGCAAGGGTTGAATGCGTGAGTGCAATTAGTGTTGTAGCGGTGGTGTCGTTATCTTCTAAATGCCGCAACTCATCGTATAGCGATTGAACGACATTTCCCGCATCGCCCTCAATTACCACACACCGAATTTGATGAGGTGTTCTTACATAGCGCGCAAAGGGACAAAAGTTATGCTTTATCACAATGTCGTCAACCCATTTAAGCGTTGCATCAATTACGTGCTGTTCCCATAAAGGAGATGTTGGTTCTGCCATAAAAGGTGTAGGTCAGTTTGAGTCTGTGTTCAACTTGAGGGGAGTATAAAACAAAAAGGCAGAAATTTGATTTCTGCCTAACATCTAGGTTGAACTAGTTGTACTTTAAGAATGATATTTTACGTAAGCTTCCAGCGTATTCTCTATCAAACTGGCTACTGTCATCGGCCCAACTCCGCCTGGAACGGGGGTTATCCAGCCTGCGCGCTCTTTCGCTTTTTCGAAATCAACATCGCCAACAAGTGAACCATCATTAATGCGATTAATACCTACATCAATGACAATTGCGCCCTGTTTTACCCAGTCACCAGGAATAAAGTTCGGTTTACCTACTGCGACTACCAGAAGGTCTGCACGTTGAACGTGACTTTTTAGGTCTTGAGTAAACTTGTGACAGGTAGTAACGGTGCAGCCTGCTAAAAGCAGTTCCAGGCTCATAGGGCGCCCCACAATATTCGACGCACCTACAATGACCGCGTCCAAGCCTTTTACAGGGCGCTTGGTTGACTCTATCATGGTCATGATGCCTTTCGGCGTGCAGGGACGTAGTGCAGGAATACGCTGTGCAAGGCGGCCAATATTGTATGGATGAAATCCGTCGACATCTTTATGAGGGTGAATACGTTCAAGTACCTTTTCTGCATTTAACCCTGCAGGTAAAGGAAGCTGTACCAGAATCCCGTCTATCTCTTTATCTTCGTTTAGCTCGTCCACTAAATTTAGCAAGGTCTCTTCTGTGGTATCAGAAGGAAGGTCGAAAGAGCGAGAAACGAACCCGACTTCTTCGCACGCTTTACGTTTATTGGAAACATAAACTTGAGAAGCTGCATCACTGCCAACAAGGACAACGGCGAGGCCTGGTTGTCTTTTACCTGCTTGCGTAAGCGATTCAACATAGGAGGTTACGTGTTGGCGAACTTGTTTGGCAATTAGTTTGCCGTCAATAAGATGGGCGGTCATAGTCTTGTACGATTCTTATATGGTTGGGTGGTCAACAAGTGCCCTATATTGTTTCATAAAATAGGACTAATACTCTAGTAGTTATTACTCTGCAATTATTCACCACAAATGTTCAGCGTAAACGACCGTTAATAGAAAGCCTGATGCTTACCCTTTAAAAGAAGCGCAAACCTAGGCTAAAGACAGGCAAATACAAGGGTAATTGTTCAAAAAAACGTGAGAATGGATGCTTTGTGAGCGGTTGATGATTTTATTTAAAAAAGTGTTTGACGAGGTGGGGGGATGTCAGTAATATTCGCACCCCGTAACGGCACAGAGGCTAACGCTTCAAGGTCGGTACGACAGTCGGTGAGTGGCGCAGCTTGGTAGCGCACTTGTTTTGGGTACAAGGGGTCGCAGGTTCAAATCCTGTCTCACCGACCACTTTTTGCAGCGAAGATTCGCCAAGCGCCCGTAGCTCAGCTGGATAGAGCAACGGCCTTCTAAGCCGTGGGTCGCAGGTTCGAATCCTGCCGGGCGCGCCATGCGAGTCAGGTAGGTCCTGATAGCAAGGCTGAATTTTCGTATTTACACTGCTAAAATAAAGCGTGTAAATTGCAAACACACCCTATGGTGGGCGTAGCTCAGTTGGTAGAGCCCCGGATTGTGATTCCGGTTGTCGTGGGTTCAAGTCCCATCGTCCACCCCACTTTTTTGCGGAAGTGGTGGAATTGGTAGACACGCTGGATTTAGGTTCCAGTGCTTCACGGCGTGAGAGTTCAAGTCTCTCCTTCCGCACCATATTTTCAAGCTTTATCAAAAGCTTAATGTAAGCATTCCAGTCGGTGAGTGGCGCAGCTTGGTAGCGCACTTGTTTTGGGTACAAGGGGTCGCAGGTTCAAATCCTGTCTCACCGACCATTTATGCTTTCTTCGATTCAGTAAATACTTTTAGCCGAGAGTGATAAATCATCTGTGGGCTAGGGTATGAGTCGACTTTAACTATCGAGTAGCTATGTAAGATCCTGACAGCTCGGTAGGCGCTTATGTGTTTATCAATTCACACATAAGACTGAACAGGATTACTGTGGTGGGCGTAGCTCAGTTGGTAGAGCCCCGGATTGTGATTCCGGTTGTCGTGGGTTCAAGTCCCATCGTCCACCCCACTTTTTCGCGGAAGTGGTGGAATTGGTAGACACGCTGGATTTAGGTTCCAGTGCTTCACGGCGTGAGAGTTCAAGTCTCTCCTTCCGCACCATATTTAAAGCTCTCGCAGGGCTTTTCAAAAAGATATATCTGTCGGTGAGTGGCGCAGCTTGGTAGCGCACTTGTTTTGGGTACAAGGGGTCGCAGGTTCAAATCCTGTCTCACCGACCATTATCTTTCTCTCCTCTTTATTCATTGCTCAATAAATTCGCATAAATTCCGTCTTTTTCGCTATTTAGGCTATTAGTTTCGCTATTTGGTCAAAATGCGTTCAAATGGTTGTTACAAACTTGTGTTTGCCTCTCGACTCTTGTGGTATGCGGCTGTATACTACCGCGTCTTTTTTTAACCAGTACGTTTGTTTCAGGTTGGCTTTTTGACACAATTTCGTGTCCTAACTTTGATTTTATAAACGTCGAATAACGACCTCTACCCCGGAGTGATATGCAACTCTTGCATGACGGGAGAGGGGATTGAGAACAAAACGCCTGTAAAGGCGTATAGTTGAGGTAACATAATGCAAGTTTCAGTCGAGACGACCCAGGGTTTAGAACGCCGTCTTACTATCACCGTTCCAGCTGACACGGTTGATTCAGCAGTTAAGTCACGTCTACAGCAATTGGCGAAAACACAACGCATCAACGGCTTCCGTCCAGGTAAAGTTCCTGTAAACGTAATCAAAAAGCGTTTCGGCCAAGCTGTTCGCCAAGAAGTTGCTGGCGATGTTATGCAGCAAAACTTCTACCAAGCAGTGATTCAAGAAAAAATTCAGCCTGCTGGTATGCCGAAGTTTGAACTGACTAAAGACGAAGACGGTCAGGACCTAGAATTCACAGCATCTTTCGAAGTTTACCCAGAAGTAGAAGTGAAAGGTGTTAGCGATATCGAAATCGAAAAACCAGTAGTAGAAATTACTGACGAAGATCTAGATAACATGATGGAAACACTTCAGAAGCAGCACGCAACTTGGAAAGAAGTTAAGCGTAAAGCGAAGAAAGACGACAAAGTTATCATCGACTTCGTTGGTTCTATCGACGGTGAAGAGTTTGAAGGTGGTAAAGCAGAAGACTTCGCTCTTGAGCTAGGTAAAGATCGCATGATCCCTGGTTTCGAAAAGCCACTTGTTGGCGCGAAAGCGGGTGAAGAAGTGACTATCGAAGTAACTTTCCCTGAAGACTACCACGCAGAAAACCTAAAAGGTAAAGATGCAGTTTTCCAAACTACCGTTAAGAAAGTAGAAGGCCTAAACCTTCCAAAAGTTGACGAAGAGTTTGCTAAACTATTCGGTGTTGAAGAAGGCGGTGTTGACGCACTTAAAGCAGAAGTTCGTAAGAACATGCAGCGTGAACTAAACCAGACGCTAAAAGCGCAAGTTAAAGAAGACGTTATTGCTAAGCTAGTTGAAGCTAACGAGATTGATATTCCTCAAGCGCTTATCGATCAAGAAGTGAATGCACTTCGCGAGCAAGCTAAGCAACGTTTCAGCCAGCAAGGCGGTGGTCAGAACCTTCCAGACCTACCAGCTGAATTGTTTACTGACAACGCTAAACGTCGCGTATCTATTGGTCTTCTTCTAGGTGAAGTGATCAAGCAGAACGAACTTAAAGCAGACGAAGCTAAAGTTAACGAGATGATCGAAACTGCTGCTTCAGCGTATGAAGATCCGCAAGAAGTTGTTGATTACTACAACAACAACCAAGAGCTTATGCAACAAATGCAGAACGTTGCACTAGAAGAACAAGCTATTGAGTGGGTTCTTGAGCAAGCAAAAGTTACCGAAGTAACTAAAGCTTTTGACGAGGTTATGAACAAACAGGCGTAATTTTTTACTGTCTGATTGACATTACTTGTCAGCAACTGCTTAAATGCTCGGAGCCTTCCGAGCATTTTTGTTTTTAACGCTAGATAATCAAGGTAGCTATGACTAATACCCCGTTTGACCCAATGAATGCACTTGTTCCTATGGTTGTTGAGCAAACCTCTAAAGGTGAGCGCTCATACGACATTTATTCTCGCCTATTGAAAGAAAACGTAATTTTCTTGGTAGGACAAGTTGAAGATCACATGGCCAACCTCATCGTTGCTCAAATGTTGTTCTTAGAAGCTGAAAACCCAGAGAAAGATATTTTCTTATACATTAACTCACCAGGCGGTTCGGTAACTGCTGGCATGGCAATTTACGATACGATGAAGTTTATCAAGCCAGACGTGAGTACAGTATGTATGGGCCAAGCTGCAAGCATGGGCGCATTTCTACTATCTGCAGGAGCAAAAGGTAAGCGCTACTGTCTACCTAACTCGCGCGTAATGATTCACCAACCGCTTGGTGGCTTCCAAGGTCAGGCATCTGATTTTGAAATACACGCGAAAGAGATTCTGTCTATTAAAGAGAAATTGAATCGCCTTATGGCGGACCATACTGGTCAAGACTATGAAAAAGTCGCGCGTGACACAGACCGTGATAACTTCTTGAGTGCAACTGAGGCAAAAGAATATGGCCTTGTTGACCAAGTTTTAGCAAATCGATCTGACGTAGCCGCAACTAAGTAGTATAGTTATAGTAGACCTGAGCCAGTGCATAGCACGTTTTGGTTTTCGGCTCAGGCAAGGCAGAGGCAAAAGTAATGAGTGATAAGCAAAGCGGTGACGGTGATAATAAGCTACTGTACTGTTCGTTTTGTGGCAAAAGCCAACACGAAGTAAGAAAGTTAATAGCAGGCCCGTCGGTATTCATTTGCGACGAGTGTGTTGAGTTATGTAACGATATCATTCGCGAAGAAATTAAGGAAATCGCGCCTAAGCAAAAGCAGGACGCTTTACCTAAACCAAGTGAAATTCATGCTCACCTAGACGATTACGTTATCGGGCAAGAACATGCAAAGAAGGTATTATCAGTAGCGGTATATAACCACTACAAGCGCTTGCGCAATGGCGACGTTCACGAAGGCGTAGAACTTGGCAAAAGTAATATTTTGCTAATAGGACCTACCGGTAGTGGTAAAACGCTGCTAGCGGAAACCCTAGCGCGCCTGCTTGATGTTCCGTTCACCATGGCTGACGCAACCACGCTAACTGAAGCTGGCTACGTGGGCGAAGACGTTGAGAACATCATCCAGAAGTTACTGCAGAAGTGCGACTACGACGTAGAGAAAGCGCAGCGCGGAATTGTTTACATCGATGAAATTGATAAGATTTCTCGTAAGTCAGACAACCCATCTATCACTCGTGACGTTTCGGGTGAAGGTGTACAGCAGGCGCTTCTAAAGCTGATTGAGGGTACGGTTGCGTCTGTTCCTCCGCAAGGTGGACGTAAGCACCCACAGCAGGAATTCCTGCAGGTTGATACCTCTAAGATATTGTTCATCTGTGGTGGTGCGTTTGCTGGTCTTGATAAAGTTATTGAGCAACGCGCACAAAAAGACACGGGTATTGGATTTGGTGCGACGGTTAAGTCGAAAGACAACAGCAAACAAATCAGCGAACTGTTTAAGCAAGTTGAGCCTGAAGACTTAGTGAAATATGGGTTGATTCCAGAGTTCATTGGACGTCTACCGGTAGTAACAAGCCTTGAAGAGTTGAATGAAGAAGCACTAATTCAAATTCTACGCGAGCCTAAGAATGCAATCACCAAGCAATATGGTGCATTGTTCTCGATGGAAGATGTAGAACTTGAGTTCCGTGACGATGCACTTAATGCTATTGCTAAAAAGGCAATGGATCGTAAGACAGGCGCACGTGGTCTTCGCTCAATCGTTGAAGCGGTTTTGCTTGATACTATGTACGACCTTCCTTCAATGGAAGACGTGAGCAAAGTTGTTATTGATGAAACCGTTATTCGCGGCGAATCAAAGCCTATTTTGATTTACGACAGCAACGAAAAGAAAGCCGCCTCTGAATAGATGCTGGTTTTGTGAAAAAAGGCCCTTTAGGGCCTTTTTTTGTTTTTAACAGCCAAAGTTTCAGATCTCGCTGGCTAATCTGATCTACGTTTAACCAAAGGGTATACCTTGAAAGTGGGTGATATTTGAGCGGTTAAAACAAATCTCGCTATCCTTTCTACTAGATTTTTGAGTTTAGTATTGCCATTCGAGGCAAAATCGATAATGGTTATACTAAGGTCAACAGGCCCTAGAGCAGGGAAGGTAAGGTTAAGGAATTAACGCACTTTAATAAGTTTCGATTGAACTTTGCTCTTGCATCCCCATATAAAAATGACATTTCAAACTAATTGAGAACAAGTATGACAGTTGAGCGTGAAAATCGCATTGAAATTCCTGTGCTTGCCTTGCGGGACGTGGTTGTTTACCCGCATATGGTCATACCCCTATTTGTTGGGCGTGAGAAATCAATTCGTTGTCTAGAAGCGGCAATGGATAATGACAAACAAATTTTTCTAGTAGCACAAAAAGACGCAGGCGTAGATGAGCCTGAAGCGGACGACATCTATACCGTCGGTACTATTGCTACTATCCTACAACTTCTAAAACTACCCGACGGTACGGTTAAAGTGCTGGTAGAAGGTAGTGTACGCGGTGAAATTGAAAGCTATAAGCAATCAGAGCCGTTCTTTGTTGCTAATGTAGACAAACTAACTGATGAAGAGATTGATGAGAGCGAACAAGAAGTGCTTATTCGCTCTGCGGTTTCTCAGTTTGAAGGCTACGTAAAGCTAAACAAAAAAATTCCACCAGAAGTACTGACATCACTAAATGGCATTGAAGATGCGCCTCGTTTAGCCGACACCATGGCTGCACATATGCCTCTTAAGCTTACTGAAAAGCAAAAAGTGTTAGAGATGCAGGGCGTCAATGAGCGTCTTGAATATCTGATGGCGCTGATGGAAGGCGAAATTGATTTGCTGCAGGTCGAAAAGAAAATTCGTACCCGCGTTAAAAAGCAAATGGAAAAGAGCCAGCGCGAGTACTACTTGAATGAGCAGATGAAGGCTATTCAGAAAGAGTTGGGTGAACTGGATGACGCACCTGACGAATTTGAAGCGTTATCTAAAAAGATAGCCGACGCTAAAATGCCTAAAGAAGCGGAAGATAAAGCGAAAGCTGAACTTCAAAAGCTCAAGATGATGTCACCAATGTCTGCAGAAGCTACCGTGCTTCGAAGCTACATTGAATGGCTGACTAACGTGCCGTGGAACAAGCGCTCGCCGGTTAAGAAAGATCTTTCCCGCGCAGAAGGTGTGCTTAACGAAGACCACTACGGCCTTGAGAAAGTGAAAGAGCGCATTCTTGAGTATTTAGCCGTTCAGCAGCGTGTTAAGAAGCTAAAAGGCCCAATTCTGTGTCTTGTTGGCCCTCCAGGTGTAGGTAAAACTTCACTAGGCCAGTCGATTGCTAAAGCAACAGGTCGCAAATATGTGCGTATGGCACTAGGTGGCGTGCGTGACGAAGCTGAAATCCGTGGTCACCGTCGTACTTACATTGGTTCATTGCCAGGTAAGCTAGTTCAAAAAATGGCGAAAGTAGGGGTTAAAAACCCGCTCTTCCTACTTGATGAAATCGATAAGATGTCATCAGATATGCGAGGCGACCCTGCGTCAGCGCTGCTTGAAGTACTAGATCCAGAGCAAAACAATAGCTTTAGTGATCATTATCTGGAAGTCGACTACGACCTGTCAGACGTTATGTTCGTAGCCACCTCTAACAGCATGAATATTCCAGGTCCATTACTTGACCGTATGGAAGTGATTCGTCTATCTGGCTACACAGAAGATGAAAAACTCAACATTGCAAAGAACCATTTAATTGGTAAGCAAATGGAACGCAATGGGCTTAAAGCGAAGGAGTTGGAAATTACCGATTCTGCCGTTATCGGTATGATTCGATACTATACCCGTGAAGCCGGGGTTCGTAGCTTAGAGCGCGAAGTATCGAAAGTATGCCGTAAAGCCGTGAAAGATATTTTGCTTAAGAAAAGCAAAGACAAAGTAGTCGTAACACAGGATAACCTTAAGGACTATCTTGGCGTTCAACGCTTTGACTACGGTAAAGCGGACAAAGACAATCAAATTGGCCAAGTTACAGGACTTGCTTGGACGCAGGTAGGTGGTGACTTACTGACCATTGAAACAACGTCGGTTCCGGGCAAAGGCAAAATGACATCAACGGGTTCGTTAGGTGATGTCATGCAAGAGTCTATTAAGGCTGCTATGACGGTGGTAAGAAGTCGTGCAGAAAAGCTTCGCATAAACGATGATTTCTACGAGAAACGTGATATTCACGTGCACGTACCTGAAGGTGCTACGCCGAAAGATGGCCCTAGCGCAGGTATTGCTATGTGTACTGCACTTGTCTCGTCACTTACGGGTAACCCTGTGAAGTGCGATGTAGCTATGACCGGTGAAATCACTCTACGTGGTGAGGTGCTTGCTATTGGTGGACTTAAAGAAAAACTATTAGCTGCGCATCGAGGCGGCATTAAAACTGTCGTTATTCCAAAAGATAACGAGCGTGATTTGGAAGAAATTCCAGACAACGTGAAGAAAGATTTATCAATCCATCCGGTTAAGTGGATTGATGAAGTTCTTGATATTGCACTGCAGGAACCTGTAGAAAGCGTCAAGGTGGTTAAAAAATAACTTAATCGACTGGCTACAATCCTTTGTTTTTAAAGGCGTATAGCCGTTTTTTTGCTATAAAATTGCAATAATTGAACAAAAAATGTGCATTGAGCGAAAGAAAACCTGATTTTTTTAAAATTAGGGCTTTCAAGTCGCAAAAGTTGTGTTACCTTTAAGTGGTATTCGCTTGAAGCCTTGCCACAAAAGGGATTGCAGCGATTCATTAATAAAGTTAATTATTTGTGACTGAAGCTTGATGTTAACAATCAAGCTTGCTATAACGTTCAAGCAAAATCGTTTTGGACAAACAGTATAATAACAATCGAAGGGGATCATAATTGTGAACAAGTCTCAACTTATCGACCAAATCGCTGCTGGTGCAGACATTTCTAAAGCAGCTGCTGGCCGCGCTCTTGACGCATTCACTGACTCAGTAACTGCGGCGCTTAAAGACGGCGACCAAGTTGCACTAGTAGGCTTTGGTACTTTCTCAGTTCGCGAACGTTCAGCTCGCAGTGGCCGCAACCCACAAACTGGTGAGACTATTCAGATTTCAGCAGCGAAAGTTCCATCTTTCAAAGCTGGTAAAGCACTGAAAGACGCTTGTAACTAAGCACAAAAATTATAGAAAAAGGCGATGGCTAGTCCATCGCCTTTTTTATTTCTAAAACAAAGAATTCAATATTGGGGTCAGAGTCTGAGGGATCCCCACGAATTTAATTCCATGTGCCTGCGGTCCAGGCCCCGTCGACTATGGAGCTGTACCATTTGAGTGCAGT
>NZ_JAKREZ010000032.1:0-55163 GCF_022348345.1 Alteromonas sp. CNT1-28 | reverse complement strand
GGGAAACGGACTTGGGCTGAGAAGAATCTAGCTCAAATCTAAACTGACAGCGACACCTGAAAAAACGGGTAACTGTCAGATCAAGTCTGAGCTAGTACAGTTTACTTAAAGGTAAGTCGTGGCAGGGCCATGAAGAATTTGCCGCCGTGCACCGGTCCTGCAAAGTCATCTCTGGTACTCATCGCGTGTTGCTTACCCTGGATCCCATGTAGTTTTTAAGTACTTATTGTACCTCACCCTCGGTTACTTCGGCGCTATCACTTTTTCCATGAGTTTTCCCTTGTGATAGCGCTTTTTTCTCTCTCGGTACCTAGCCTCGCTAATCTTCTTAAATATCCGCTTTTAAGCTTCCAGCTTTAAGGCTAATTGCCTAACAGGCAAGTGCCACACCTTTTTAGCGAAGACCTGAAAAGCCAAGTTTTTCAACATATACCCTTAAACATTATAGTCTTTCATATTTAACGTATTGTGAATGCTAGGAATGCGTTCTTCTGCATGGTGATTCACATACAGCAGTGTACTTGTGCCAGCCCTAGCCAATATATCAATAAGCTTAAGCGCTTTCTGTCGGTTGAAGTCGTCTAAACCATTGCAAGGTTCATCCAAAATAAGCACGGCGGGGTGCTTAACCATAGAACGTGCAATAAGTACTAATCGCTGGTCACCAAAAGACAGTGACTGAAACGGCGTGTTCTTTTTCTGTTTCAACCCCAGTACTTCAAGCCACTGCTCTGCCACCATGCGTTCCGCTAGCGTGGGGCGAGTGTACAGACCAATACTGTCGTGAAAGCCTGAAATGATAACGTGCTCAACACTTGCATTCACTTTGTACTGCATGTGGAGCGCATTCGACATAATTCCAATGTGCTTTTTAATGTCCCATATGCTCTCGCCTGTGCCACGTTTTATGCCAAACATTGTTAAATCGTTGATATAACAATGGGAATTATCACCGGTAAACATTTGAAGCAAACAGGTTTTGCCTGACCCATTTGGACCAGTGATCTGCCAATGCTCATTTTTGTTAAGCGTAAAGTTAAGCTTTTCAAATACGGTTCGCTCATCGAAGCGCACGAACCCATCTTTAAGCTGAATTAAGGTATGAGGTAGTGAATCTAACTCACTGTTTTGCTCATTGAGGTTTCGGTCATTGCGATTGGGGTCATCGCCGTGCTTGTCTTTAGCGTTAAGGGCTAAGGGAACATTGATATCATCAGACTCTAGTGCAAACCAGGTGCTTAATTCTGAGCGCAAACCGTCATAGTTAAGTTTATCTTCAGATTTCCACGTAATAGCCAAGTCATCCATGACAATCAACTGGGCTTGCATATTCTTGGGAATATCTGCGAGTTTGTTGGCGGTAAGTACTAAAGAAGCTTGCTGCTGAGAGACAAGAAAGCGACTAAATGCGCTTATCGCTTCAACATCTAAACCTTCGAAGGGTTCATCAAGCAAAATAATAGAGGCATTACTTAACCATGCCAACATGATAATAATCTTGCGGGTTTCACCTGTTGAAAGTGAAAGAAACCCATTATCTAGCAAATGCTCAATTCTAAGCGCAGAGGCTAGCTCGTTGTAATAACGATGACTTTGGTAATCTTTATTGATGCCCGCGAATAGTTCGCGAACCTGTGTTGGCTCAGCTATTACGTCTAAAATATCCGCACTGTCTTTTTGTTTTTCTTCTTCAATTAACGCTTGCTGTTTAAAAACCGATACTTCTGCAACAACCGAACTACATTCACGACTACCGCTTACGACCTTCCCACTACCGGCAAGCGCGGAAATTAAGAGTGACTTTCCGCTACTGTTTCTGCCTGCGATAAGGAAGTGCGACGGCGCACTTTCAGTACAGAGCGCTAGCGAAAATGCAGGAGTAATGTATTGATTAGAAAGCTTTATTTGAAATTCAGAAAGGTACAGCATTAATGATCGCGAGTGAATATGGTGTAGAACCATTGTGAAGTTTTCTGATTACGTGTCAATGGTGAATAAGACTTTCTGAAGCCAGAACTAGCTGGTAAGTTAGTCTCATAAGGTAAATGCAGCATTGGATGCTTGCTAAGGGAATAAAATAGTGAGCAAGGTAACACTCAGAGATTTTAAAATGAGCGATGTGGGTAGACTGGTAGATATTTTGAATCAACCGTCGGTCACGCAATTTCTGTCGACAAAAATTCCCAGCCCTTATACAAAAGAAGATGCCACATGGTGGATTCAAGAGGGGAGCAAAGAAGGTTTTATAAGAGCTGTAGAGTACGACGGCGAGTTAGTAGGGTGTATTGGTGTTAACCCAGGAAACTTTGAATATGAAAGAGCCGGAGAGGTCGGGTACTGGCTTTGTTCATCACATTGGCGAAAAGGGATTATGCGTGACGCGCTGCGCCAAATTATCGCTCTTACTTTCTCAAACACAAGTATAGAGCGCATTTTTGCCTGTGTATTTTCATCCAATCTTGCTTCGCAAAAGCTGCTGCTAGATGTAGGGTTTAAGCAAGAAGCGATATTGCAACGCGCTATTTTTAAAAACGAACGTTTTTACGATAGCCATATTTTTGCCATTTTGAGATAGCTCTTCGATGGTGACTTTAGGACCCGCAAAGCGTTGAGTGGTTTCCATTGATACGGATATTTATTTTACTGCTTTATTCGCGGCAACGCCTTCAATCACCCCTGCGGCTGCAAGGTTCATCAATCGACGAAACCTCGGACATTCCAAATGACTCGGTGCCGTGCAAGCAGCTGCATGCTGCAGACCATCACGCATGGCTTCTAATTTTTTGATTGTTCCATCTAATTCGTTCGCTTTTTTAAGTAGTAGAGCGCGGTCTATATCAGGCTTTGCATCGGTTCCTAGTATTCCTGCAATTTCTTCCAGTGAAAAACCTGCTGCGCGGCCTAGTGCGATTAATTCAAGGCGCTCTAGTACGTTTGAGCTAAATACGCGACGTATACCTTGTCGACCAATAGATTTGATAAGGCCTTTTTCTTCATAAAAGCGCAGTGTTGATGCCGACACTCCTGACTTTTTTGCTACTCGAGATATTTCCATACTTGTTACCCATAAAGGCACTTGACTTAAAGTTAACTTGAAGTTGTAGGCTAGCATCTCATGTTAATTGAAACTAGTTATTGAGAGTGAATATGGAAAGTATTGTTTTTATCTTGCTGATAGGTATTGGAGCTACTTTAGTGATGGATTTATGGGCCTTGTTGAGAAAGCAATTGTTTGGTATTGCCCCTACCAATTGGGGCATGGTGGGGCGCTGGATAGGGCACATGAGAAAAGGGCAGGTTCGTCATACTTCTATTTCAAGTGCCCATGCTGTTCACGGGGAAAGTACTATTGGGTGGACAGCCCATTACCTAATTGGAATTGCCTATGCAGCACTGCTTATTTTCATATGCGGAGAATCTTGGTTGTTCGAACCGACGCTGGGTCCAGCAGTGGCGCTCGGTATCGCTACAGTCGTTGCACCGTTCTTTATATTGCAGCCAGGTATGGGGGCGGGTATTGCGGCATCGAAAACGCCTAATCCTAGCGCTGTCCGTCTACACAGCGTTTTAAACCATGCAGTATTTGGCTTAGGGTTGTACCTTGCGGCATTGGTTCTAAGGCTCGCCCTGTCCTTATAGTCATGGAATTGGTCGAGCGGTAAATACAAATAGAAGCTGCAGACTGCCAGACAGAATCTGGCTAGGGAAGGCATTAGCTAGTAAAATAAAAGGCGACTGGGGTTACTCAGTTGGCGATTATTACAGTTGATGCCTTACCTTTTCTGACGCCAAGAAATGTAGCAACGTGCTGATTATCTTCACTGTATAGCCTAACAAAGCCTCCTTGCATACTGGACGAAATGTCTGCATCAAACATTAAGTCATCTACTAGACTATTTAATATTTCAGCGTCATCTGACACCACCTCTATTGCACAAAGGTCATTATTGCAAACGGCCTCTTGATACAGTGCTGCGTCTTGCTCATTTAGTCTGTCGATAAGTGAATCTTGCAGATCGCTTTCTATTGAAAGGGTTTCACTAGTTTTTGGAGCAAACTTTATCGTCTCTACAAGGCCCCTTAATTCTGTAATAGTTAAAGAACCTAAACGCTTAGTATCCAATGTGGCAACGTCGTTATTGACCTTCAAAATGTGACTTGTATCGTCAATGGGTTCTTCTGGTTCAATTAAAGCGTGAACCTTGGTTTCATTACTAGTTAGCTTTTCATTTTTTAGCTCAGCGTCAGTATCAATTTTCGTCACCATAAGTTCTTCCGCTGAAGTCAGTGCTTGATACGAAGTTGAGCCTGACTTATCCGCTAGGGGAACTGCTGTATTGTTCAGGTTAGTTGCTTGGTCTTTCTTCTGAATTAGTGGCTCACTGGTTAACGAACCGATAAAGTAACCCACAGTAGTGAACAGTGCTACGGTCAAAACAAAAGAGAGTTTTTTCAATATAAATATCCTTATTTCAATAACTGAAAGATGTTGTGCTTGTTATGGGGAAGATGACCTCTGTCAAAAGCGCTATTCCTTATGCTCTTAACCAACAGTTCCTGTAAAACGTGTCACTATACTATAAAGATTAAAACACGAACCAAGAACAACATATCACAATGAATAGCGAAATTACTTACTTCAATTGCTGATAAGAAAGTTTAAAATACCAAATCAGCCACAATTATTTATTTGTTCTTAATAATTAACTGGAAAAAGAAAACAGGATGAAAATTTCACTGGAAGAAATAAACAAATCTAACTATGAGCAGGTTTGTGACTTGGATGTGGCGGAAAATCAGCAAGCCTTTGTTGCGTGCAATATGTGGTCGTTGGTTGAGTCTTTTTACAACGAGAACCATACCTGCAAAGCCATTTATTGCAACGACCAGCCCGTAGGGTTCTTCATGTGGGTTCAGGAAACGCCAACCAAAGTGTCCATTTGGCGCTTTATGATTGATGAGAGCCATCAGAATAATGGAATTGGCAGAGTTGCTTTATCTCAAGCTATCACGCTTATAAAGCAAACTTCTGAGCTCAAACAGATAGAGATATGCTATAACCCCAAGAATCCTGTCGCCAAAGCCTTCTATTCAAGCTTTGGTTTCGAAGAGGTGGGGTTAGATGAAGATGGCGAAGATATGCTTGCTGTTATTGCCATTTAGCCACGATTTAAATTTAAAGCAGCGAAATGCGAGGGATCTCAAGATATGGATGTCATAGATATTAAGACTTTTATTCCAAGCAAAAACTACGACATTTCTAAAGCATTTTATTCTGAGATTGGATTTAATGCAGAATACGTAAATGAAGACCTAACACTGTTTGAAAATGGTGATTGTCTCTTCTTTCTTCAGCGCTTTTATAATCCTGAATTGGCGAATAACTTTATGCTACAAATATGTGTAGCAGATATTCAGTACGCTTTTGATTTGTGCTCGCGCTCGTTACATAAAACGAAAATTTCATCAATTGAGCAACAACATTGGGGAAGTGTTTTCTATCTGTGGGGCCCGTCGGGCGAACTACTTCACATTACCGAATTAGGTAGCTAGCTTTGGCGAGAACGAGGGACGGAATGACGAATGATGCATATGAATTACACCGTTAAAGAAAGCCCTCCGTCAGTTGAAGACTTTGCCAGTTTAAGAAAATTGATTGGATGGAGTAACCCGTGTCTATCGGTTGTTCAAAAAAGTATTGATGCCTCGTTGTTTTGGGCAACAATTTACCTCGACAACAACTTTGTAGGCTGTGGTCGGGTGATTGGCGATGGCGCAATGTATTTTTATATTCAAGACGTCATTATTCATCCAGACCATCAGAATAAAGGCTTGGGATCGAAAATAATGAACACGTTAATTAGACATTTAGAGTCTTGCTGCGCACCTGGCGCAACGATTGGTTTGTTGGCTGCGCACGGTAAAGAGAGTTTTTATCTTAAATTCGGTTTTGAACCTCGTGATGGTGAAAGTTTAGGTTTAGGCATGTGCAGGTTTACTTAGCTAATTGGTCATTAACGCGGCATGAGAGTCCCAAGAGTCCTCAAGTTTTTTTTGGTCACTTGGCATTATGATCATTGCCTATTAATTATCGGCAGCTTTCTGTCCTAAGGCGGCAAGTCGCCTCCGCTTTTTGTGGGTTGTATGGCGATGAATATTAAATTCTTTCAGCACTGAAAAAATATATATCCCCCTGAAAGTAGCCGCCTTATCTAACACGTTTAAAAGTAGCGCTCATAATGCTACCTGCAGCCTCTCTTTGGTGTGAATTTTGCAGAGCCTGCTTAAAGACACTGAAAATGTCGGTTTGCGTAGCAGCTGATCACTGTTTTTCGATGAGTTTTTGCTTCTTTCCGATAGAAATTTGACGTTTTTCACTGGACACGTGTAATGAAAAGTATGACAAAACCTGTCTCTCACGCTTTGCTGACAGAAAATGGTCGCTTGGTCGCGAAAGCCTTGGCATATACCGCGCTTCTCTTGGGCTTACTCTCTGGTTGCTCTTCATCTGACGAACCAAAGAGTCAATTTGCGCAAACCGATGCCAGCGACGTATCTGCATTGGGGAATGTGGAATACCATACCTATATGTTGGCAAACGAACTTTTTGCTGATGTGGGTCCAGCACGTCAGTCTCGCTATGCGGTAGTTGGCTTTGTACCTGCCGATACTATGAAATACAGTGCTGATCATCAACATCCGCTAATGTTGTTGGGTCATCAACTTGAACAGGGAATGATTACTGAGGCCACGAAAAGAGGCTTTTCTACTCAAGAATTTAAGCTTTCGAACGATATAATTGTTAGTAACGAAAGCGACAGAGTGTTAACCCGCGATATCGACCAGCTTTCCAACATTGAGCGCGTCGATTTTTATATAACCGGCACTATGGTTTATCAAGAGTCTGGCGCGGTGGTTAACGCTCGAATTATCAACGCTAGAAATAAAAACATTGTCGCTGCAGCAACACGCTTTTTCCCTGCCGAACTGTTTTGGCGCGAAGAACAAGTAACCACCAGAAACGGCAAGTTATACAGAACTGAAGGTACGAGGTAACCCCATGAAAAGACGAAATCAATACGCGGCGCTTTCGCTTTGTGCTTCACTGCTAAGCGTCAGCGGGTGCTCTATGATGATGGGGGAAGAAGAGGTAGCCGAACAAGCGCCTCAGCGCCCGGCCATGAACGTGATTGATATTACTGCCGCCGACCGCGCTCCCTCAAAGCCAGTTGAAAATACCAGTGATACCCAGTCTCAGGGTATGGACGCGTATGGCGCTATCGGTCAACCTCCTTTGTATTCGAGCGTACAGGGCGCGTATAAAGGTCGACCTCTAACCAAGCATATTGGCGACTATGTGAAGAACATGGCGCAAGACTTAATTGCCAATATGGAATATGTGAATAACAAGACACCTATTGGTGTAACCCATTTCGCACTACTAGATACTGA
Organism: Alteromonas sp. CNT1-28; assembly: GCF_022348345.1. Taxonomy (NCBI): domain Bacteria; kingdom Pseudomonadati; phylum Pseudomonadota; class Gammaproteobacteria; order Alteromonadales; family Alteromonadaceae; genus Alteromonas; species Alteromonas sp. CNT1-28. Next base: position 47,711 of record NZ_JAKREZ010000032.1, on the reverse strand, counting down.
CTTGCAGAAAACGGATTTGCTAGGTCGTCAGATGGCGGAATCTTTTGTTCACGAACTGCATAAATTCCGCGTACCCGTTATCGACTTCAAAGCCACCGAGTATATTCGCATTACTGACGATGGCGATTTTGTATTAAGCCGAGACTATTTGGAATTGAGCAGCAGCCTTCCTATAGAATACGTACTTACCGGAACCATGACCAAGCACCAAGGTGGCGTGTTAGTTAATGCCCGTATTTTAGGCATGGAGTCGCGCGCGGTGGTGGCAACTGCGCAAATGTTAGTGCCGTTCTACGTAGTAGATGCACTTATTCCAAGTGACGGTAGCCAGCAAAACGGTATGCGCGATGGCGTTAAGCTAAGTCGCGGCTAGGAGTTTCAGCATGGTGTTTACAAAGAAGCTTGTGTCAAGCAGTTGGGCAGCCGTTGGCGTAATGCTAAGTGTATGTATGACAGGGTGTACTAGCACACAATCTATTGGCTCATTTTGGTTAGGTGAAGACGGTGAAATTACGCATCACGCCGAGCCAGTGCCTGTACCAAGCCGCTCAGGGCTGGAGTACACACCAGATTCTCGCGATAGACAATATCAACAGCACGTGGAAGTCGCCCCCGGCTATAAAGACCCATTACACCATGGCTATTCACCTTCACAGACGCACAAGCGCTTAAATGATTACGCCTCGCAACTTGCGATGGAGTTAATGGACAATGCAACCCGTCTTACGCAGCAAGATATGGTGGGTGTGGCGAGTTTTGTTAGGCTTAATCAGTCGTTGAGCGACAGCACCGTGTTAGGCAATCAGCTTTCAGAGTATCTAATAGCCGAGCTACAAGACTTTGGGTTAGCGGTTGTCGACTTTAAGCTTGCAGGTGGCATTACTGTAACGCCAGTCGGCGATTTTGTTCTTACTCGAGATGGTACTGCGCTAGCTAAACAGGTTGAAATGGACCATGTTGTAACCGGCACCATCATTGAAGATGACAGAGGCGTACGCGTAAACGCCCGTATCGTGTCGCTGGAAAATAAACAAGTGGTAGCCAGCGCCAACGTATACATTCCTGCGTTTATCGTGATGGATTTGAATAAAATGGCTAGTGTTAACTAGCCATTTACTTTAATTGCGCTCTGTCTATAAAAGCGAACTCCTTTCATGTTCGCTTTAAAACCTCTAAACATCTTATCTTTTGGGTCTAGGTACAGGAGGATTTTCACAAAGGCCTCTCCGTTTATTAACCCTGACTTCTAATCGCTTCGCGAGTCATAAAGCGGCTTGTGTTTACAGCATTAAGCAGATCGTTGCTTAAAGGTAGCGGCTCATTACATAGACTACTCACCAAGACCTCTGCCATTAAAGGCGCTGTGGTTAACCCTCGAGACCCAAGGCAAGTAAGGGTGGAAACTACGCTGTTTGGCAACACTGGCGCGCTAGTCAACGGTTTGCCCACGCCTAGCATAGTGTAGTGTTCTTTTAATGAGTCAAAGTTATGTAGTGCACCGACAACAGGCTGGTGGTCGGGTGAACCTAAACGGGTAGCAGCTCTGGCTTTACCGTCATGGTGTAATGCTTGCACAATGTCGGTGTTTGCTAGCGCCTGTTCATGTGTGGCAAGGTTCGTTTCAGTTTCATCGCCTCGTATATCGGTACTTAAGTCGTTTTTAACGTAGGTTGAACCTAACGCATGTCGACCTTCGAATACAGGTGTCATATAGCCTTTGTGACACAACACAGTGTTAAGCTGTTCAATTGGCATTTGGGTGGGAATAGCTTCAACCTGGCCGCGAACAGGGCGAAGGGATAGGCTGTTAAAATCGCTAGCGTTTACCGCACCTGCACCAAGGGCTAGGATAAGATGATCGGCAGTAATAACTTCTTCATTCTCAGCGCTATCTAAGTTAAAGCGAATCCGCACCCGCTGCTTTGTTGTCTCAACTGCCTCATGAGATACATAGGTATGATTGGGTTTCAGCGTGAGTTTGCCACTTTGAAGTGCTTCTTCAATCATGCCAGTAACTAGCTGTGGAGGAGAAATCCATCCGCCCAAACCAATGTATAAGCCAGAGTAGGGAAGAGCTAGGTTAGCGATATCGCTCACCTCTTTACTGTCCACGGGCTTAATCAAAGCTTCAGGCCATACGTCGGCTGCTGCCAGTTTATTTTGGCGTTCTGCTACCTTGTCGTTAAAGCTTAGTTGAATAACGCCACAGAAATCATGGGCAACGTCGGCTAGGCCAGAGACTTTTGCATGTTCAATGGTGTGGTCGTAGCGTTGGCGCGCATATAAAAAACTGTGCGCCTGAATGCGGCTGGCAATACTTGCTTCGCTATGAAGCTGCGGGTAAAAACCGCCTTGCGGGTTGCCAGACGCGCCGCTTGCAAGGGTGTTACCATCAAAATACAAAGTAGTGCTAATGCCGCGATTTACTAAAGCCAGGCATGCTGTAGCTGCAGCAAGGCCGGAACCGACTACTGCGACTTTACTTGTTTTATCTAAGCTGCCGTTAGCGTACCTGTAATAGGGGCCAGCAGGCAGGCGAAGTTTATGCTGCACATTTTCATTTTTTTGGTTAAAAACGCCAGTGAGCATGTCACGCTTACGGCCAAAACCGTTGCGTTTTTTAATGGTAAAACCCACACCAGCAAGCCCACGTTTTACGATGCCTGCGGCGGTAAAGGTTCCAAAGGTTGTACCTGTTTTTGACAACCGAGCCATTTGGCTAAACAGTGCATCGGTCCACATATCAGGGTTTTTGCTTGGTGCAAAACCATCTAAAAACCAGGCATCGATGAGGCCATTTACAGGAGAATGCCATTGAGGTAGAAGTTCGTGAACATCACCAATCCACAAGTCGAGTGTGGTTGAATGGTTGTCAAAATGAAGGCGATGACAACCTTCAAGGCCCATGGGGTAAAGTGAAGCGAGTGCTTGCGCTTCGTCTTTAAGAGCAGGAAAAGCTTCTAGCGCACGCTGCATATCCTGTTGAGGCAGTGGAAACTTTTCCGTGGTGATAAAATACAGGCGCTTTAACGGATGGTCAGGGTTTGCTGCTTTAAATTCGTTGAAGGCACGCATGGCGACCAAAAAGTTCAGCCCAGTTCCAAAACCAGTTTCGGCGATGACAAAAGTAGGATTGCGCCACTGTTGCCAGCGCTCAGCAAGGTCGTTGCCTGCAACAAAAACGTGTTGGGTTTCATCAATGCCGCTGTCGTTAGAAAAATAAACGTCGTCAAAATGGTCGGCGACAGGCGTACCGCTCTCATTAAAATGAACCTGTGCATGCTTAGATTTCACTGTTTATTTTTCTCCGTTTATATTGTTTTGGTGTTGGCACTTTGAACTAGGGGCAGTTTTCACTACTTCATCAGCTTGCCCATCCGATGCTTGATTTGAAGCGCCAGAATTAGCCTGGCTTTTAGATAAACAAGACATTTCTTCGAGTGTTGAAAAGTGAGGAATTACTTTACTGGTCACGTGCTGTGCGCCAAGCATACCGCCAATAGTGCTCCACGAACCATTAACGTTAATTAATCCGCGATGATCCATCGTAGGTGCTTCAGCTTCTGTTTTCGAGATAACCCAAGTGCCTTCGGCAATATCAAAGGTCCATATGGCGTCATCTGCTGTTGAAGGCTCGCCGTTATAGCCGATGCCATTATAATTGTACGGATTAATTGAGCCGCCAACAAAATAGATTTTATTGGTGGCCTTATCTCCCGCTGCCGCCATGCGATAGCGCGCAGTACCCGTTGGATGGTCAAGTGTACGCCAATCAATTTTTAAAGGGTTTTGCTTATCAATTACGCCTTTAAAGCAGGCGGTTTCTGGCGCGAAGCTGCGGCGTTTATCACTGTGCGGTGTTACAGAAACGCCGTCACAAATTACCATAGTGCTGTTAACGATGCCGCCAGCTTGACCGAATACCGGATTGCCAAGAAAAGGGCTCGCCTGTTGCCATTGGCCGGTTTGCGTATCGTAAACCTGCACAAGATTTACGTTGCCATCGTTGTGCCAGCCAGAAACTAAGTACACGTAACGGTCTTGGTAAACTAAAGCAGTTGCATCATCAACAGGCACGGGCATAGGCGTTAATAGCGTATATTCCCCTGTTACAGGAGCGTATTTATAAACATCTGGCGTACTAATTTCATTGTGATCTTCATCAACCGTGTAACCGCCAAAAATGTAAACGCTGTCTTTTACGCCCACTGCTACTGATGCCAAGCGGCCTTTTAGCGCAAGGCTGGATGGAACGGGGGAAAGAGCCTGCCACCGTAAAGGTTTATCTTTGTTATTGATAACAAGCTGCCAAGCACGGTTGTGCACATCTTTATGGGTTTTTCCTTTGCCCAGCCCCATAAAACTAATTACATATTGCGTGTCGTTTATGGTGACAGAAGCTACGGCATTGTTTGAAACTGGCTCTGGTAGCGCGGGGAGGACGATAGGCGCAGCTGTTGAAGAGACAGTCGCTGCAGAAGCAATGATAAAGGCAGCCACTACGAAAGAAAGTCGGGGTACCGCACTTTGGAAAATGCGTAGAGCAATGGTTCTTGGCTTTTTTAATAACACAGCAATCTTCAGTTTTATCTAAATTTCGAACGTTTGGCCGCGTATTCTACCTGTCACCTTTTTGTTTTTCCGCAAAAGTTTGTACCTGCTTAAAACTCTTCTTTTCTTATTGCTTCTGCAAATAACAATCTATCAGTAAAAACAATACGTTTATTTAATTGTTGTTGTAAATGATTTGTTAAATTTAGCGCTAAGTCTATTGAGGATAGTTCAGGGAGAAGGTATGGCGGGCGTGTTTCACCAATGTGGTCAAAGCATTTGCAAACGCACTAGAGACGAAATGGATGATCGTGCACGTATCATCGCACGTGCACTTGCTGAACATGGTGTGTGCGATAACGATGTGGTAGCTATTCTTATGCGAAACCACGTCGGTATATTTGAAATAGTCGAGGCATGCCGATATGTGGGGTCGCGCTACGTTCTGCTTAATTGGCACAGCCCCGTTGCCGAACTTTTGCCTATTCTGGACGACTGTGGCGCTAAAGTACTGTTCGCTCATCGCGATTTATTAAAGGGTGGGAATGCCCACGAAACGTTATTACAAGTTCCCACCTTGTCTGCGATATACACGATTAAAACGCCAAAAAGCATTTTAGAGCGCTATCATCTTACAGGTGATTCTGAATTGGCGACAGAACCGAAAATCGGGGAGCAGTATCTGTGCCTTGATACGCTATTAGCTGCCTCAAACGCAAAGCGCCACAATGAACCGGCCAAGCGCTTTAAGGGCATGTTTCCCTACACATCTGGCAGCACTGGAAAACCTAAAGGTATTAAGCGAGATGTAGACCTAACGCGGCCAGACCCTTATTTAATATTTAAAGGGCTGTCTGAAGCGTTAATGCAGCTATCAATAGGTGATCGCTTTTTCGTCTCGGCACCGCTTTATCACAGTGCACCACACGCGCTTACGCTCTGCTGTTTAGCAGCGGGTAATATTGATGTATACATTGAGCCTCAATTCGACCCCGAACGCTTTTTACAAGACATAGAGCGGTTTAAGCTGACTCACGCCTATATTGTTCCTACCATGATGGTGAGGCTACTTAAACTGCCCGCGTCGATAAGAAGTAAATACGACACTTCAAGCTTGCGATTTGCCTTATCAACAGGGTCAGCACTGCCAAGCGACGTGAAAGAAGCAATGATTAACTGGTTTGGTCCAATTTTCTATGAGTCTTATGGCGCTAGTGAATTAGGCTTTATGACCCTAATTTCATCTCAAGAAGCATTAGATAAGCCAAATTCTGTGGGTAAGCCCATTCCCGGTGCCGCGATTAAAATACTGAGCGACGATAAAGAGGAGTGCGAAGTAGGTGATGTTGGCGTTATATATGCACACCTTTCCATGTTCGCGCCATTCAAATATACCAATACTACGGGCACGCAAAGCGACTTACATGTTGGTGAATTCACGACATTAGGTGACATGGGTTATGTGGACGAAGATGGCTACTTATATATTTGCGATAGGAAAAAAGACATGATCATCTCAGGTGGCGCCAATATATTTCCTGCTGAAATAGAAAGCGTCATCATAGAAATGCCTGAGGTTGCAGACTGCGCGGTATTCGGTGTGCCTGATGCTGAGTATGGCGAGAAAGTCGTGGTGGCTGTTCAATGCTCACCCGACAATGCGCTGTCGATTGATGCGCTAAACGAGTATTTAGATGGCAAACTAGCGCGGTTCAAGTGGCCTAAAATGTTGCAAATACTCGATGCTCTACCCAGAGAAGATACGGGTAAAATATTTAAGAACAAACTTAGAGCTCGCTTTTGTCAATAAAAGAAACCGCTAGAGCTATTTTGAAGGTTTTATGAAGGTATAAATTAACGCTGGTCATGACCCTGTACATTCGTGCTACATTGGAAATATTCCGAATAAGAGAGCTTAGACGAAGACGGCAAAAACGAAAAAGAAGGGAAGTGGGAAACTACCTGTTTATACACACAAGCCCAGAATTAAAACAGGTAATGCAACGCTTAAGTTTAGCAAATTTGAGTATGGCAATTGGCAGAGCAGACCACTTTACCATTCAAAATCGTTACCATAAGCCGCAACAACGCAAAGGGTAAACTATGAGAAGAGCAGTTATCACCGGTCTTGGTATCGTATCAAGCATCGGCGTAAATAAAGAAGACGTACTTGCTTCACTTAAAGCGGGTAAGTCTGGAATTACATTTTCAGAACAGTTCGCCGAAATGGGCCTTCGCAGCCAAGTTTGGGGCAACATCGACATCGATTTGAAAGACCATATTGACCGTAAAGCTATGCGCTTTATGGGCGATGCGGCAGGCTACGCATACGTAGCGATGCAACAAGCCATTGCAGACTCTGGTTTAGAAGAAAGCGACATTTCAAACGAGCGTACAGGTATTATTGCTGGCTCAGGTGGCGCGTCTTCTGAAAACCAAGTGCTTTCTGCTGATATTCTTCGCGAAAAAGGCGTTAAGCGTGTTGGTCCATACATGGTTCCTCGCTGTATGGCATCTACGGTATCGGCGTGCTTAGCGACGCCGTTTAAAATTCGCGGCGTGAACTATTCAATTGCCTCTGCGTGTGCAACTAGTGCCCACTGTATTGGTAATGCGCTAGAGCTTATTCAGCTTGGTAAGCAAGACGTAGTATTCGCCGGTGGCGGTGAAGAATTACATTGGTCACTATCAAGCCAATTCGACGCTATGGGCGCACTAAGCTCTAAATATAACGACAATCCTGCCGTTGCATCACGTACTTATGACGCAGCACGCGACGGCTTTGTAAGTTCTGGCGGCGGCGGTATGGTTGTTGTTGAAGAACTTGAGCACGCGCTTGCACGCGGCGCAAAAATCTACGGCGAAGTAGTAGGTTACGGCGCTACATCAGACGGTTTCGACATGGTTGCACCGTCGGGTGAAGGCGCAATTCGCTGTATGAAAATGGCAATGCAAAATATTGATGCGCCTATCGATTACTTAAATACTCACGGTACATCAACGCCAGTAGGTGACGTGAAAGAACTTGCGGCGATTCAAGAAGTGTTTGGCCAAGCAGGTGTGCCAATTAGTGCAACCAAGTCGCTGACAGGTCACGCACTAGGTGCAGCGGGTGTAAACGAAGCTATCTATAGCTTGTTGATGATGGAGAATAACTTTATTGCGCCATCAATTAACATCGACACACTGGACGACGCGGCACAAGGGCTAGATATTGTTACCCAAGCTCGTGAAGCAACGTTAAACACAATTATGTCTAACAGCTTTGGTTTCGGCGGCACTAACGCAACGCTTGTTATGCAGCGTTACAACGGTTAGCCGAAACAGCTAGTATCAAAAAGTTCGAAGCTTCGTTTAAGAAGCTTCAAAACAAAAAGGGCGTAAACCTGAACACCATGAGTGTTTGTGTTTACGCCCTTTTTTGTTGTAGATACCTATAGCTTTCTAAAGTAAAGATTGCGAACACGACCGTTAGATATTCTGAAGCCATTCACTTCACCATGAACATCGCGCTCAAATAGGATATCGCCAACTTGTGAGCTAAAAAAGTCACCTTTGACTGGCGCAATATAATGGTCGCTTAGACGGTGATGAGAAATTTTCAGCTGTTTATTTTCTGGTGAAAAGTGATAAGTGGAAGAAAGTTCAGGGCTGAAGTAACTGCCGGCGAACTGCGATAACCAGGTTCTGGTTATTTTGACTGGTGTATAGCCAACCGACACATACGTATCGATATTGTCTACCCGCACTGTCATGAAGCTTGTTTCGTCATCTTTAGTAAATTCAACATAAATCTCTCCCTCTACATTCAGCATTTTGAAGGTGTTTTCGCTGATAGGAGCGAGTTCGCTTACGTCACCTTGGCCTCTTGAATACATTAGTTTACCGTTTTCTAAATATATCTCTCGTGAGTACGCTTCTGGTTTATACCAATAGTGACCCGCATAGGCATTGAGTGTGTCTTCATCTAACTCAATAAAATCTGATATTTGTTTAGGTGAGATTGACTCTAGAAATGCGTTAGCAATGGCGTTATGAGGGGGAGGGGTGTCTTTCTTCAAAAGCGTGTCAGCCATTTGCAGAGCCAATTCCCATGGCCTTGCATCTGCGCCATTATTCAATATTGCAATTGCTAAATTTTGGTTAGGGAATCGAGCTAAATACGAACGAAACCCTGCGTCTCCGCCGCTATGCTGAAAATATTTGATACCTTTGTAATGACTAATAAATTGCCCATAAGCGCCACCAAATGTTTCTCCATTGTTTAAGGACGCAAGAGTATTCATTTGCTTAATTATAGCAGGGCTACCAACAGTCGGTTCGGTGTAGTTAGCTGACCATTTCAGCAGATCTTCTGCGGTTGTAAATAAACTGGTTGCACCTACATTTGAAAAGCTCAACACACTTTTTTTGTAGCCACTGCCATTGGGCTCGTATGAGTAGGCCCTATTGCTAACGATCTTCTGATGGTCGTCATAAAACAAGCTGTTACTCATATTCAATGGAGTGAACAGCCTTTCTTGCGTGAACTGAGCAAAAGATTTACCGCTAACACGCGCAACAACCTCTGCTAATAGTGTGAACCCGGTATTTGAGTAAAGAAACTCTTCTCCCGGTTTGAAGTTTAGCTCTTTTTGTCGCGCTACTATTTTTAGTACGTGTTCGGTAGTGATTACGTCATCTAATCGCCAACCCGCCATACGTAACAAATTCCATTGATCTCGCATGCCGCTTGTATGTGATGCTAAGTGTCGTAAAGTTATTGTGTGACCAAAGTCCGGCACTTCTGGAATGTATTGCCGTATGTCATCATCGAAATTTAACTTACCTTCTTCAGCAAGTAGAAGAATGGCGAATACGGTAAATTGCTTGGATACAGATGCAACGTGAAACATAGTTTCTGGCGTAACAGGTATATCGTATTCTAGGTTTGCGCTGCCATAACCTTTTGAAAATATAACCTCCCCATCCTGCAGAACTGCAACTGAGGCCCCGGGCTTATCAATACCATCGGATTGGGAAAATAGTTGGTCAAACTCGATAGTTTGTTTTGAAGGGATATTTAGAGGCTTTTCAGGTTTTAAAGATGGTTGGCAGGCGCTTATACCAATTAATAGTGATAAAATAACGACTAGACGTGCTGCAAGATTATACATTGTAACGATTCCTTGTTAGCGCTTATTTTCAATTTTTTCCGATGAAGAGCAAGCGTCAATTCGCTGTAGAAAAACGCAAAAACCATTCTCAGGCGAAGGTTAGGGTAAAGTTGTTTTAATTAGTAGGCAAACATATTCTCTATTAACTACCCACTGATGAAAATGCTTTTGCACTTTAGCCGCTTGTTCTGAAAGCTGCGAAGCTAATACATGGGCTATGTCACATCGTTTCTAATTTTAGCCCACGCGTTATAGACCATTTGTGTAGTGTGTGAAGGTTTGCTGTTTGTCTCTAATTGCCAGAAAGACTACTCTTCGGCTGCGTACATTTACCCGTCACTCAAGCTGCCTGTGATAATTTTGGCTTTTGTCTTCTCTAAATTAAAAAATGCTGATGTTTAAACAAGTCTGGTGTAATATTGCACCAGCTAATATCTATTGGAGTAAATGTCATGCCTCGTCAAAGTATCACTCTGACTGAAAAAAATGATGCGTGGCTCAAAAGTCATATTGAAGATACGCGAGAGTATGCAAACAAAAGTGAACTCGTGAATGATTTGATTCGTCGGGCCAGACGCGCTGAGGAAATAAATCAAAAGCTCGTCAGTGCAGAGAGAAGTGGATTCATTGAACAATCGCCTGAAGATATGCTGAAAGAATTTAAGGCTGAATTAAAAAGATAAATGGAAAGCTACAAGCTATCGCTGAATGCCAAAGAGGATCTCAGGCGTATTTATACATATGGATTTGTAGAATTTGGCGAACTCCAAGCAGATAAGTATTTCGAAGGTTTTTTTCAGACATTTGAAAAAATTGCAAGTAATCCATCTGCATACCAATCAGTTGACCATATTCGGCAGGGGTATAGACGCTGCGCTTATGGCTCAGACAGTATTTACTATCGATACAATGGTATTGAAGTTGAGATAATGGCAATTCTGGGTGGGCAAGACATCGTTGAATGGCTCTAAATCAAGCCAACAAACAAAACTCGGTGTCCGCTCCTTGTTTTGAGCAGACTGTAAAGAAGGAAACGAAGTCGCACCGCTCAACACAGTGCGTCACGTACAAATCCATATCTAACTAAGTAAAACCGCAAGCTCACCCTAATATTAATAGAGAGCTACTGTGTTATTACTAAGTTTTCGAAAAATAACTACAAGGCCATTTCACAGCGGAATTCTAGTATTAGTTAAAGCTTTTCAGCTAATTAATTCGGTCAAATAAACTGGTAACGACCAAACAAGGTATCTGGCTCCAAAATGGTGATTTTCCCGTAATGTCGTTTAAGCAAACCTTCACTTTCAAGCTCACCTAAAAGCTGGTTCACCGTTTGCCTACTGCTATTTATCATTTGCGCCAAAGACTCTTGCGAAAGCGTTAGCGTAATCGCGTTGTGTTTGGGCAAATGCTGACCGTAACTGGTGGTAAGCATCAATAGCCGTTTTACAAGCTGGTGTTTAAGGCTAAGCCCTGCACTTGAGTCAATAAACTGAAAAGCGCTGCGTACTCGCGTACATAAAAGGCGAGTAAAATGCGGGTACAGTTCAGGGTACTGTTCAAGTAATGTCTTAAACGCATTTTTTTGAATAATAGCAACGGTGGAGTTTGTCTCACAGAAATTATCATGGGTACGCGGAAGGTCGTCGAACATCGATATTTCACCAAACCAGGTGCCGGGCCCAAGCAACGCGAATAGCATCTCTCGACCATCTACCCCCACAGTAACCACTCTTAAACGGCCTTCGCATACGCCATAAAAACCGACACCGTCTTCACCTTTGGCATGCAGTTGCTGCCCAGCTTTTAAGTGTTTTAGACGCATCTTGTCGAACATGGCTTTCTGCAAATAGGGTGGAAGCGCGCTAAACCAAGTAGAGCTAGCGAGAACAGGTTTAAATTTTTCCATTTAACAAATTTCTTACACTGTCGTATACCCGACAGTGTATAGCAATTACTGCGCGTAATGTAGGCGTTAAGAGAGAGTAAGTGGAAGTTTCATTGAAATGTTCAAGGTATCGAGCCTTCCACCTAGGACTCCCGCCCCAAATGAAATTAATTTATACGTTAAAAGAGTAAAGCTATGACAGATTCAGTAAAGTCGAAAGTTAGCAGTGAAGAATGGCAAACCCGTGTTGATCTAGCCGCATGCTACCGCGCAGTTGCTATGTATGGTTGGGACGATCTCATTTTTACTCACATTTCTGCTCGTGTTCCTGGGCCTGACCATCATTTCTTGATTAATCCCTACGGTTTAATGTTTGATGAAGTTACGGCATCAAGCTTGGTTAAAGTTGATCTTCACGGTAACAAAGTAATGGAAAGTGAATACGACATTAACCCAGCAGGTTTTACTATTCATAGCGCTGTTCATGAGGCTAGAGACGATGCAAAGTGCGTGTTGCATTTGCACACAGCAGAAGGCGTAGCGGTATCCATTTTAGAAGAAGGGCTGCAGCCTTACTCGCAACAGTCGCTTTTCCCGCTGGCGTCGCTTTCCTATCATGCCTACGAAGGCGTGGCGCTAAACCCAGAAGAAAAAGTGCGATTGGTTCGCGACCTTGGCGATACCCAATTTATGATTTTGCGCAATCACGGGCTTTTAACCTGTGCAGACAATATTCCCGATGCATTCTTGTTTATGTTTATTATGCAGCGCGCCTGTGAAATTCAGTTAAAAGCGCAGGCCACAGGCAAACCGCTTATTCCAATTCATTCGGCAATTCTAGATGGCATTCGTACACAAGCCGATCAAGTCACCCGGCAGGCTGGTGGTTCGTTAGCATGGCCGGGTATTAAGCGACGCGTTGAACGCCGTTTCCCTGGATATGACAAGTAACGGCGTGAAGTTTAACGTTATCTAATACGATGATCGCAACGGATGAAGTGGACAAAAAACGTGAGCTAAAGCGGTTTGCTCTAAGCGTTCCCGTTTTAAAGGATTGTATGAACTTCGGAGGTCTCTTTAATGTTGCGGCCAAACGTGCATCAAAATGACGTAAATTAAACGAATCACCGATAAGATAAATCAAGGGCGCTGGGTTACTAAAAGCCTAAGTTAAGGTACACTTAGCGCCATGAAAATACTTCTTGAAGACACCATTCCGTTTGGCACCGATTACCTTAATAGCGTAGGTGAGGTTGAAACCTATGCATGGCAATCTCTTGTGCCTGAAATGCTGCGCGATGTAGATATTCTTGCGCTGCGTTCTACCACCAAGGTTACCCCTGAACTGCTGACTAAGGCTAACAAGCTTAAGTTTGTTACTACGGCAACGGCGGGAACCAATCATCTAGATAAAACGCATTTAGATAGCGTGGGTATTATGCATAGCAGTGCAGCAGGCTGTAATGCTGTTGCGGTTGCCGAGTACGTGTTAAGTGTTTTGCTGCACGCGCAAAAGGCCCAAAAGCTCGATTTATATAATGCGACAGTGGGAATAGTAGGTGCTGGTAATGTGGGAACTGCATTATCAAGAATTTTAACGGCAATTGGCGTTAACCACTATCTGTACGACCCACCGCTACAGAAAACGCTAGCAAAATCTGGTAAGAAGGAGCATAACGGTCAGTCATTTGTAGACTTAGCGCAAATAGCAAAGTGCGATGTTATCTCGCTTCACGTGCCTTTTATTAAAGGCGGTGAATATCCTACATATCAGATGATAGATAAGGCGTTTCTTGAAGGATTAACGTCAAACCAGCTGCTTATAAATGCATGCCGGGGTGAGGTTATTGATGAAGTGGCACTACTTAGTGTACTTCAAGGGGAAAAACCGCCAATGGTGGTACTCGACGTATTCGATAATGAGCCTGCCATAAATACAGCATTATTTGACTATGTTTGGTTCGTTACACCACATATCGCGGGGCATTCTGTAGAAGGCAAAGTGCGCGGTACGCAAATGATTTACGAGCAAATTTGTGACGTAGTGGGCAAAGCCCCAGACAAAGTGCTTAGCGATTTTTTAGAAAAAAACAACCCAATCAAAGCTGCGTTAAATTCGCCTGAGGCGTCGCGGTTGTCGATTGAGGATCTCATTGCTGTATTCCACGATGTGTATGATGTAGCTATTGACGATGAGATAATGCGAAACGCGTTTGCGTCAGGCCATAATGAAACGCCAGAGACACACATAGCAAATACGTTCTCTACATTGCGCAAGCAATACAGAGTGCGTCGCGAGTGCAGCGCCTATGCGTTACACTTGCCAAAAAACACCAGTAAGCAAATCCAAGACACATTCACCAAACTGGGCTTTCACGTTAGCCTGGTTTAGTTTTTTTACATTAGGAGCATAAAGCATTATGTCGCAAGCGTTTGACGTAGCGGTACTTGGCGCCACAGGTTTAGTGGGCCAAACCATGATTGAACTATTAGAAGAGCGAGACTTTCCGGTAAACCGTTTGTATCCGCTTGCCAGTAAACGTTCAGCAGGTAGTACCGTGTCGTTTAAAGGCGAAGACATTGAAGTATTAGATGCTGATGATTTCGATTGGTCATTAGTGCAATTTGGCTTTTTCTCAGCCGGAGGCAGCATTTCTGCAAAATTTGCGCCGTTAGCGGCAGAGGAAGGCTGTATTGTTATCGACAATACTTCAGAGTTTCGTTACGAGCCAGATATCCCACTTGTGGTGCCAGAAGTTAACGCCCATGCACTGGCAGAGTTTCGCAATAGAAACATTATTGCGAACCCAAATTGCTCAACCATTCAAATGTTGGTTGCACTTAAACCTATTCAAGACGCGGTTGGTATTGACCGTATTAACGTGTGCACATATCAGTCAGTTTCTGGTGCAGGTAAAGAAGCCATGGAAGAGCTGGCTAAACAAACCGCAGGTTTGCTGAACGCACGTGAAGTAAAGCCAGAATCGTTTAGTCGCCAAATTGCCTTTAACGTTATCCCTCAAATCGACGTATTCCAAGACAATGACTACACCAAAGAAGAAATGAAAATGCTGTGGGAAACCCAAAAAATCATGGGCGATCAGAGTATTTTGGTAAACGCGACGGCTGTGCGCGTGCCGGTTTTCTACGGTCATGCTGAAGCCATTCACTTAGAAACGCGTTCGCCAATAGATGCGCAGCATGTTAAAGAGCTTTTAGCCGATGCGCCGGGCGTAACAGTTTACGACGGAAATGAGCAATTCCCAACGCAAGTAAGCAGCGCTAGCGGCAACGACATTGTGCATGTGGGTCGTATCAGGAATGATATTACTCATCCTTGTGGTTTGAATTTGTGGGTGGTGTCAGACAACATTCGCAAAGGAGCAGCGACAAACAGCATTCAAATTGCTGAGACACTTATTCGCGACTACTTGTAAGCATTCTACGAAGGTTCAGTCTCTGATTAATCGGATAAGCACAGGAAAAGGTAAACATTTTTCTGTGCTTGCCGATACGCAATGAAAGGGCGATTCCTGTTGCAATAAGGCAGCACTGTTCAACGGGATAGAAAGACAGCACTTGAAGCTACCAGATGGCGGCTTTTAGCTAAAATTTGGGCAATAGAGAGGTTCAATACTACTGTCTAACTAGATCACCCTTAATAACTGGTTTATAGTTTGTAAAGTTAGGAATAGAACAACGTTAAAAACAATACTCAGTCAGACACTTAGGCGAACGGTAAGAACTATATAAAGCGCAAATAAATCTTACTGCTAAGTTCATAAAGACTGTAAAACGCTGGCTTGATTATTAATGGTTTCAAGGTGGCTTAAGAATAAAAATAAAAGCCAATATTTTCTTCCGTACTGATTGGCTAGAAAATCCGCCCATACGTCTCGGGTGGTAAAGACGCTTGAGGGCATATAGGACTGCTATGAAATTGCATTTGACGGGCTTACTTTTACTAACACTTTGTTTGTCTGGCCCTATCATCACTGTTGATGCACAAGAACGCGCTACCTTCTTGAAAGGTCCCAAAGACGCAACTGATCAGTATTCGGGCTTGGAATATGGCCCTATCGACGCCAACGACACCTTATGGCGTATTGCCGAGCGCTATCGCCAAAACAATAACCTGAGCGTATATCAGGTTATGAGCGCCATTTACGAGCTCAATCCAAACGCATTTGAAAACGGCAATTTGAATTTATTAGTTGATGGCGCGGTATTAAAGTTACCATCAGAGCGGTATATCGCCAGAATTGATAAGCAAAAAGCCCAGATGCGCGCTGAGCAGGATGATAGAGCATTTGCTGAAATGCTTAATAAACCTGGCAGTAGCGTGAGAAACATCAAGCCTGCATCTCCTTTAGTCAATCAACAAGACTTGACGCAAACCCAAACTGATATTGAGCAGAAAATCACTCGCTTGGATCATGAGCAAACCCGACAATTTGACGAACTGCGTATGCAGTTTGCAGCCTCACTGGAAAATGTTGAAGCGATTCTTAACGAAAACAGACGCTTGTACGAGCGTGTTGAGGCTGTTAATGGCGAACTAGAAACCTTGCGTGGGCAAGTCGAAGGTGATGTTAAGAGCCAGCTTGATATGCAAGTGGCGCTTCAGCAAGAATTGCTCGACATGATCAAGGCCGAGCAAGCGCAGCGCGAAGCAGAAAAGCAGTCTTCGTTTTTAAGCGCACTTACCAGCCCTTTGAGTCTAATTATAGGCTCGGCAATTCTGTCACTATTGTTAGTTGGTGGTCTTATCATGTGGCTGCTAAAACGTAATAGTAAGCCTGACGAAGCGCCTGCGGCTGGACCTACGATTACAGCCGATAACGATGAAGTGCCGGTACCTGATTCTGACATTGGCGATCTTTCAAGTGCACTGGCCCCTGACTTTGATGATAAAGCAGAGTTGTCAGATGATGACTTGTTCAATGACGACGACCTACTTGATGACGTACTTACCTCAGATTTAGAAGAAAGCCTAGATGACGAACTAGAAACCTTCGCTGACCTTGAAGACGACATGTTGGTGCCAGACGATGGCAGTGATGACTTGTTTGAAGCTGGCGATGATGAGCTTGATCAAAGTGAACTAGATAGTCTGTTTGATGACGATGACCTGTCAGATAAAGTATTAAACGAAAACGACACTGACGACCTTGAAGGCTTCGACCTGTCAGGGGATGACGACATCTTTGATGAAGATGCTGCCGATGAAAACGAGCCAAAGGCGGAAGTTGCTGACGAGGCTGCATCGACAGATGACGATGATTTTGACATTGATGACTTGCTTGATGATGTACAAAGCCAAGACGCGGCAGAACTTGAGAGTGATGAGCTAGATGAGTCGGGCGATGTAGACCCTGACGACATACTGGCTGAGGTTAACGGAACCGCTGAATCTGACAATGTTGATGAAGACGATATAGACGCGTTGCTTGCCAGCTCGGTTGATGATTTATCTGACGCTGACGAAGAGACAGAAAGTGTTTCATCTTTGCCAACAGTAGAAGATGAGGACGATAAGCCTGAAATCAGTATTGACGATTTGCTAGAAGAGCACGGCGTTGATGCAGGTCTAACTGATGAGCTAGATAGCAACGATGACCTTATCAATGAGGATATGCTGAGCAAGCTCGACGACGAAATTAATCAGCAAAATAAAGAAATTGATAAAATCACCGACGATTTGTTAAATGAAATTGAGCAAATCGAAATGATGGGTGACCTAGGTGAAGAAGATGACGAAGACGAGGATGATCTTGAGGAAGAAATAACAACTTCTTCGCCGTCGCCGCAGTCTATTCAGAGTCTTGATGCCATTACCGACGATTTAGACGAAATAGTCACCGACGAAATCGAAACTAACGCGGACTTCAGTGACCCTCTTTCCGATGAGCTTATTGCTGAGCTACAGGCGGAAGATGAGCTTGCTGAAGAGCCTTCAGCGGAGCAAATGCCCTCAGCGGATCAAATGCCTTCTGATATAGAGCTTGATGAAAGCGCTTCTAGCGAGTTACCTACTCAATCTAATGAGGACGGTGATTTTGACGATCCGTTTACTGATGAACTACTTGCAGAACTTGAAGCAGAGTTAGATGGCGAGCCTGAAGTTAGTCCAGAAGCTCACGATGAAGACGTAGACCTTGAAACGCCTGAAAGCGATGAAGAAGTTGCGAGCGAAGATGATTTCAGCGACCCGTTAACTGATGAGTTGCTTGCTGAACTAGAAGCTGAAGAATCTAAAAGCAGTGAAGGTGCAGATTTGCTGACAGACGAGCTACTTTCTGAGCTTGAGTCTGAAATAGAACCAGATGATGAAACAGATGCAGAGTTCGAACCTGAAGTCGAGTTTGAGTCAGAACCAGAAGCTGAGCTAGAAGCTGACTTTGAAGATGAAGTAGAACTTGAGACGGAAGCCGAAGGTGAACCGAAGTCAGAACCAGAGCCAGATCTTGGCACCGAAGTAGAAGAAGAACAAGACGCTGAGCTTGAGCCTGAACTAGAAGCGGAACTGGAGTCTGAGCCTGAGCCAGAATCAGAGCTAGAATTTGAATCTGAGCCTGAGCTTGAATCTGAATTAGAACAGGATATCGACTCTGAAACAGAACAAGACCTAGAACCAGAAGAAAAAGTTGAACCTGAAACTGAAGCCGACTTGGAAGATGAAGTAGAGCTTGAGGCGGAAGCCGAGTCAGAATCAGAATTTGGCACTGAAGTAGATGCAGAACAAGACACTGAGATTGAGCCTGAATTAGAGGCGGAACTTGAATCTGAGCCAGAGCCAGAATCAGAGCTAGAATTCGAAGCTGAGCCTGAAACCGACTCGGAAGATGAAGTAGAGCTAGAAACGGAAGCTGAGGCAGAACTAGAGCCAGAAACAGACGTAGAGCCAGAGCTCGACGCTGTCGATGAAGACGCTGAAGAAAAGGCAGGGCAAACGTCAGACGATCCACTAGATGACGCTATTGAAGCGTTTGAAAGACAGATGATGGATGATATTCCTTCGTTCAGTCAGATGGATACGGAAGAGCCTTTAGCTGATGAAGAGCCATCAGCGCAGGAAAAGCCCTCAGCGCCAACAGAGCCAGCGGAAGATGCTTCAGCAGAAGACAGTGATGAATACGACGACAGCCTGTTAAACGCTGCGTATGACGAAGTAGAAAGCTTTGAATTAGAGCAAGAAATCGACGGTGTAGTAGACGGTGAAGATGACGAAATATCATCAGAATCTAGTGCTGCTGAAGAATCGAGTTCACCTGAAGAAACTGATTTAAACCAAAGCGATTCAGATAAGAACAGCGAAGAAGACTTTAACGAACTTGACGATGTTCCTGGCCTTGACGACTGGCTGTCTGCTTCCGATGACGACGATCATGTAGACGACAACGAGATTCTTGACGATCTTGACAGTGCGGAATTCGATGAGCTTCTTCAAAGTCTTGAGTCAGACGCTATTGTTGATACAAGTGATGTCGACACCAGTGAAATTGAAAGTGATGACGACGGTCAGGATCCAGAAGCATCTTCAGCAGAGAGTGAAGATACTTTCGAACTTGAGCAGGAAGATGATGAAGCCACATTCGAGTTAGAAGGGAGTGACGACAACCTTGGATTCGACGAAAGCGATGATACGTTTGAACTAGACGAAGAAGATGAAACCTTTGAGCTAGACGAAGATGGTGCTTTTGAGTCTGAGCAAGAAGACGACGAAGATACTTTCGCCCTTGAAGAAGATGATTCGGAACTTGCATTAGACGACCTTGAAATTCCAGATGATGTGGAATTGGATATTGCCACGCCAACTGAAATTGAAGAGGACGAACAAGAGGCTCAATCCGTTGAGACTGAAAAGGCTCAAGAGGATGATCTTAAACTCGATAACCCTGATTTAGATCTTGCCGCCTTACTTAGTGATGTCGATGGTGAAAGTGACGCGCAAACGCCACCAGAAGACTTCCTTGATGTGGAGGCTTTAATGGACGATGGCGATGATGCAGATGCTATTGACCCGGATAGCCAAGCGCTAGATCTTGATGTAAGTTTATCTGACTTCACAGGTGTATCTGATGAAGATACGGTGATTGATATAGATAAAGACGCAGGGCAGAACGCTAACCTGGACTTAGCTCGCGCTTATATTGAAATGGACGATGTGGACGCTGCAAAAGAGTTGCTTGAAGAAGTAATGAAAGAGGGTAGCGAAGAGCAGAAACAGGAAGCCGCATCGATTTTAGCGAATATTGCTTAAGTAGTTTGCTCTTATGCGCATAACCGCGCTCTCGTTTGAGATTTTGGACGGCCAGTATATTTACAAGATATACAGGCCGTTTTTGTTTTAGGTGATGTACATTTATTTTCTATGACCTAAAAGAGTTTTGCGTATTAGCGGCATTGCATGTTGCAAGCGACATGACTACACTTAGCGCCTTTTCAGAAACGGGGTAATACAGATATGGGGCGAATTGCCTTAGGGATTGAATACGACGGTGCTGCTGTATACGGATGGCAACGCCAGCGTGAAGTACCAAGTGTTCAGGAACATCTTGAAAAGGCACTATCGACAGTAGCCAACGAACCCATTGAAGTGCAGTGCGCTGGACGTACCGATGCTGGTGTACACGCTACTGGGCAAGTGGTTCACTTTAACTGTGATGCACCACGCTCAGAGCGCGCTTGGACACTCGGCGTAAATGCGAATCTGCCCAACTCTGTTGCTGTTACCTGGGCAAAGAACGTCAGCGATGACTTCCATGCACGTTTTTCTGCTACCCATCGCCGCTATCGTTACGTTATTCATAATGCGAAAATGCGTCCTGCTATTCTCCATTCCGGGGTTACCCATATCCACCGCGAATTAGACGAGAAAAAAATGCATGTTGCCGCACAAGCCTTGCTAGGCGAACAAGATTTTACCTCTTTTCGCGCAGCGCTTTGCCAAAGTAAAACACCATTTCGCAACGTTACTGATGTAAGCGTATATCGCCAAGGGCGATACGTTATTATCGATATTCGCGCCAATGCTTTCTTGCATCATATGGTTCGCAATATCACGGGCGCGCTTGTTGAGATTGGGGCAGGGGAGCAAGATGTAAATTGGATAGGTCACTTGTTAAGCCTAAAAGACAGAAGTAAATCTGCAGCGACGGCAAAGCCAAATGGGTTGTACTTGGTTGACGTCACATACCCAGACGAGCATGGTTTGCCTAAACCGCCTTTAGGGCCGTTGTTTTTGCCGGATCGCACATAGCACTGTCGATGCATAAAAGGAATTAGTGTGATCATCTTTAAATTTTTATCAAGAACTTTTGGTTTGTTACTGTGTTTAACGGCATTAGCACATGGTGCCGATATAAAAGATAAAACCCCTAAGGTACGTTTCGCGGTTAACACACCAGGCGCTGCCCCTTATTTATATTATGATGAGAACTCAAAACGCTATGAAGGCATAGTCGTTGATTTTTTCAATTCGGATGAGCTAACGAATCAGTTTCGTATTGTTTATTTAGATTCGAATCGTGCTAGAAGCGAAGATTTGTTAAAGTCGTCATCGATAGATTTATTTTTATCTTCCGAAAGTTGGATAAGTAAACCGAACGACTTTTTATTTAGCGAAGAGTTGATAAAGCACGACAGCTATATCTACTCAACTTCAAGTTTTGAAGGGCCATTTGTACCTGAGGAAAATTTATCCTCTAGTATTTGTACTAGATATGGCTTTACTTATCCCGTTTTACAGCAGTTCTTTGAGAAAAAAGAAGGTAATATTCATAGGGTTGACTCAAGTAGCCAATATACAATGGCTATGATGATGTCGAAAGGGCGCTGTGACTTTGCGATAATGAATGAACACAACGCGCGTGCAGTTATGTTTAACAAGACGTTTTGTTCTTCAGAATTCTATCAGTCACCAAACGTTGTTAGTCGGGCTCGTTTAGTGTTTGTTATTCGTTCTGATTTAAACTCTCTCAAAAATAAAATAGATAGTGCACTGAATCATTTTGTCGAAAGTGGACAAAGGCAACTATCGCTAGAACGTCACTCAGGTATTAATCAGTTTCCAAAAATGCAGTGCCAGGGCGTTCAATAACCCCCATGTTTTTTGAGTCTCGTCAGCAATAATTTACGCAAAAGCAAACGTAGGCAGGCATTAGTGAGCTCAGTTGCCAACTTCTAAGACCAGTTTTGTTTTTTCCATTTCGTTGTATTGTGGTCTAATAGCGCGCTATATTAAGTAGCTGTTCTATTGTGTTACGTATTTTTTCTTTGTAATACAGTATGAAACTTAAAAAATTAATGTGTTGTTGACCACAAGTATGAACAAACATCAATCGTCATGGTCGGCAAACAAAAAACAAAGGATTCAATTTCCATGAGCTGGAT
This sequence comes from Alteromonas sp. CNT1-28, assembly GCF_022348345.1. Classification (NCBI taxonomy): domain Bacteria; kingdom Pseudomonadati; phylum Pseudomonadota; class Gammaproteobacteria; order Alteromonadales; family Alteromonadaceae; genus Alteromonas; species Alteromonas sp. CNT1-28. Next base: position 25,721 of record NZ_JAKREZ010000032.1, on the reverse strand, counting down.
TCAAAAAATTCTTCCTCGCACGCAAACATCAACCAAAGGTAACGTACCAGAAGGTATCTGGACGAAGTGTGGTTCATGCCAAGCTGTGCTGTATAAGAGCGAACTGGAAAAACTTCAGGAAGTTTGCCCTAAATGTGACCATCACATGCGTATTACGGCACGCCGCCGTATCGATGCCTTCTTAGACGATGGCGATCGCGTTGAGTTAGGTGCAGAGCACGAGCCGCAAGACGTACTTAAATTCAAAGACTCTAAGCGTTATAAAGACCGTATTGTTGCTGCACAAAAGGCAACAAACGAGAAAGATGCGCTAGTGGTAATGCAGGGCAAACTAAAAGGTATGCCGGTAGTGGTTGCGTGTTTTGAGTTCGCGTTTATGGGCGGCTCAATGGCATCGGTTGTAGGTGCTCGTTTCGTTGCTGCTGTTAATGCATGCTTAGAAAACGATATGCCGCTTATTTGCTTCAGTGCAAGTGGTGGTGCGCGTATGCAAGAAGCACTGATGTCGCTAATGCAAATGGCTAAAACATCTGCAGCGCTTGCCAAAATGAGTAAAAAAGGCCTGCCTTATATTAGTGTACTTACAGACCCTACAATGGGCGGTGTATCTGCAAGTTTGGCAATGCTTGGTGATGTTAACGTAGCCGAGCCAAAAGCGCTTATCGGCTTCGCAGGCCCTCGCGTAATTGAACAAACAGTAAGAGAAAAGCTGCCCGAAGGTTTCCAACGCAGTGAATTCCTTGTTGAGAAAGGTGCAATTGATATGATTGTTGACCGCAGAGATATGCGTGATAGATTACACAGCCTGTTGGTTAAGTTGCATTATAAGAATTAGTGAATAACGAAAACAATCTAAATACTGGCTCAGCGCCACACGCAGAAAACGCCTCAGCGTCTTCATCTTCGCAAAAAAGCCTGAGCCAGTGGTTATCCTACCTAGAATCTATTCATCCTAGCGCCATCGATATGGGGCTAGACAGAGTGAAAGAAGTGGCCAATGCCATGGCACTTTCACTTAGCCAGTCTTTGGTTATTACTGTTGCAGGCACTAACGGTAAAGGCACAACGTGTCGCTTGCTCGAACAGGCCATGCTATCGCAAGGTAAAAGTGTTGCGGTATACAGTTCACCCCATTTAACCGACTATCGTGAACGCGTGCGCTACAACGGCGAATTACCGCCTGCCGATGAATTTGTAAGTGCATTTGAGTTTGTTGAAAACGCGCGGAAAGACACGGTTGGCGAACCTATTACTCTAACTTACTTTGAGTTCGGTACACTGGCTGCCATGAAAATGATGCAGTCATGGGCTGTTGATGTGGTCATTCTTGAAGTAGGCCTAGGCGGACGTTTGGATGCCACCAACATTATTGATCCCAATCTAGCTGTTATTACGACTATCGATCTTGACCATCAAGATTGGCTTGGTAATACCCGCGAAAAAATTGCTCGGGAAAAAGCGGGCATTATGCGCAAAAACGGCAATGCAGTGGTTGGTGAACTGTTTCCTCCATCATCGCTTTACGATGTGGCTAACGAGCTACAAGCTAACGTACGTTGGGCTACACAAGATTTCGAAACAGTGGTATCAAGTGATTACAGCGAGTGGAGCTGGAAAGGGAAGTGCAATAGTTATACGTCGCTACCTTATCCTAAAATTCCACTTCAAAATGCGAGTACAGCGTTGGCCGCGCTGGAGCTACTAGATTTGCTGCCCGAAGAAAGCGTGGTAAGAGACATTATTGAGAACACCACCATGCCGGGGCGCCAGCAGACTATCAGTGATTCCCCGTTAGTAGTTGTAGACGTTGCCCATAATCCACAGGCGACGACAGCTATGCAAGATTGGCTAAACCGTTACGATGTAAGCCAAATGCGCGTTGTGGTGGGCATGCTAAAAGATAAGTCTATTGCAGAGACCTTAGCGCCACTGGCGGCACTTAATGCCAAGTGGTACGTAGCATCAACAAGTGGTCCTCGGGGCTGTAAGGCAGAAGTACTTGAAAATGCACTTGTTAATGCCGGCACAACCATAGAGAATATAGACACGTTTCAGGACGTGACCTCGGCATATCAGCGCGCGCTTGCAGATTATCAAACTGGTGAACTTATTCTCGTTTTTGGTTCTTTTGTTACCGTAGCAGACGTGCTTGCTGGGCAAAACTAACACGCGCATTGTAGAGTAAAACCGTGTATTCAAGCAGGAGAGCACAGTGACATCGGCATTAAAGAATAGACTGGTGGGGACAATTATTGTTGTCGCCCTAGCGGTAATCTTTTTACCAGACTTTCTTGATGGCAAAAAGCAAACAAACAGAGAACCTTTTGTCTCTGTACCTGCTAATCCGCCTAAAAAGCCCATCGTAGAGCCAGAATCTTTTCCATCAGAGCGCGTAGCGAAAGCTGCGGTGCCAGCGGTTGAAATCCAAGATGAAACGGCATTAGATGATGATCTGGATTCTTCTGGCGCAGGGGAAAGTGGTAGTGCAGGTGAAGCCACTACCGCAAAAGCGCCAGCGGTGAAAACCTTTGAAGAAGAGGACAATCTAGCAAGCCAAACGGTGGTTAATACAAAAAGTGCCGCAGACGATGACGCAGGTTGGGTTATTCAACTTGGCAGCTTCCGTCACGAAAAAAACGTGAAGGCACTGCTCGCCAAGCTAGAAAAGGCTGGATATCGCGCGTTTAGTCGAAAAATTCAAACCAGCTCTGGCCCGCTCAATAAAGTCTTTGTTGGCCCAGATTTAGACAAGAAGAAGCTGGAGTCGGCACTACCACATTTAAAAGAGCTTACGAGTCTTAAAGGTAAAGTCACCACGTTCAAAGTTGAGTAACGCGTGGTGTTCATCATGCTTGTCGAATTTAGCATGAATGGAGAGGCAGTGATTGGTATTACAGACTAGTAATATTTCTATCTTCTGTTAGAATGCGCGCCATCTCGCCAAAGGCTCGTTGCTTCACAATAAAAAGCAACATCAACGCAATAAAGAGACGATGAACTGGGTAGACTTTTCCATACTGGGTATCATTGCGGTATCTACCTTAATAAGCCTGATCAGAGGGTTTGTTAAAGAAGCCATCTCGCTAGTGGTGTGGTTTGCTGCACTCTTTATATCAAGCAATTTCTACGCTGACCTTGCCGTTTATTTTACAGCCATTGACGACCCTTATTTAAAAAATGGTGCTGCAATTGCGGCATTGTTTGTCACCACGCTCATTCTGGGCGGCATGATTAATTACGTTATTAGCCAGCTGGTTCAGGCAACAGGGTTGTCTGGCACAGATAGGGCCCTAGGTATAGTTTTTGGTGCACTGCGTGGCGTGCTTATAGTTAGCGCATTGCTCTTTTTTATGGACACCTTCACTGGCGCAGCCTCCTCAGATTGGTGGCAATCATCGGTGCTCATTCCCGAGTTTGGTGTCATCATAGAGTGGTTTTTCAGCTATGTGAAAGACTCCTCCAGTTTCTTAAATCCCGCTTGAAATAGGTAACGCACATGTGTGGTATAGTCGGAATAGTTGGTAAAACGCCCGTAGCTCAGTCACTGTACGACGGTCTAACGGTTATTCAACACCGAGGACAGGATGCCGCAGGCATTATGACTATCGACCAAAATATGTTTAATTTGCGCAAGGCAAATGGTTTGGTTCGAGACGTGTTTCATACCCGCCATATGAAAAGATTGTCTGGCAACATGGGGATTGGTCACGTTCGCTACCCAACTGCGGGTACATCAAGCTCTGCAGAAGCACAACCGTTTTATGTGAACTCGCCGTTTGGTATTGCCTTTGCTCATAACGGCAACCTCACCAACGCCCATGAGCTGCAGGAAGAAGTATTCCGCATTGCACGCCGCCACATCAACACCACCTCAGATTCAGAATTACTGCTTAACATTCTTGCGCATGAACTGCAGCAGGTAGCAGGTTTAAGCGTAAGTGCCGAACACATTTTTGAAGTGGTAACGAAAGTTCACAAAAAGATCAGAGGTGCCTACGCAGTCGTTGCGGCGATCATCGGCCAAGGTATTGTAGCGTTTCGCGACCCGCACGGTATTCGTCCTCTAGCACTCGGTAAGCGTATAAGCGAGCTGGGTGAGGAATGGATGGTGGCATCTGAAAGCGTGGCGCTTGATGCTGTTGGCTTCCAGTTTGTGCGCGATGTAATGCCAGGTGAAGCGGTATTTATTACCGAAGAGGGTCAACTGCACACCAGACAGTGCGCCGAGAATCCAGTAACCTCTCCGTGTATCTTTGAGTTTGTTTATTTTGCTCGCCCAGATAGCTTCATAGATGGCATTTCAGTTTATGCATCGCGTGTAAACATGGGCCGTAAGCTAGGTGAAAAAATTAAGCGCGAATGGGCAGATCTGGATATCGACGTGGTTATTCCTATTCCTGAAACGTCGATGGATGTGGCGCTTCAAATCGCGAACACACTGGATTTGCCATATCGCCAAGGCTTTGTTAAAAATCGCTACATTGGCCGTACTTTCATTATGCCTGGCCAAACCATGCGTAAAAAATCAGTACGCCGTAAGCTAAACGCAATCTCATCTGAGTTTAAAGATAAGAGTGTACTGCTTGTCGATGACTCTATCGTGCGCGGTACTACATCGGGTCAAATCATTGAGATGGCGCGTGAGTCAGGTGCGAAGAAAGTATACTTTGCGTCAGCTGCTCCAGAAATTCGTTTCCCAAATGTGTATGGTATTGATATGCCATCGGCAAACGAACTGATTGCTTATGGTCGTGAAATCGATCAAATTGCAGAGCTTATCCAAGCAGATGGCCTTATCTTCCAAGACATTTCTGACTTGGTAGATGCCGTTCGCGAAGAGAACGAAACCATTCAGCGTTTTGAAACGTCAGTGTTTGATGGTAACTATATTACTGCGGATATCGACCAAGAGTACCTTGAGCGAATTGATATGTCGCGCGGTGAAGCGTCTAGAAAAGCGCCAGTGATACAAGCAGAGCTTAGCAATCTTGATGTGCATAATATTGATGCTGCTGATTAATGTAAGACGCTCTTTGATATAACAACAAGCCGCTTTTTGAAGCGGCTTTTTTAATGCTTTTAAAGTAAGAGGCTAGTGAACAAATACCGGTCCGCCGTACAGTCCCCACACCAATATCGAACCTGTCATTAGAATAACGAGCAATACTAGCCCACATGTCACTACCGAGCTTGAGTAAATGAACCCTTTATCTTCTGGCATATGCATCAAAATTGGCACGCCAGAATAGAGCAGGTATACCGAATAGCTAATACCGACTAACAGCGCCGTCATCACCACCCAGAGTTCTGGGTAAAGACCTGCGATGCCCACCATAAACAACGGTGTAGCCGTGTAGGCCGCAAGTTCCAGCGACTGCGTATAAGTTGGTGTCGCATCAAACGCTTTAGCCAACTCATGAATAAGTACAGCCAATGCGACCACGCCTGCAATTAATCCAAAATACATGCCTATACCCATCATAATGGCGGTATTTTCGCTAAGGCGAATTATGTCACCTGCGCCGATACTCCAGCCAGTATGGGCACTGGAATAATAGGCCACGAGTGATGGAATGAGAGATATAAAAGCGATATGGGTAAGCGCGTAAAAATAGGTTTCGTGTTTGGTATCAATGGTTTGCCACTCTTCTTTTGGATGAGTGTAAATACCAATTAAATGATTCAAAATCATAAAGTCCTGCCTTGTTCACCAACGTTATTATTTTAAAAAATATTGTTGTGAGGCAGGGAGAACACACGGATTAACCGTAAAACCAAGGAAACACAAACACAGCGCAAAGCGCTAAACACTGCCGTTAACAATATGTTTACAAATTGAGTGTGCAGCAGAATGACTAAGCCGTCAATATAAATTGATTAATTTATAAACGGATGCAAAGCGTTAACTTTAGCGTGGTGCACCTGAGTGGAAACGCAATTCGTCATCGTCGCTTTCAATCAGCGATTTTTCAACGCTTCCGAAGTGGGCAACGCGCTCTGAAATATCGGTTTTAGCGATTTGCCCAGCCAGCGTTAGGTAGTCTTCAAAGTGTCTGGCCTCAGAGCGCAACAGCGACACATAGAACTTGCCTAAATTTTCGGAAACATACGGCGCAAGTTTGGCAAAGCGTTCACAGGAGCGCGCTTCAATGTAGGCACCACAAATGAGCTTGTCGACAAGCTTTTCAGGTTCGTAAGTGCGTACGTGACGCAACAAGCCATTGGCGTAACGACTGGATGTTACCGACTTATATTCAAACCCCAACTCGTGCATAATTTCTAGCACTTGGTAAAAATGATGAAGCTCTTCTTTAATTAGCATGACCATTTTATCAAGCATGTCTTTTTTAAAAGGGTCTAGCCCTTCAGTGTTAAATACATTTTTGGAAAGGTGCTTAGTATTAAGCGATTGCCAATCGCCTTCGTGGCGGTAAGTGAAGTCTTCGTAAGGTTTCAACCAGCCCAGCAATACCTTACTGGTTTCCTCATCGGCTACATAGCGGCGAAGTAGGTACATAGCCGACTGAGCCGCTTTAAGCTCGCAAATTAGGTGGTCAGTAAGGATAACGCGAAGGTTTTCCTCTTTCTGCGCTTCGTCTATCCACGACTGTGGCGTCTCGCAATGTAAAAAGGCATTGATTGGTGAAAGTAGAGACGTGACTTCAGAAGTGGAAATTACAGACATGTTGAAACTCAATTTTAAGTGCTACGGTTTTTCAGTTACATTTGAATTTGGCTGCTGCCAACGCTAGTTTCGGCAGTTTCGCCTTATAAAAATACAAAATTCAGCGTATCTGAATTGGACCGCAATTTTACTTGATACCAACAAGCCCTTACAACTTAAAATAGAGGCCAATAAATTACAAAATGAATTATCTTGCCCATCTTTTCTTAGCCCGACCAACTGCCGATTCTCAATTCGGTAACCTACTCGGTGATTTCAGGCGGGGTGTTGATATTAAAGAGTTTGGACAAGCGGTACGGCTAGGTCTTAAAAACCACTATGAAGTCGATAGGTTCACCGACAGTCATACCAGCGTCTTAGCAGCAAAGGCGTTATTTCATAAAAGTCGTCGGCGCTTTGCACCTGTGGCGCTGGATATCTACTTCGATCACTTGCTAATTAAACATTGGGCGTCGTTTACAACACAGGGTTTTGACGACTTCAGGGAACAAAGTTTCGCATTGTTAGAACAGCGATTGCCCACTATGCCAAGAACGATGCAGCACAGTGTCGGGCATATGATAACCCATGACTGGTTTGAAGGTTATGCTAAGGAAGAGGGCATTGCTAAGGCGATTACTGTGGTTGCTAAACGTATTCGTTTTCCCAACACGTTTCATCTTGCTGTGGATGATATTAATGCGAACAGAGACGAGATTGAAGCGAGATTCTTAACGTTTTTCCCTGAACTCATTACACACATAAAAATCAATGGCCCTGAGAATATTTGAAAGGCTTAACCGTGTTACAGAAATGTATCGAAGAAATTGGTCGTTTTGTCGTTCATTGCTAAGCTGTCATGTGAACAGCGATATAGTAAAGCGTGCAATACAAAGACAACACAAAAAAGATAAAATTAACGACACTCAAAGATAATAATGATGAATATTCAATCCTTAGTTAGAAATACATCGCCCGTATTATTAAGTCTGGGTAAAAATAAACACAAAGCGCAATCGCACGCGACCCTAGCATGGTTAACGGCAGCCTTAATTGCTTTTGTAAGCTTAACTACCAGTGCTTCAGCGCAAGAAGAAAGCGCATCTGCCCATGCTCGTTCAATAAAAATTGATAGCAGTGTAGTGACAGAGCACGAAACTAAAATCCTAGGCAAGCGCGTAAAGTACAGTGCTACCACGGGTACTCAACCGGTTTGGAACAGTAAAGACGAAGCGGTTGCCACTTTGTTTTACACTTACTATCAGCGCACTGACGTAAAAGAGAATACTGAGCGCCCGCTTATTATTTCTTTTAACGGTGGTCCAGGCTCTGCGTCAGTGTGGATGCATGTAGCCTACACAGGCCCTCGTATTCTTAATATTGACGATGAAGGCTATCCAGTTCAGCCCTATGGTGTTCAAACCAATCCTTACTCCATTTTGGATGTGGCAGACATTGTGTTTGTTAACCCAGTGAATACAGGGTACAGCCGTGTGCTGCCTAAAGCTGACGGCAGCATGCCATCGCAAGATGAACAGCAGAAAATGTTCTTTGGTGTAAACGCCGATATTAGCTATTTGGCAGACTGGGTGAATACTTTTGTAACGCGTAATAATCGCTGGCGTTCACCTAAATATCTTATCGGTGAAAGTTACGGCACGACGCGTGTGTCAGGATTAGCATTAGAGCTTCAAAATCGCCAATGGATGTACTTAAACGGCGTTGTGCTTGTATCGCCAACCGATATTGGTATAGAGCGCAACGGGCCGGTAAAAGCCGCTAATCGACTGCCTTATTTTGCTGCCGCGGCGTGGTATCACAATAAGCTTGAACCCGCGTTGCAAAACAAAGATCTTACTGAGCTATTGCCTGAAGTTGAAGACTTCACCATCAATACGCTTATTCCTGCTCTGGCCAAAGGTGGCTTCATTGGTGAATCGGAAAAGCACGATGTGTTAAAGCAAATGGCGCGCTATTCTGGGTTAAGTGAAGCGTCTATTGCGCAAAACAACTTAGACGTGAGCACTGCATTTTTCTGGAAAGACTTACTGCGCGAGGAAGGGAAGACGCTAGGTCGTTTAGACAGCCGCTATTTGGGTATAGATGCTAAGCAAAGCGGCGACCGCCCTGACTATTGGGCTGAGCTAACATCATGGCTTCATTCGTTCACGCCCGCTATTAATTACTATTTGCGTGAAGAGTTAAACTACAAAACTGATATTAAGTACAACATGTTTGGAAACGTGCACCCATGGGATAGAAGCAATAATCAAACCGGTGAGAACTTGCGATTGGCCATGGCGCAAAACCCGTATCTGAATGTGATGATTCAAGCTGGCTATTACGACGGCGCAACGAACTACTTTGATGCAAAGTATACGATGTGGCAGCTCGATCAAAGTGGCAATTTAAAAGACCGTTTGAGCTTTAAGGGATATCGCAGTGGCCACATGATGTATCTGCGTCGCGACGACTTAAAACAGTCCAACCAAGACCTACGCGAGTTTATTAAAATGAGCACACCAGGCAAAGGCATACCTGCTGAATACAAGCGATAGTACGTCTGAAAATCTAAAGACAAGGATGTCAGGTTTTTTTACATTATATTAAACTAATTCATTATTTATTTTTTAAGCTTCTGTATTTAAAAGCTATTTTAGATTTGGCTTACACTTTGCTAAATCGAGTCTGCTAAATAATGAAATTCTTATTAACATAAACTACAAGGACGTATACATGAAAAAGTCTTCGCGTTTTTCATTATCCCTGCTGGCGAGCGCAGCGCTAGCATTCTCAATCTCAAGCACCACAGCCAATGCTTCAGTGCTCCTTTCCGGCTGGGAAGGCTCTACTGAAAGTGGATTTGGTAACTTAGCGATGAATGGTAACGACGACGGTTCATCGGGCGCTATCGTATTTGACGCATTTGAATCGCTTGCCTTCGATAGTGGCGTAAATTTCTTTGGTACTTCATACGATAGATTCTTCATTAACAATAACGGTAATATTACCTTCAATGGCACTGTGAGCTCTTTTACGCCAAGACCCTTCCCAATAAGCAACCAGCCAATGATCGCGCCATTTTGGGGCGACGTAGATACGCGCTGTGCAGAGTGTGGCGACGTGTTTATCGGTTCACCGAACGAAAACACGCTGGTAGTGACATGGAACGATGTTGGTTACTACAGTCAAAACAGTAACCCTACAAACACGTTCCAATTAGTGTTAATTGATCGGGAAGACACAGGTGCGGGAAATTTTGACGTTGAGTTTAGATATGAAGATATCGGTTGGACTTCAGGTAGTGCGTCAGACGGCGTTCCAGCACAAGCGGGTTATGACGCCGGAGATGGGGAAAACTTTTTCACTGTGCCGGGGTCTCAAACCGCCGCTATCGCTGATATAGACGAAAGTAACAGCAACACGGGCACGCCTGGTATTTGGAAGTTTGCTATTCGCGATGGCGTACTACCGGGTGATACTCCAGAAAACCCTATATTGCCTATTGTTAATCCAGAAACACCGACAGACTATGAATTTGAATTCTCTATAGATGATCCAGATGAACTTGTATTCATCGACCCAGATGTAGCAGTAGGCTATGACTATATTGTAAATAGTGGTCCAAATATCGCGTCAGTACTTTTGCCTGAAGGTTACGACGACAACATGTTTGACCTATTTCTTTGGGACAATGTTCTGATGGATTGGTTCGATACAGGCACAGATATCACTGGTGGTGAGGAGTACGACTTCAATACCCCAGTTGACCGCTTCAGAATTATGGGAATAGATGTTTCGAATATGCTTGAGCCTACGCCGGACGCATTTGTAACCGGCCTCACTTTCGATGGTTCTGGCGTTGTTAATATGAACCAGAATGCCGTTACTGTGTTTGTACCTGATCCTGTATCTGTGCCAACACCCAATACTCTATTTCTAATGCTAAGTGCAATGTTTGCTACGCTTGTTATAAGAAAGCGGAAGCAATAAAGTTGTCATAAAAGAGGGGGAGCGTGCGCTCCCCGTTTTGCTAAGAGGTGAAAGTGAAATATTTAGTAGCAGTTAGTTTAGTACTTGCATCGTTCTTTTCATGGGCTGTAACCACAAGTGACTTTGGTAGTTGGAGTTTGCTATGTAATGATTCATCTGTGTGTACGCTCAGCCAGCTCGTTGCCAAAGACAAAGAAGCAAAAAAAGTGCTATTGGGCGTCAACGTTGACTACTCCTATTCGCAAGATTTTCCAGTATTGAAAATAAAGCTTCCAAAAAATACACTCACAAAAAATGGTGTAGGAGTAAAAATAGACGATTTTGCATCCATACAAGTGCCATTCTCAGGCTGTGACGAGAAGTCTTGCCAAAGTATAGTGAAAATCGACAACGAACTTTTGAAACAAATGCACAATGGACAGACTATGTTAATAGCGTTTCAAAAATCTGAAAACCAGCAAGTTACCTTGCCCATATCGTTGACAGGTTTTGAGGAAGCTTACGCACAGCTAAATCAAAGTATTCAAAAGTAAATGCACAGATACTCGTCTATTTTTGATATTTTGATACGCTGAATGCGGCTAGCTGCGCTAAACATTCAGCGCAGCGCTCTTTCAGCATATCTCTGAATAGTCTTACTGCTGGAGTAATAGATTGGCGGCTAGGGCAAATCAGCCAAAGCTGTTTCGGTTTAGGTTGATATTCGGGCAACAAGGTTACAAGTCGACCCTTTAAAATGTCGTCGCACGCATCTAAGCCAGATTTAACAGCAACACCTTTACCCGCGACGGCCCACCGTCTTACCATTTCACCGTCGTTTGCGGTTCTGTTGCCTCGCATTTTTATCTTCAGCGGTGTCCCTTTGTGAAAAAACTCCCATTCGTTATATACCTTGTCGTGTAGTTGGTAAAAAAGCCCGTTGTGTGCTTGCAAGTCTTCAAATTTTTCAGGGGCACCATGAGAGCTGATATAAGAAGGGGAGGCAACAAGTAAACTTGGTACATCACAAATTTTGAAACCGTATACATTCGCATCGGTTGGAGTACCGTACCTTAGCGCTAAATCGACGGGATCGCGATAAAAGTCAATGTTGCTGTCACTCAGGTTGAGCTTTACGGTTATTTTGTCATGCAAATCCATAAAATCATCTAGCCAAGGCGCAATCACATTTCGGCCTAAATCAGACGATAAACCTAACCTAAGCTCGCCCTCAATCACGCCAGTATCGCCCTTTAAGTTCTGCTTGGCATTAGCCAGCATTGACATGGCTTCTTGACACGTTGGCAAAAACCTTTCACCCGCAGACGACAGACGTAGTGAGCGGGTGGTGCGAACAAACAATTCGGCGCCAAGGGCCTGTTCTACGCGTTTAACCGCAGCGCTTGCGGTTGCTGTACGCATATTCAAATGTGTCGCTGCTGCAGTAATGTTTCTAAATTCAGCAACTTTTATTACTACATTTAAGTCGTCGAGTAACATGGCTTTCAAAAACTATTTGATAATGTTTCTTTTATTGTGCTGTTTATCCAAATTTAATCAAGAGTATGATAAAGATATTACTCAAAGGAGAGACAAATGATGAAAGCTATTGGTTATACCCAATCACTTGGTATTAATGAGCCTAATGCACTGGTGGATATCGACGTCGAAAAGCCCAGCGCGTCGGGTCGAGATTTACTTGTAAAAATAAGTGCGATAGCAGTTAACCCGGTCGATTATAAAATTCGTCATAACGTTAATCCTAATGGAGGTGAGCCCAAAATTCTGGGGTGGGATGCAGTAGGTGAAATTGTTGATATAGGCGCTGATGTTACCGAGTTCGCAGTTGGTGACAGAGTTTACTACGCTGGCGACCTTACCAGAGCCGGCTCAAACGCAGAGTTTCAATTAGTTGATGAACGTATTGTCGGTAAAGCGCCTAAGTCTCTGTCAGACAGCGATGCTGCGGCACTCCCTCTAACCACAATCACAGCGTACGAATTGTTGTTTGATCATCTTGCTCTAAGTCAACAAAGTGAAAAGAGCGATGAGGTTGTGCTTGTGGTAGGCGCAGCTGGTGGCGTGGGTTCAATTATGCTGCAATTGCTTAAAGTACTAACGGGGGCTACCGTGATTGCTACTGCCTCGCGTGAAAGCTCAAAAAGTTGGGTTCAGGAGTTAGGTGCCGACTACGTAGTGGATCACAGCAAGCCTATGGCTGAGCAAATCAAGGCGTTAAACATTGGTGAAGTGACTCATGTCGCAAGCTTAAATAATACGCACCAGTACATTGAAAGCTTTGTTGAAGTTATGAAGCCGAAGGGCAAACTAGCGCTAATTGACGACCCAGAAAGTCTTGACGTAGCCAAGCTTAAGCAGAAGAGCTTGTCACTTCATTGGGAGTTCATGTTTACGCGCTCCATGTTTGAAACCGACGATATGGCAGCGCAAAGCCGCTTACTTACTCATGTAGCATCGCTTATCGACGACGGTAAAATTAAGACTACTGTAGGCAAGCATTTAGGTAAAATAAATGCGGCTAACTTAATCGAGGCTCACAAAATTTTAGAAGAAGGGCGTGCTATAGGTAAGTTAGTACTAGAGGGCTTCTAAAGAAAGCGTGCTTAAGATGATATTCCGTAATACTATGCGCTAAATTAGGTGGTTTTGGCTAAGGTTTATAGCGCAAATGTTTGAATGGCTTGCGAGTCCAGAAGCTTGGGTGGCATTAGGCACCTTAATGGCACTAGAGATAGTGCTTGGTATTGATAACATAATCTTTATTTCAATATTGGTGGGCAGGCTACCTGAACATCAAAGAAATAAAGCACGTCAAATAGGCCTTGGTTTAGCCATGGGCTCGCGACTGTTATTGCTATTTAGTTTGGCTTGGGTAATGGGCTTAGTTAATCCGTTATTTAGCCTCTTTGGGAATGAAATATCTGGCCGTGACATTATTTTAGTGTTGGGCGGCCTCTTTCTTATTGCAAAATCAACCCACGAAATACATGCCAGTTTCGAGGTGACCGAAGCATCAACTACGGAAGTAGCAGCTTCTGGTTTTTTCTCAATTTTGGTTCAAATTGCGGTGCTCGATGTTATCTTTTCTCTCGACTCTGTTATCACAGCAGTAGGGTTAGTTGAACATTTGAGCATCATGGTTATTGCTATTGTTGCGTCAGTAGCAGTGATGCTAGTAGCTGCAAAGCCGATTGGCGACTTTGTGGATGCAAACCCAACCATCAAAATGCTGGCTTTATCGTTTTTGATTTTAGTGGGCTTTACCTTAATAACAGAAGGCTTTGATGTTCATGTACCTAAGGGGTATGTTTATTTTGCGATGGCGTTCTCGTTTATTGTAGAAATGCTGAATATTAAGGTTCGCTCGAGAAGAGCAAAGCAGGTCAGCACCATTCACTTGGCTAAAAAAATGAGTAGCGACGGTAACCAGTAATTTGAAGGGGTCTGAGCAGGTAGACAGAAGGCACCATCTTGCGGTGCCTTCTTTTTATGTACTTAGCCTTGAACATTAACCAAAGTACGGCCAGAAATCTGCCCTTTTAAGATTGCGTCTATTTTTTCATTTACCGCATCAAGGGTCACTTCCTCGGTAAGGTCATCAAGGCAGTTTAGCTTCCATTCACTAGCAAGCTTGTCCCACAACCTCAAACGGGGAGGCATTGGACACTGCACAGAGTCGATTCCAAGCAATGAAACGCCTCGCAAGATAAATGGAAATACGCTCACGTTAAGATCTGCAGCAGCTGTAAGACCGCAGCACGTCACCGCGCCGCCATATTGCGTAGCTTTGATTGCCTGTGCTAGATACTCTCCGCCTACTGTATCAACGGCGCCAGCGAATTGCTCCTTAAGCATGGGGCGTTCTTTGTTTTCTAATAGTTCGTCGCGAGTTATCACTTTGCTTGCGCCAAGTGTCTTTAAAAATGACTCATGCTCTTTTTTTCCAGTGCATGCCGCAACCGAAAAGCCAGCTTTGGCCAACAGGGCAACAGCGACAGAGCCCACGCCTCCTGTAGCGCCAGTGACTAGAATATCGCCTTTGTCAGGAGTCACGCCGTGTTCAACCAAGCCTTGAACCGATAGTCCTGCAGTAAAACCTGCGGTACCAATGATCATTGACTCTCTCAACGTAAGTCCATTTGGCTTAGCTACCGCCCATTCACTTGGAATTCTGATGTATTCGCCAAAGCCTCCAGCGGTGTTCATGCCGAGGTCAAATCCGGTGACAATAACTTCGTCTCCTTCTTTAAAGCGATTGTCACCACACGATACCACCGTGCCTGCTGCATCAATTCCTGGGGTATGAGGAAAGTTTCTGCTCACACCTGGATTGCCGGTGGCTGACAGTGCATCTTTGTAGTTAAGCGATGAATAATGCACCTTAATGAGCAGCGTGCCTTCAGGCAAGTCATCAAGTGAACGCTGCGTTACTTTACGCGTGAAGGATTTATCTTCCTGCTTTTCTACAAGCAAAGCTTTAAACGATGTCATACCTGTCTCCGTTAGTCGAATGATTACGCTACCCATTGTGACGATATATAAACTTTGCGCAAGTATGCACTTTTTAGTAGGGTAGTACCCTAAAAGATACTATTGGCGAGATGTAAACCCTTTGTTCGATTGGTCGCTTTAACAAAGACCACTGAAATCAATGTTGACATCAATAATAATGCCTTTTACGTAGTGAATATGAACGTAATTACTCTAAGAGGGAGTAGTATGACCGCAACTTTGAACAGTGAAGTGGCAGAGGAAAGTGATGTGACATTAGACATTGATAATAACGCCGTCCTAAAAAGCCAGAAACAAGATAATAAGCCCAATGCTGCAGAAAATACGAACGACTCAAATCAATACATTTGTGGCGTAGCAGTATCCCTTGAGATAATAGGCGGTAAATGGAAAGGGGTTATTTTGTGGCACCTTTGCCATAAAACGCTACGTTTTAGTCAGTTGCGTAGACGATTGCAAGGCGTTACCCAAAAAATGCTTACACAGCAACTCAGAGAGTTAGAGCGTGATGGGTTGGTAAACAGGAAAGTGTATGCTGAAGTGCCCCCTCGTGTAGAGTATTCTCTTACCGATTTAGGCCGTACACTAGAGCCAACTTTACGTCAGCTATGTGACTGGGGTAGGGCGTATAACGACGACTATAGATAAAACACCAACACAAACTAATACGTCGTTTAGGTAAACGAGTACTGAGTTAATTCACAACAATACCAGTTTTTCTGGTGGGGCTTGTAATACTTAAATCGTAATGGCTAATCCAAGGTTTACGTGCCGCTAATGCGTTTAAGCGCATTGACGGCACGTGTTAATTTCTGAATAGCTGAGCGCTAAGTAGCTAAACTATCGCTAAAGATTGCGCTTTAAGCAAGTAGCGTGTTGATTGACAATACGCTTTCTTCACCATTATCCACCGTATGAATAGTTGCATCCATTGTGCTGAAGTTCACGTTTAGTGACGCCGCATGGTTGCCGTTTTTCCACGAAAGCACGAATACGTTGTTGACGTAACTCACGTCAAATACACCGTTAAAAGCATCGCTTTCGTTTCTTAGCCTAATAAGCTGCATCAGGCCTTTAACCACTGGCTTCTCAACGGCTTCTTTTACCATGGCAGAAGACAAGTATGGGCGGTTGATGTCGCGGCCAACATTGGTTTTAGCAAGTAACGCCATGTCATTGTGCGCAGCAAGCAAGCCACCGTAATAAACTTGAGGGATACCCGGGCTAAAAAATTGAATGGCGCGTGCAACCAAATAAGCGAAGTCATCTTTACCTAACGCATCGTAATATGTGCAGTTTACCTGGTAAAGGTCTACATTATTTGCCGCGGCACCGGTGGCTTTTTTAGACTCGCCATTGGAATTTTCATGTATTTGGTCAACGAGCGAATTAATCGCATCTGCGGTAAGCAGGCCTGGTTTGTCACCATTCGCGCCCACGTCAACAATGCCGATGCCATCGTGAGTATCTAGCACGGTAAAGCAGTTACGTGGCGAAATTGAAAGCCAGTATGCCAATGCCTCTGCATTTTTAGAGAACAAGGTGTGTAGTACAAGCGGAGGTAAAGCGAAGTCGTAAACACTGTCGCAACGCGCAGCAATATCAATTTGAGTTTGATAGTGACTGTGTATTTCGACCAAACACTGCATGCCCATACCACGTGCGCGGTTTGATAATTCTTCGATAAATTCGAAGGTTTCTTCAAGCATAAAGCAGTTCGAACCCGCGCGTTTAATTGCATAGCCCGCCGCATCTAAGCGAATAAGATCAACATTACTTTCAGTAAACGACTGAAGAATAGAAGATAGGTAGTCTTTGCCTAACTGTGACTCCACATCAATATCAATTTGATTAGAGGTAAAAGTTGTCCAGAACGGCACGGTTTCAGGGTTACCAGTCTCTGTGCCCACCTCGTAATCGCTGAAAAACGGTGTGGGTCGAGGGCGGAACACTTGTGCTATTTGTTCGTCAATTTGCGTTTGATCGTTGCCCTTAAAAATATCTTCCTTGGTTAAGAACAGCGGCCAATAACTCGATTCGCGCCCGTTTTTCAGCACGTCTTTAAACGCTTCACTTTGCCCCGACATATGGTTAACAATGAGGTCGGCCATGATATCTACCGATTCGCCAAGCTTTTTGACGTTCTCCCAATCGCCCAAGCGCTCATCGACCAAGGTATGATCGATAGGATCGAAACCCGCGTCTTCACCATCGTAAGGGTAGTAAAAAGGAAGGATGTGAACACCCGTAAACAGGCCACCTAACGGGCCCTGAAGTATGCTTGTTAGACTCTCGATGTTGCCATCGCCCAGTCGGTCTGCATAGGTGATTAGTTGAACGCCATTGCGTATAGACATGATAACTCTCCAAAATTCAGCATGCGCTTGCTCGTACTTCTCTTGTGTATCGCGAGCACACATTACTACGAATTAAGCACTACCAGTCTGGCAGATTCAAAATTAACCATGTAACGGGTTTAGCTTAATTCTTAATCTTCTGCTATTGACTGACCAAATTTGGTTGAGACTCACAGAAAATCAAAATCTTAATCGATTAAGATAAAATAGCAGTAGAATTGAAATTTGTAAATGAGAAGTTTAAAAAATGGAACTGTCGAACGCTCATGCGGCGGTTTAAATTAGGCAAGTTCTAAGGCAGGATAGCTTGTTCGAGGGCTGTTCAATAGTAGGAAATAGCGAACAGGGCATTTTTAAATACGAGTATGGACCGCTAGTCTGGAGACCTTGTGTCTGATGACTCATTATTCGCTAACTCGTCAAATTCTCGCTTTGCTTCTTTCCACTTAGCAAGCTTTTCGTAGTATACGTCCCAAATACATGGGCAACACGAACCTCCGCCGCAACAATCGTCTCTTAACGGTTTCTCTGGTTCTTCGGGTAGCGACTTCATAGCACTTATCCTCGACTTTCTTCCTTAAAAATATCTAAATCTCAGATAATATTTTCAAGGCTTAACAATATCCTCACGTCCAAACCTAATGTTTAAGCGCAGAGAATACAACTTTGCCTGTGTATGTTACTCCTTATGATACGCCTTTGCAGCTTGAAAGGTTACAAAGGCGTTTAACCTATTTTCGTTAATAAGTGAAAGCTGACATCAACGCCATCATGTTAATGGTGTTACAACTTCATACCACCAGATGCCTCAATCCTTTGGCCGTTAATCCAATAACTATCGTTACTTAATAGCGCTGCAATAACACCACCTATATCTTCGGGTTGGCCAACGCGGCCCAAAGCGGTCTGAGAGGCTATAGCATTATTGACTTCGCTATTATCGCGAACATAGCCACCGCTAAAGTCAGTCTCAATGGCACCTGGAGCCAGGGTGTTTACTCTAATTTTACGGGCTCCTAACTCTGCAGCCAGGTAACGACTCATTACCTCTATGGCTCCTTTAGCCATACCGTAGGCGCTGTATCCCGGGAAGCAGAATCTTGCCAAACCAGAGGAAATATTCAGTATTGCTCCGCCATCCTCAATAATAGGTAACAGTGTTTGGGTTAAAAAATAAGGTCCCTTCACATGCATATCAAATAGCGTATCGAACTGTTTTATACTTGTTTCTGCAAAAGAAGCATTTAGACCAACGCCGGCGTTGTTTACCAGATAGGAAATAGCCTGTTTGCCAAATTGATTATTCAGCACGTCTTTAAGCGTAACCAGAAATTCCGGGAACGAATAATGCGAGGCGGCAGTGTTAAGGGGCAGGGCACAGGCCTTTCTTCCAATGCTCTGAATCTCTTTAACAACCTCATCGGCTGCTGCTTCATTAGTGTTATACGTGATAACAACGTCTATCCCTTTTTTCGCCAGTGCTAATGCGCCAGCGCGCCCAAGACCTCGACTTCCACCTGTTATTAATGCAATCGCCATTGTTATCTCTCTTTGTTGGTTAATTCGTAGACGATTATATTGACTAAAATTGGTATGAAAAACCTACCTAAAGCGATAACATTGTTCTTATTTGGTGAACAATAGGCGAAAGATGGACAGGTTCGATATGCTTACACGGTTTGTAGAAACCGCGAGATTGGGAAGCTTCAGTGCGGCGGCTGCACTTCTAGGTTTACCGAAATCGAGTATTTCTCAAGCGGTAACAAATCTTGAAAAGCAGTTGGGCACGCGCCTTTTTAACCGAAGTACGCGAAGCGTTTCTCTCACCTCTGATGGAGAAACGTTTTTGCCGCAAAGTATTGCCTTATTGAGTGAATGGGACGCCTTACAATCACAGTTCATAACCTCAGCAGACAGTGTAAGTGGCGAGCTTCGTATCGATATGCCAAGCCGATTTGCAACCAATATTCTGCTTCCCATTTTAGGTGAGTTTATCTCTACTTACCCCAAGATTACGTTGCGAGTGAGCAGTGTCGATCGCAAAGTTGACCTTATTAAAGAAGGGTTTGACTGTGTGATTAGGGTTGGTGCATTAGCGGATAGCAGTTTGGTTGCCCGTCGCCTTTTAACTTATCCAATTTATAACTGTGTAAGTCCTGATTATGCGACGAAGTGGGGCATACCGAAGTCGCTGGAAGATTTAGCTAATCACAAGCTTATTGATTATTCCCATACCCTAAGTCACAAAACACCAGAATTTGAATTTATGAAAGGCGGAGAACTCCATGGCGTCGAAATGCAAAGCTTTTTAAGTGTTAACAGTACCCAGGCCTACTTTGCGGCGTGCGCAAGTGGATTAGGTATTGCGCAAATTCCAAGTGTGGGGGTTGAGTCAGAGCTGAAAGAAGGAAAACTAATTCGTGTGCTTCCTGAATTCGAGGCTCAGGCGATGCCGGTAAACCTCCTGTACCCCTCTAGAAGACAAATGCCACTTCGGTTAAAAGTATTTTCAGAATGGTTAGTTGATAAATTACGTGAAGACAAAAAGCCCTGTTGAAATACAGGGCTTTGGATGTTGTGTCGTGTTAGCTAGCTAAATACTAGCTCAATGAGCATTAATCAGCTGGAAGCTCTTCCGACGCTTTATTACCATTTAGGTTTTCTGGTGCTGCCACAATAGGTTTAGGTTTTACGGCATTGGCCTTGGTCAGTATGTCGCTGTTGCCTGTTACCAAATCATCTAATGTGCCTTTTTCCGCATCGACCAAGCCCACTTCACGCAACATAGAGTCTACCAGTGGGGCGTTAGCACGATAGCTTAGTGCGGCTTGCGTTACTTGTTCAGCTAAACCACTACCAGCAGTAGCAACGGTGTGATCGCCTTTCACGCCACTCCCTTGGCCGTAGCCTTGAAGAATTTTAATACCTTCTATGTTTTCAAGTGGCTTAACGGCGTGTGCCACAAGCTCAGGCAATATTTTGAGCATGGCAAGGGCTTTTTGCAGCTCAATTTGCTCGGTCTTAAGCGTATTTTCAGCCTCATAAAGCGCTTGTTTACCTTGTGCTTCAACAGCAAGCACTTTCTCATCAGCTTCAGCCTGAAGCATTTTTGCATCGGCAGCAGCCTTAGCTTCCGTAAGAATGGCGGCAGCAGAGTTTTCAGCTGCTTCTTTCTTAGCTTGTGCTTCTACGGTAATGCCCACAGCCTCACGCTCTGCCTCTTTACGCGCGTCTATAACTTCAATTTGTTTCTTACGCTCAGCTTCTGCCACCATTTTCGCTGTGGTTACTGCTTCCACTTTTTCCACTTTAGCTTTTTCCGCTTCAGCAGCTTTAGCACGCGCGGCCGACTCTTCCTCAGATTTTGTCGCAACGGCAATTTGTTTAATTTGCTCAGAAACCTCAACTTCTTGCTGCTGACGAATGCGCGCTTGCTCTAATGCCTGACGCTTAGCAATTTCTTGGGTTTCAATTTCCCGTGATTTTTCAATTTCCGCAGCCTCGATAGCACGGTTTTTAGCAATCTCTGCTTCGCGCTCTTCCCGTTCTTTCATTTCGCGCTGCTTAGCAATTTCTGCTTTTTGTTCCTGACGTTTAAAGGCAAGAATTTGCTCTTGGGCTAAGCGAGCTTCTTCTTCATCTCGTTTAACTTCTAGCGATTGTTTCTCAGCAGCCAAATTACGCTGTTCAATGAAAATGCGGTTTTCTTGTTGAATATCGTTGGTTTCTTTGCGCTTTTCTTCAATAATCTTCGTCAAGCGTGCACGCCCCTCCGCATCGAAAGCGTTGTTTTCATTGAAAAACTGTAGGTCGGTTTGGTCAAAACCAGTCAAGCTCACCGATTCTAACTCAAGACCGTTCTTTTCAAGATCGTTAGCCACGCTTTGCTGAACTTTTTGTACAAAGTCAGCACGCTGCTCATGCATTTCGGTCATGCTCATTTCAGCAGCTACGGCACGTAGTACGTCAACAAACTTAGACTCCATTAGCTTTTTAACTTCTTCAGCGCGAGTGGTGCGCGTTCCTAGCGTTTGCGCAGCCATTGATATGCCATTGGCATTGGGGGCCACGCGTAAATAGAAGTCTGCCTTAACATCAACACGCATGCGATCTTTGGTAATAAGCGCGTCTTTTTGAATTTTTTCCACTTCTATACGAAGGGTGTTCATATTTACTGGAATTATTTCGTGAACGACAGGAAGCACGATAGCGCCACCGTCCTTAATGACTTTTTCACCGCCTAAACCGGTTCTTACGAACGCTGTTTCTTTCGTCGCGCGGGTGTAAAGTTTGGCAAAGATAAGGCCAATAACGATAAGCCCTACAACAATAGCACCGGCAATAAAGAGTATTGACGGCAAGCTAGATGGTTGAATTGTATCCATACTTTTATCTCTTTTAGGTTATAGGTAGCGGGTTGCTAACCAGCTGTGTTGTTTTTTCTGAACTAAAATGACGCGCTCTCCTTGTGCGAACAACTCTTCATCTTCGAAAGGTTCTACTAACACAAAATGAGGCTGTGAATAATGGTCGGTAAACTTTGCTTCAGCTGGGTTGCCTCGGCTTGCTTTTCCAATCGTGATTTCGGCCACAGACCCAATGAAGTCATCGCTGTTAACCGCGCTAGACTCTACACTAGGCAACAAGCCTGAAATTACCTTTACGGTTTTAGCTGTTACGAATGCGCCAATAACAAATGCAAGAGGAACGGATAGGAAAGCTGGCAAGTTATAGCCGAGTGCACTCGCTGTTAAGCCGTTAACCATCAAGCCAACTAAACCGAATAGAGTAAGAAGTACTACCAGGTAAATAAGAAAGGGAACTTTATTGATATTAAGCCAGTTGGCAAACGAGGTATTAAGAAACCCATCGCCATCAAACTCTGCAAAATCATCGCCTAACCCCAACAGGCTTATACCAAAAATAGTGCTAACAAGTTCTAGTATGAAAATAAAGAAAACGGCTATAAGCGAAATGCTAAACCAGAAGTTTGTAGGGGAAAGAAGAACATCTGTCATTTACACCATCCATGATGACTAACTTGCTTTTATTCTTTATACCACAGAACAAAAATTAAGCCAGCGTCTGACACATGTACTTTCGGCTAGTTTGTAACAAATAATGATGGGAACTAACTGAAGTTATGTTTCTGCAGCATCACATCATTTTCAGTAACCTTCAATACACTGCCTTGATCATACCAATCGCCAAGTACAATACGAGTTGCAGGCTTGCCGTTTGCTGTAAGGCTATGAATGTTGGGTCTGTGTGTGTGGCCATGTATCATGCGCTGCACGCCCCATTTTTCCATGACTTTCACCACTTCTTCAGACGTGACATCCATAATATCTGGCTTAAGATTTTGCTGCTTTGCCTTACTTTCCTTGCGACCGTTATCGGCAACACGCTGTCGATACCATAAAGGAAGCGCAAGCATTAAACGTGGCCACCACCAACCGCGGGATTTCTTGCGAAACTTTTGATAAGCAACATCGCGAGTGCATAGTTCGTCACCATGAGTAAGCAGGGTAGGTGTGCCGTATAAGTCTACAACTTCTTGTTCATTTAATAACGTCATGCCGGCTTTTGATAGCCACTTTTCACGTATGGCGAAATCACGATTACCGTGAATAAAGTAAATAGGGCAATGCTGACTCACTGCCATGAAAGCTGATGCTATGGCAGTGTTAAATGGAGTAACGTTGTCGTCGCCAATCCAAACTTCAAACAAGTCACCAAGAACGTAAAGTGCATCAGCATTAATCGCGTCTTCTTTTAAAAAGCGCATTAAGCATTCTGTAATGTCAGGGCGGTCGGCACTTAGGTGCAAGTCGGCAATGAAGTAGGTGAACGACATAAATCTTCTTAAGTGTGGTTTAAAAAGCCGCGTTAGCAATAACGCGGCTTGCTTTTAACTAGGGGCCGAAAGCATGTTGAAGAACATGCTAATCAAGCCAATATTTAGTTAAGCGTTAGACGGGCCGCTTAAGCAACCACTGCTTTTTCAATGATAACTGGCTCAACAGGTACATCTTGGTGATAACCGTGGTTACCGGTTTTAACGGCTTTAATCTTCTCTACCACGTCCATACCTTCAGTTACTTTACCAAAGGCACAGTATCCCCAACCATTGACAGACTTGCTAGTATGGTTAAGGAAGTCGTTGTTGTTCACATTAATAAAAAACTGTGCTGTAGCAGAGTGTGGGTCTTGTGTGCGCGCCATCGCGATAGTACCTACTTCGTTGGCAACACCGTTGTCTGCTTCGTTTTCAATCGGATCTTTTGTATCTTTTTGGTCCATATCTGGCGTAAAACCACCACCTTGGATCATAAAGTTATTAATTACACGGTGAAAAATTGTGTTATCAAAAAAGCCGTCTTCAACGTAAGAAAGGAAGTTAGCGACGGTTTTTGGCGCTTTATCTTCGAAAAGCTCTAGGGTGATGTCACCGAAATTTGTTTTTAACGTAACCATTGTGGTGTGTCCTGTGTGTTAGCAAACATATAATGTGCGCTCATTTTAGCGCAAAACGAGTAGCCAGCGCAAAGAGATGGGTAAGAGGTATCACGGCAATAAACGCTGTAAAAGGCTTGTACCATTTAAATCGTGACAGTGCTAAACTTTGCGGCCGAAAAAATTACGAAAAATAGGAAATATCGACATGCTACATCTTTACAATACCCGAACCCGTGAAAAAGCGAAGTTTGTTCCGCTTCAAGAAGGGAAGGTGGGTTTGTATGTGTGTGGTATTACCGTTTATGACCTAAGTCACATGGGTCATGCCCGTACCTACCTAAGTTTCGATGTTTTGGTACGCTACATGCGCCACCTTGGTTTAGATGTGAAGTACGTGCGCAATATCACCGATATCGACGATAAGATTATTGCTCGCGCCAATGAAAATGGCGAAAGCTTTGAGGCGCTTACTGCACGCACTATTGCCATGATGCACGAAGATTTTGCGGCGATTAACTTACTAGAGCCAGACGTTGAACCGACAGTAAGTGGCCACATGGATGAGATTATTGAAATCATCCAGCGTTTAATTGACAAAGGCTACGCCTATCAAGCTAAAAGCGGCGATGTGCTATTCGATGTAAGCAAGTATGAAGACTACGGTAAGTTAAGCAAACAAGACTTAGATCAGCTCAAAGCCGGTGCACGTGTTGAAGTGGCGGCAGGTAAAGACGACCCGCTAGACTTCGTGCTGTGGAAAACTACCAAGCCGGGTGAGCCAGCATGGCAGTCACCATGGGGCGAAGGTCGCCCAGGTTGGCATATTGAGTGTTCAGCGATGAACCACAAGCACCTTGGTGCGCACTTTGATATTCACGGCGGTGGCTCAGATTTAACCTTCCCTCATCACGAAAATGAAGTGGCTCAATCGTGCTGCGCGTATGACACACCTTACGTAAACGTGTGGATGCACGCAGGTATGGTACAGGTTAATGATGAAAAGATGTCTAAGTCGTTAGGCAACTTCTTTACCTTGCGCGATGTGCTTAAAGAACACGATTCAGAAACCTTGCGTTTCTTCTTAATGTCGGCGCATTATCGTAGTCAGTTAAGCTACTCGCAAGACAACATCACTCAAGCAAAAGCGGCCCTAGAGCGTTTGTATACTGCACTTCGTGGTGTAGAAGTAGATGAAAGCACTGACCTTGGCTACGGTGGCTACTTAGCACGTTTCGAAGCGGCTATGAATGATGACCTTAACGTGCCAGAAGCTTTTTCGGTGCTGTTCGACGTGGCACGTGAGCTTAACCGTCAAAAGGACAATGCTGAAGTGGCGGGCAAACTGGCAGCGGTTCTTAAAGGTCTGGGCGCAATTTTGGGTATGCTTCAAAGTGATCCAGATACTTACCTCAAAGGTGGTGACGGTAATGACGACGAAGCGGCTGAAATTGAAGCGTTAATTAAACAGCGTAACGATGCCCGTGCCTCCAAAGACTGGGCAGCGGCAGATGCCGCACGCGATGCGTTAAACGCAAAAGGCGTAGTGTTAGAAGACGGCCCAAGCGGTACTACGTGGCGCAAAGCGTAGTTAGCACCCAATACTTTTTAACAGAATAAAAGCCCGCATTTGCGGGCTTCAGATTGATGATAAACCCCTCTTTTTTCGGAGGGGTTTATTTTTTCTAGCAGCCGAAGGCTGCGATCGCGATATTTTTTAATAAGGCGTTTTTGTTTTA
>NZ_JAKREZ010000031.1:0-109965 GCF_022348345.1 Alteromonas sp. CNT1-28 | reverse complement strand
GGCCAGCATCCGACGTAAACAGCGCATTGCGGCTATGGATACTGCGTATCTTGAAAAAGTGATAACTGCTTAAAAAATGATCACGCTCTTACCCTGGGGTTAGTCCCTATAGCAATTACTAAATCCTCAATTTTCATTAGCTGTGAGAGTCATAGAGTTAATATCGAGCTATTCATCTAACACCCATACTTTTCACATTGGTATTAAAATAAATACTCACGTATATAATTTAATCACAAAATTTAGCGTCACTTTTAACCAGAGCTTAAAAATTCGTGTTTTGAGCAAACTCTTATCTTTTTAAGGGCCGTGCTCTCTCATCACTCGCAGAACATAAAGATGAAAGAAAAAAAAATTTCATTAGACGTTATGTCTTGACACTATTTTAGTTTTCAAACGTTATTTATTACTCAAATAAACCGAGCGTTCCTTGCGCTGCTTTTTTTTATAACCGTTCAGCACTATTAAACTTTTCTTATTTTCATTCCCTTTCTATTGATCTTGATCAAACTAACAACTAAACTTTCAGTAATTTCTGAAACTTCTGGAAGGTAAAAATGAAAATGACGCCTTTAATTACATCTGCGGTTATGCACTTTGGCGAAATGGGAAGTCGTTGGGGTTTCAACAGAACAGTTGGGCAAATTCTTGCGCTTATTGTTTTAAACGAAGAGCCCATTTCGGCGCAGGAAATTGCAGATGCGCTCAACATATCCAGAGGCAATACCAGCATGGGTTTAAAAGAGCTTCAGTCATGGCGCTTAGTTAAACAGCATCTTGTTCCTGGTGAGAGAAAAGAGTTTTTTATTCCGGCTGGCGATATTTGGACACTGGCCAATAGAGTATTTGAAGAACGAAGAAAGCGCGAGATAGACCCAACCATGAGTCTACTGCGTGATTTGTTGCTTGACGCACCTGCCAATGAAAAAGAGGCAAATGCACAACATAAACTGAACGAAATTCACGATTTACTCGAATCAATTACGGCATGGTCTGAAGAGCTTCAAAATCTTGGGCCTGAAAAGTTAAACACGTTGATGAAGTTGGGTTCTGGCGTGGGCCGTATGCTTGAGCTTAAGGACAAGCTACTTCCGGGGAAAAACAGCGTTAACTAAGGGGGCCTTCTGTGGATGCATTCTTGCTGTCTCGTTTACAATTTGCGTTAAATATTAGTTTTCATATTTTGTTTCCAACCATCACCATGGCGATGGGCTGGTTTCTATTTTACTTTAAGCTGCGCTCTAATATTTCAGGTCACCCTGTGTGGATGCGTATGTATCGCTTTTGGGTACGTGTCTTTGCCCTAAGCTTCGCCTTAGGTGTAGTAAGCGGCGTCACCATGTCATTTCAGTTTGGTACTAACTGGCCTGGATTTATGGAGAAAGTAGGTAATGTGGCGGGGCCACTACTCGGTTATGAGGTACTTACCGCCTTTTTCTTAGAAGCCACGTTTTTAGGCATCATGCTGTTTGGCATACGCCGTGTTCCGAACTGGCTGCATACGGCTTCAACCCTTATTGTTGCACTTGGCACCACTACTTCTGCGTTCTGGATACTAGCTTTAAATAGCTGGATGCAAACCCCACAGGGTTTTGAAGTGGTCGACGGCGTTGTGTATGCCACAAACTGGAAAGAAATTATCTTTAACCCATCTTTCCCTTACCGCTTTGTACATATGATGTTAGCGTCTGGACTGACGGCCAGCTTCCTGATAGCTGGGCTTTCGGCCTACCGCATGCTTAAAGGCGACGACAAGCTTGCGCCTAAGCTCGCGCTTAAAACCGCCACCTATACGGCGGCAGTGTTAATCCCGCTACAAATTTTTGCTGGCGACATGCATGGTTTAAATACGCTTGAGCATCAGCCTCAGAAAGTAGCGGCGATGGAAGGACTTTGGGAGACCACTGAAGGTGCACCTTTGTTACTTTTTGCAATTCCTGACGAAGAAAGCAAAGAGAATCATTTTGAAATTCCCATTCCCTATGGTGCAAGTTTAATTCTTACTCACGAACTTAAGGGCGAGATTAAGGGGTTAAATGAGTTTGAAGGAGAGCATCCGCCCGTTGCTCCTGTTTTCTTCGGTTTTAGGGTTATGGTGGGTATGGGCATGTTGATGCTCGCTGTGTCATGGCTTGGCAGTCTTTACCTTATGCGTAACAAAGACTTCCCAATTTGGCTTAAACGCACGTTTGCAGGCATGGCGTTTAGCGGCTGGATTGCTACGTTAGCAGGCTGGTACGTAACGGAAATAGGCCGTCAGCCCTATTTGGTAAGTGGTGTATTAAGAACCGCTGATGCCGTTACCCAGTTACCACCGGCGAATATTGCGCTGTCGTTCACGCTTTATCTTGTTATCTATACGGTGCTTCTAATCGCATACATGGGAACACTTATGTTGATGTGCAGAAGAGCCGTTGAAATTGAAGAGATAACGACGGAAGAGCGCGAAGTTGCCAAGGCAAAAATGCAACCTACTGACCCAGACCCAAGCACGGTTTAAGGAGAGCAAACATGTTTGAAAATGTATCAGCAGAAATGCTCGGAAATATTTATGTGGGTTTACTTGGTCTATCTGTATTGCTGTACGCCATTTTAGATGGCTACGACTTGGGTGTGGGTGTACTTATTCCGCCAAGAACAGAAGCGTTTCGCGATGACATGATAGCCTCCATAGGCCCTTACTGGGATGCTAATGAGACGTGGCTTGTGCTCGCCATAGGTCTACTGCTTATTGCTTTCCCTGAAGCCCATAGTGAGTTTTTACAAACCTTGTACTTGCCTGCAACCTTCATGTTATTAGGGCTTATTTTGCGCGGCGTAGCGTTCGATTTTCGCGCCAAGGTTGTACAGGTGAAAAAGCGTAAGTGGGACATGGTATTCAAATACGGTTCGCTTTTAACCACATTAGCTCAAGGGTATATGTTAGGTATATACGTGACGGGGCTTCGCACAGATATTTGGGCGCAAGGCTTTGCACTTCTCGCTGCATTTGGTGTTACGGCTGCTTATGCGTTTATTGGCTCGTGCTGGTTAATACTTAAAGGCGAAGGTGAGCTTCAACAAAAAGCGTATTACTGGGCCAGAAGAGGTTTAGGGGTACTGGCAGTAGGGATTGTCGCGGTAAGTATCGCAAACCTAACCTTACACGATGACGTGCGAGACTTATGGTTGTCTGCTCCTTGGGGCTATGTGCTTTTCGCTATTCCAGTAGCGTGTTTTGCGCTTCTAGCACTATGTGGTGTGTTGCTTAAAAAACTGCCTGATGCACAAGGGAAAGGCGAATGGCTTCCGTTCTTTATTGCCCTTCTAGTATTTTTACTTTGTTTCACCGCATTTGGCATAAGCTACTATCCGTTTATCATCCCTGGACAGATGACGGTGATGGATGCGCTTAGTGATGCAAGCTCTCTGCGCTTCTTGCTTGTTGGCGTAGTTATTGTAGTACCTATTATTTTGGCTTATACGGCCATGGTATATAAGATATTCTCCGGTAAATCAGAGAAGCTTTCTTACTACTAGCCTTTGTTAATGGGATCGCAGCAGATCCCAATTACTTGAAACAATAGTGAACATCATTGAAATTCAATGGTGTTCACTTTCTATTCAGCGCTATACTAAACGCTGTACATTGCGAGTTTCTTGCGGTTCCCGACGCCTTTCCTGTGCTTGGGGCATTTGCGGCGACCAGTATCCCCAATCCACGAACTCGATCTGAAAACCTGCGATCAAAATATGATCCTTTCCCTCGAACAATGTATACCAATGATTAGAGGATGTTTAGCGTTAGCTAGTCTACCCTTAAGGTGTGATCAAAATTTAAACGTTACTTACCGTTAAATATTTTGTTGACATCAAACTGTAATATTACTATATTTTATTTGGGGCAATTTTTAATAGAAGGAGCCAATACCATGGAAAATGTATTCCATTCGTTCTCACGGTTCTTCAAGCGCGCGCACCCCTATACAGTCGCTCACTATATCGGCCGTAAAAATGCGCAGCGTATCTTAGGATGTAAAATCAAAAAGAAATCCAAGATATTTGCCGACCAGCACGTTGAAGACCAAAATCATTAATTTATATGGGGCCCGTAAAACCGGCCCCATTTTTTTAGCTCAATTTAAATCTATTAACGTTTTCCTGAAGGTTCTCAGCCAGGCTGAATAAGCTTTTCGCTTCACTATTCACATTGGTATTCGCGGCTTTTACTTGATCGCCCAGCATTTGAAAATCTAGTGCCCCTTCGCGTGCAACTTGCACCTGATCTTTAGCGTGTTGTACAAGAGCCGAAGCCTCATTGCTCACCTCAACTAACGATAAAACACTTTTGCGTCCGTCTTCCAACGTAATCACCAGCTCATTGGCAAGCCCCAATGCGTTGTGTGCCTTGTCTTTATTCGAAGTCATAGTTTGTACAGAATCACGAATTGACTGCACTATTTTTTCTAACATGGCATTAATTTCAACTGTCGATTGATGAGTTCTTGATGCTAGCGTACGCACTTCATCCGCCACCACCGCGAAACCTCTACCCGACTCTCCTGCTCTTGCCGCTTCTATTGCAGCATTAAGTGCCAATAAGTTAGTTTGATCAGCAATCTCAGCAATGGTTTTCACCACACTCGATACGTTTTTTCCATCGCTTTGCAGCTTATCTAACGTAGTAGCAGTTTTATCAATGTTCAGGGTTAAATCAGAGATGGCGCGCGCTGTGGTTTCCACATCCACCTTACCTTGCGCTATCTGGTGGGCACTACCTTTCGCTTGTTCCGCAGCTTTTATAGATAGAGTAAGACTTTGTTCCATTTCATCAGACAGATTATCCATGACTGACACTAGCTGCTTGATGTCTCCTTGAAAGCTTAGAATAGCGGTTGAAGAGTGTGATGTTGCACTGTTAAGTGTTTGTGATGAGTGGTTCAGGTCATTCACTGCATGTTGAAGGTCAGTCATTCCCTTGTGAAATACGGCTAGTAGACCTTGAACGCTATGCGTTATCGCGTGGAGTTCTTGTAAATTTTGAGTAGGTAGACGTGACTGTAAATTGCGTGTTTTTGCAATATCGTCAAGCCTCTTAGCCATCTCTTCGATAGGACTTGCGATATTCCGCTTAGCAAGTATGTAGCCCATTATGGATACAGCCAGTAGCAATATGATTAGGCTGTAGATAGTGAACTGGCTCACACTGAGTTCAGCAGAAATAGCCATGGTTCGAGAGTTCGCAGCACGCTCAACACCCGAGCGTACCCCAGTTAAAAGTGCATTTAGTTCAGATGCTGCTTGGGTAATAACTTGAAGATTTTCCCGTGCAATATCCCAATCTATAGATGTTGCTGACATCGTTTGCTGTAAAGACGCAGCTGACGCAACCAGTACATCAAATTTTTCTTGAGCGGCATCGCTTCCCATATAGCTGAATTGGGAAAATTTGGCGTTGGTCTCGTCGACGAGCCGGTCTTTCTGTCCGTTATATTCGAGACTATTTATTGTGGTTCCGTATAAGGAATACGCGATAAGCACCAGCTCTTTACTTTGAGTTTGTATATCATCGATAGCGCTTAACGAGGGTAATGTTTCATCCACGTAGGCTTCTACTAAGTTTTCGACATTGGCGTTGTTCTTTGTCAATACAATTGCCGCGATGAGCGACACAATTACAACGAGAAGATAACCGAGCAAGATTCTTTGCTTGATGGTTTTAAACATATAACCCCCATATTATTTAGGGGCACGCCTATACTTGTCGCACGTCTCTGCACCCTTTTCTATTCGTGGTAGGACAATATATTTACTTCTCCTACAATTGAACAAAAATAGACCGCTACGGTTGCTTTTTTCTTTCAGATTTTTAATCGGGAAGTTATCGAATTTATGTTGTACCAATCCGCTTAGATAATTGCCCACTCAGAAGGCGCTGGCAAGTTTCCTAGCAAAGCGTGGGAATGCAGGAATGGCTGTTCCCTTTCAAATTCCCAGTGTCACCTTGATGTAGAACCACTATACCTGCGGTAACACGCCGCGATTACGAACATTTTAACTCTCGCTGAGTGGGTAATGATCTATGCGGACTGGTATTACTTAGTGTCTTCAACTGCAAATTGCCTCATCTATCACCGAAGGTATTGAGAAAACCAATGCTAATTATGAGGGGTTAAATATGGTTAAGCGGTACCGAGGTTGTGTACTTAATCTGCTCCATTGCAAAGCTTGAAGTGACGTCGGAAAATTCTATACCGTTAACCAATCGCTTATAAAAATGATCAAAGCAATCCATATCGGTAACGAGGACTTTTAGCAGGTAATCGTATTCGCCAGACATACGATAGCATTCAACAACTTCATCAAACGACGCGGCGTGCTTGGCGAAACTTGCCAGCCACTTACCATCATGTCTGCCCGCTTTTACTTGCACGAAAACGGTCATGGCCAGCCCCAGGTGTTTTGCTTGCAATAGCGCTACTCGCCTAGAGATTATGCCCTTCTCTTCTAGCTTTTGAATACGCCGCCAGCAGGGCGTTACCGTAAGCCCAATTTGCTCAGCGATTTCTGCGACAGGCGTGTCAGCGTTATTCTGTAGCATGGCCAAAATGGCTTTATCTATTGTGTCTATACCGCTTGTTTTTTCACTACGCATAGTGAGATGTAGCCCTTTATTTCCGTGTTCTTAGTTTTTCAGCGAATTACGTCAGGCGCTTTACTTTTATGGAGGCTATTTACAGCCACCAAGGCTGATTAAAGTCGACATTTTCTGGTGAAATTTCGTACTGAAAGGGAGGCGTGAATACATCCCAAAATGCATCCCGCAAGTCCTCGTCTATTATGCTAAGTTCACCTGCATCGCGATAGCGAGATAACAGTGTATTGTAAGCGTCAATCGGCATTTGCGGGTTAGACTGGCGAAAGATAACACGCCCTCCAAACTCTTCATACATCGCTTTTTCTGTTTGAAACTGTATAACCTGCTTGGCCGCTATCTCTTTAATGGGTTTCGCGGCCGTTTCACTTGAAACCTGACCTTCAAACTTCTCGATAAACTTGCTTACCAGTGTTTGGTTAACCGTTATGCCTTTTTGTTTTGCATAGTCCTCTAAAACAAGCTCATAAATTCTGTTAGACGCATTTACACGGACCACATAATCAAGCATACCTGCGTAATTGTCTTTCGCTTGCTGCTTCAAGTTTTTACGTTCTTCTTCACTAGGCACGACGTCTGCCATACGGATTTCGGTATTAAGCACCATTGCTAAAACACCCTGATCATCGACTTGTCCATTTGCCTGAGCAGCATAAGCAAGGTTTGAAATTAGAATAAGTAGCGCGGTGGCCAATGAAGATCGAATAGTTGATGTCATGCGCATTAAGCACTCCCTGTAGACGTATTTATCGCCGCGATTACGAACACTTTGAGTCTCGCTGAGTGGGTAATTAACTGTGCGGACTGGTATTACCCAAATGGGCGTTGTAATGAGTAAAGCATTAAACGCTATGACTACGCAATACCGTGGCGTACTGATATTAGGAATATGCTGCGAGCTTCAAATTTATTGGGGTGAACGAGTGCTTATGTGGTGTAGCCGAAAAAGGATGGCGATAACGACGCGGTAGACTAGCTATTGATGAAAAGCGTTATTCGTTAGAAATGATATATACCAAAAGCGGTATGGACTAAAAGCTTTGTCGCGCGTTTAGCGTGGGTGTGGAAATACAGACATTAGAAAGAAAAACGGCGGTCAAATGACCGCCGTTTTTGAATTCTTAGATAGCTTGCACGTTAGCAGCTTGAAGACCTTTTTGACCTTCTTCAACTTCAAATTCTACTCGCTGACCTTCTGGAAGCGTTTTGTAACCGTCAGAGATGATCGCACGGAAATGAACGAATACGTCCTTACCGCCGTTATCTTGAGTTAGAAAACCGTAACCTTTATCAGCGTTGAACCACTTAACTGTGCCTGTAACTTTAGACATGTCGTATAGACCTCAAATATCGTATTAAATTGCGCATAAGCGCGTGTAACTAAGTTCTTTAGAGTCTTTAAATTGGCGGAGTATTGGGTCTTACTTACGAATGGACAAACAACTTACAACAAATTACCGGGTAACTCGAGTGGTTTAACATATAGCAAATAATACAAAATCGCGTCTCTTTAAAGACTTTGGCTAAAAGCCAAAGCCACTATAACACTCTTCGGGACGATTAATATACAAATTAATTGATAAACTACGGATTTCATAAATATTTCACCGCAGCGTAACAAAAATTAATGCCCTTTCCGCCAGGCTAAATACCAGCAAATTGCGCCAATTACGCCTGTACTTGCAGGGAAATACCATGATAAATCGTACATTGGCAGTATTGCTGTCATTAACACAAAAGTGGCGCCCACTACGCTTAAATGAGTGGTCTGAGTTGTTTTCTTTTGCTCTTGGAGCAGTGCCAAATGGGCCCTTTGTTGTTGCAATGGCAAGCGCTTCATTTGCTGTAAACTGTCGTACAGCAGGTCTGGCATTTCAGGTAGTTTTTCAGACCAGAAAGGTAAGTTGTCTTTCACCTTTCCCATCATGGCGGTAAAGCCAATCTGCTCTTTCATCCAGTTTTCAAGAAACGGCTTAGCGGTTTTCCAAAGGTCGAGCTGAGGATACAACTGACGGCCTAAGCCTTCGATATACAGCAATGTTTTTTGCAGTAGCACAAGCTGTGGCTGCACGACCATATTGAAACGTCGTGCCGTATTAAATAGCTGCAGCAGCACGTTACCAAAGGAAATTTCAGCAAGTGGCTTTTGGAATATAGGTTCGCATACCGTGCGGATAGCCATCTCGAATTCATCGATATTGGTATCCTGCGGTACCCAGCCTGAGTCGGCGTGAAGCTGGGCGACTTTGCGATAGTCGCGGTTGAAGAAGGCAATAAAGTTCTCAGCCAGATAGCGCTTATCTTCACGATTGAGCGTACCCACAATGCCAAAATCGAT
Source organism: Alteromonas sp. CNT1-28 (assembly GCF_022348345.1). Lineage (NCBI taxonomy): Bacteria > Pseudomonadati > Pseudomonadota > Gammaproteobacteria > Alteromonadales > Alteromonadaceae > Alteromonas > Alteromonas sp. CNT1-28. The sequence continues at coordinate 100,993 of NZ_JAKREZ010000031.1, read as the reverse complement.
GGCGATATATTTGGGGTTTTCAGGGTGTTCGGTAGAAACAAAGATATTGCCCGGGTGCATGTCTGCATGGAAAAAACTGTCGCGAAATACCTGAGTGAAAAATACTTCCACACCGCGCTCGGCCAATTTCTTCATGTTGGTATTTTGGGTAAGTAATGCGTCGATATTCGAGATTGGCAGACCGTAAATACGCTCCATAACCAACACATTGCTGCGACAGTAGTCACTGTAAATTTTAGGTACGTATAAGGCGTCTGAGCCTTCAAAGTTACGCCCTAACTGAATGCCATTCGCAGATTCACGTAGTAAATCCAGCTCATCAACAATGGTCTTGCGGTATTCCACAACCACTTCCACAGGACGCAGACGTTTGCCATCAGGAAGCCAGCGTTGAAGCACATTAGCCAAGCTAAATAACAGCTCCATGTCCGCCACAATGGTATCGCGAATATCTGGGCGCAATACCTTTACCACAACGTCTTCGTTGTTATGCTTCAACTTTGCCGCGTGAACTTGGGCTATAGAGGCAGACGCCAGCGGCGCTTTTTCAAATTCACTGAATAATTCGCTTAAATCAGAAAGCCCTAGCGCTTGCTTGATAATGTCTTGTGCAGCGTCAGATGAAAACGGCGGAACTTTGTCTTGCAAACGAGCAAGTTCGTTAGCAATGGCAGGAGGAAGCAAGTCTCGGCGGGTAGAGAGCATCTGGCCGAATTTAATAAAAACAGGCCCAAGGTTTTGTAGTGCAAGGGTAATACGCTCGCCGGCTGACTTGCCCTTGTGCTTGTTTCGCACCCAAAAAATGGTATGACGCATAGCCCGCGCGTACCAGGGTAACCACTTTGCTGGAATAAGTTCGTCTAAGCCGTGTTCCAACAATACCTTGTTAATTCGGTATAACCTAACAATACGCATTTATGAGCCTGTTTCTCTCAATCTTACTTAAATTTTTCTTCTAGGCGGCGCAGTCTCGCATCTGCACTTTCTGCTCGATCGCGAAGCGCATTAACTTCGTCACTAAAGTGCATAACCGCCAGCTTGTGTGCAGCAAGCTGCTTTTCTTCTACTACGGCGTTGCCGAATACCTTCGCCATGTACGCTAGCGCTGACATCGACTTCTCATGCACGGTTTTCACCGTTTTCACGGTCTGATGGGCAATAACATCGTTGGTCTTTTGTGCCAGCAACTCTTCAATGTCGATATCGAGCTGCTGAAACAAGGCACTGACCTGCTGAGCAACATTGAGCTCTCCTTCCAAAAAGAGGGCCTTTTGCTGAATAAGACGAGTCAACTGGCTGGTTTCTTTTAACTCTGGCAAGGTTTGTAGCGACGTTTTAATACAACAGTCTTTCGGCCCAAGGGACGCGACGGCGTCTTCAAACGAGCCTTGTTCGCTGAGTACGTCAATACGCTCAGAAAACGACAGCGTAATACCATAAGGAAGCGGCGAAATGAACGCAGTAAGCCTGGCGCCAGCAAGCGCTTTTAGCCTTACTTCGCTGTCTTCGTCTAAAGACAGCAACTTGTTTAAAACCGATTCAGCCGTTGCGGTAACCAGCGCAGAAGTAGGCATTAAAACTTATAACCTCTATGTAGCGCTACAATACCGCCAGTCAGGTTTTGGTAATCGCATTGCTCAAAGCCAGCCTGCTCGAACATCCCCTTCAAGGTTTCTTGATCTGGGTGCATACGTATGCTTTCCGCAAGGTATTGGTAGCTTTCTGCATCGTTCGCCACTAGCTGACCCATTTTTGGCAAAATGTGAAACGAGTACATATCGTAAAGTTTGCTGAGCTGCTCTGACGTAGGCTTAGAAAACTCTAATACCAGTAAACGGCCGCCTGGTTTTAACACGCGAAAAATAGAATTAAGCGCGTTTTGCTTTTCCGTTACGTTTCTAAGGCCAAACGCCATGGTCACCACATCAAAATGGTTGTCGGGGAAAGGCAGTGCTTCCGCGTCAGCTTGCACATAGTCGATATTGCTTACCAAGCCGCGGTCGCGCAGCTTATCACGGCCTACTTTCAGCATAGACAAGTTGATATCTGCAAGGGTTACGCGTCCTGTCGGCCCTACCAAACGTGAAAACTTAGCGGTTAAATCGCCAGTACCACCAGCAATATCCAATACTTTATTGCCAGCGCGAACACCGCTGCAGTCTATTGTGAAACGCTTCCATAAACGATGCACTCCCATCGACATAAGGTCGTTCATTACGTCGTACTTTGCTGCAACAGAGTCAAAAACATTAGCAACTAAAGAGGCTTTTTGCCCTTTATCCACCTGTTTGAAGCCAAAGTGCGTTGTATGCTCAGTAGCATTGTCGATTGCAGAGTCTGCTTGCGTAGCGGGAGTTTGATTGTCGCTCATGACAGTCCTGTAATTTGAATATTTTTATTAATGCCGAAGTGTATAGGATTGTGTGCTCAAGCAAAAGCTTTATGCCTGACTGTCTCCTGATGTAAATCAAGCCTTTGACCTTCACAAAAGCGGAGCCTGCAAGGCACAAGCTCGCATGTTTAGAAAACTAGAGCAGCTTGCTCTACGCTACCTGATTGTTTGTGCCCCAACTATAGGCAACAATGGCACTGATCTCTTGCAAAGAACGGCCGCTTTCCTCATGCCATTGCGCAAATGCCGCATTGGCCGCCGACAGCGACTTTTTCGAGGTTAAGCCACCGTCGATAATTTCATTCTTTCGCAAGTAATCTTCCACGTCACGAGAGAATAAAAACGTGTCTATGCCTAGTGCACGAAGCATGTAGGGGCCGGTGTTGCCACCTAATCGCGCACCGCGTTTTTTCAAAAACGCCCAAAGCTCTGTGATATTGTCTTTTTCAAAGCCTGCTACGAACTTACCAAAGCTACCGTGCTCCAGGGCTACGTCTTTGATCATCATGGCATTGTCACGCACTGTCATCACTTTTTTATAGTTGCGAACAATGCGCTTATCTGACGCTTTTTGCTCTAGCATTTCATCGGGCATCAACAACACTTTATCAATGTCGAACCCGAAAAATACGGTTTCAAAGTCGGGCCATTTTTGCTCGATAACTCGCCACACGAAGCCTGACTGGAACACTTTTTTGGTCATCGCCGCTAAAAAGCGGTCGTCAGGAATTGCTTCAATTTGCGCTTTAGAAAGTGGCGCTTGGAGCATGGCTTCAAGCACCCTTTCACCGCCTTTGCGCTCGCACGCTCGGCGGTAGATAGATTGAAAAGACTCTAACTTAGACTCTTTCATGTGTGCCTAGCCTTTAATACCGCTGTGACGAAGCAAAGCGTCAACTTGCGGCTCGCGCCCTCTAAAAGCAACAAACAAGTCCATAGGAGGCTTACTGCCGCCCATTTCTAAAATGTTTTCTAAGAACGCTTTGCCCGTATCGCGGTTAAAAATGCCATCCTCTTCAAACTTGCTGTACGCGTCGGCAGAAAGCACCTCGGCCCACTTATAGCTGTAGTAGCCCGCTGCGTATCCACCAGCAAATATGTGACCAAAGCCGTTTTGGAAACGGTTAAACGATGGAGGAATGACCACGGCCACCTCTTCACGCACTTTATCCAATGTGCCCTGTACGTCTACCTCACTGCCCTTTTCGCTATGCAGTAAGAAATCGAAAAGACTGAATTCAAGCTGGCGTACCATCTGCATCGCTGACTGGTAATCCCGTGCAGCAAGCATACGCTCCAGTAAATCAGCAGGAAGCGGTTCGCCAGTTTCATAGTGACCAGAGATAAAGTTAAGTGCGTCTTCTTCCCAGCACCAGTTTTCTAAAAACTGACTTGGCAGTTCAACCGCATCCCATGGCACACCGTTAATACCGGATACACCCGCTACGCGCATTTTAGTAAGCATGTGATGGATTCCATGACCAAACTCATGAAACATGGTCACCACTTCATCGTGGGTAAATAGCGCAGGCTTATCCCCTACAGGTGCGTTGAAGTTACAGGTAAGGTACGCAACGGGTAGCTGCAATTCGCCATTCATTTTTTCACGACGTACGCGACATTCATCCATCCACGCGCCGCCACGCTTTTTAGCTCGTGCGTACAAGTCTAGGTAAAAGCTGCCGCGCATCACATCAGCATCGTCAGTAATGGTGAAGTAACGTACATCTTTATGCCACGTATCAATGCCAGGCTGCTCAATAATTTTTAAGCCGTACAGGCGATGTACAACTTCGAATAAACCAGACAGCACTTTATCTTCAGGGAAATAAGGCCGAAGCATTTCATCAGAAATCGTGTACTTTTCCTGTTTCAGTTTCTCGCTGTAATACGGTAAATCCCATGCCGCTAGCTCGCTGACACCATGCTTGTCTTTCGCGTACGCTCGTACTTCTTCAAGCTCTTTCTCTGCCTGAGGCTTAGACTTAGCCGCCAAATCACGCAAGAACCCGATGACCTGATCGGTAGAATCCGCCATTTTAGTCGCTAGTGAACGCTCTGCATAACTTGAAAAACCTAACAATTCAGCCAGTTCAGTACGCAGCGTTAAGGTTTCTTTGATTATATCGGTGTTATCCCACTTACCCGCATTAGGTCCTTGATCAGACGCTTTTGTTGCATAGGCGCGATACATTTCTTCGCGAAGTTCGCGATTATCGGCGTAAAGCATGACTGGCAAATAAGACGGAATGTCTAACGTAAACAACCAGCCTTGTAAGTCTTTTTGGTGCGCAGCTTGCGCCGCTGCTTCAAGGGCTGACTCTGGCATACCGGCAAGTTCAGCTTCATCGGTAATGTGTTTAGTCCAGCCCATAGTGGCGTCCATCACATTATTGGAAAAGGTTGATGATAGCTCGCTAAGCTTTGCCTGAATCTCTGCAAAACGCTTCTTTTGCTCTGCGGGAAGCGCTACACCTGACAATGTGAAATCGCGAACGGCGTTTTCAATCACTTTCTGCTGCTCTTCGCTTAAGGTCGCAAATTCGTCAGACGCTTTGAGGGAAGCGTAAGCATTGTAAAGGCCTTCGTGCTGGCCTACCCAAGTTCCGTATTCAGATAATAATGGTAAACACGCATCGTGGGCTTCACGCAATTCATCGCTGCTCACCACGCTATTCATATGAGAAACGGGTGAAAATATTTTACTTAAACGATCATCGGCCTCTTCAAGGCGCAGCACTAAGTTCTGGTAAGAGTAATCTTTCGACGCCACGACCTCATCTATTTCGCTTTTGCACGCCGCAATGGCTTTTTCAATTGCAGGCTTGATAGAGGCAGGTTCAATAGCAGAAAAAATTGGTAGACCATCTACCATTTCAATTGCAGGGGTTGTCATAATCTTTTTCACTCTTAACACTTTGATAGAATAATGATGGGGCTTCGCTGATTAAAAGCAAGCTATTGTTTTAGCCACTGTTGACCTATTTTGAACTTACTTGCCGTCAACGTGCATGGATCATGATTATTGCCTATATTTACGAATTCAATGAATGCCGCTGCACCGTTTTTCTTAATGCCCCTCATAAAACCTGAACAACACGGTCAGCTCCGCCAAGCGCTGTCACAAATGTCACATTTCATCCTTTTGTCTACTTTGTCCCTTCGCTGTTCAGCGTCTATAATTTCGATTAATAAATCTACAAGGCATAGATATGAAAACGTTGACCTCAGGCGAAATAGCCTCGTATTGCGATGTAAATCTGCGCACCGTAATTCGATGGATCGAAAGCGGCAAGCTGAAAGGCTTCAAACTTCCTGGGCGTGGAAACAACAGAGTATTAGTAGAAGATTTTGTCGCCTTTCTTGAACGACACGACATGCCAATTCCCGATTCATTGAAAGGCATTGCCACGCCCTCAATATTAATTGTTGACGATGAAATGCCAGTTGCCAAGTCTATTCAGCGCGTGGCCAGACGGGCGGGTTATGAGTCGTATATCGCTACAGGCGGCTTCCAAGCGGGGATTATGCTGAGCCAATACGAGCCCAAAGTCATGACCCTCGATTTAAGTATGCCAGGCATGGACGGTTACAGCGTTATCGAATTCACGCGAGATCAAAGTAAATATAAAGATCTCAAAATTGTGGTCATATCGGCACTCGATGAAATTAGCCTGGAGCGCGCGCTTGAGATAGGGGCTGATGCCACCTTACAAAAGCCGTTCTCAAATCATGACTTAACAATGGTCCTTGAGCAGTTTATGTCGATGTAAATCGATTTAAAGGGAGTGACATTATGGCTTGGTTATCGCGATTCGCTCTTTTAAGTTTGCTTGTAGGTGTTTGCGCATTACCGACAAATGCTAAACCCCTTACTTTTGCTGTTGTACCTCAGCAGTCTGCCAAGAAAATGGCTGAAACATGGCAACCCTTAATCGACTATGTGAGCAATTACACCGGTTTTAAGATTGATTTTAAAACTGCAAAAGACATTCCCACCTTCGAGGCTAATCTCGCCGACGGCAAATATGATATTGCCTACATGAACCCCTACCACTTTGTGGTCTTTAATGAATCTGCGGGATACCGCGCGCTTGCGCGCCAACGCGATAAAGAAATTCGCGGCTTACTTGTTGTACATAAAGACAGCCCCATACGCTCTCTGGATGACTTAAGCGGTACCGAAGTAGCCTTCCCAGCGCTAGCTGCGTTTGCTGCCACAATTATCACAAGCGCTCACTTGCGGATGAAAAGCATTGCTTTTGTACCGCGCTACGTCAATTCTCATGACTCTGTGTACCTCGCAGTACAAAGGGGCTTTTTCAATGCTGGGGGTGGCATTGTCCGTACGCTTAACAGTTCACCTGACGACGTTAAACAAGAATTACGTGTCCTTTGGAAGAGCAAAGGTTATACGCCTCATGCTATCGCAACCCATCCAAATATGGCACTCGCTGACAGACAAGCTATTCTTAATGCATTACTTGCTTTGTCGAATGACACAAGTAAGTCTTGGATTTTAAAAGGTATTGGATTTAACGGCTTTATAGCGTCAAACGACAGTGATTGGGACGACGTGAGAGCATTGGGAATAGCATCGCTATCGAGGCCGCATTTATGAGTAGACTCGTATGAAACTTTCGTTGCGTATAAAAACAATAACAGGCATCGCATCAATAGCAGCGCTTTTGCTGCTAGTGCTCATTGTGACGGTGTTTCAGCTACTTAATGACCTTGTCGACAGTAATATAAAGAAGTCAGCCGACACCACAGTTGCCCTTTTTGTTTCGACGACAAAAAATGCCTTTTTAAGTTATGACCTTGCAGCTCTAGATGCCGACGTCTCAGAAATTCTTACCAACCCCAATATTGCTTACGTCAAAGTTAAAGACAAATTAGGCAGAGTTTTCGTAGAAAAGGGTAACACCAACGCACTAAACCGCCCTTTTACTGCCGACACAAGTGTTTCGGACGCTGATGATGGTATTTACAACACCCGAGCCCCCATCATGGTGAACAGGACTTTGTACGGATATGTAGAGATTGGGCTTAACATTGCTTCAGTAACTGAATCTGTATCAAGGGTGAGAAACTGGACAGTTACACTGGCTTTTCTAGAATTTATTTTGGTCGGATTGTGCTCTTACTTACTTGGTTCTTACCTGATGTCGCAGCTTCATCAATTACACGAAGGCGCTAAACGTTTAGGTGATGCAGTGAAAAACAACAGCTATCAAGATGTTTTTGTTCCCGTGCGCGGCACTGATGAGTTAAGCGAACTGGCAGAGGCATTTAATCAACTGGTTGAGCGTTTAAAAGAAGAACATGCGCAGCGTCAATACGCGCAAGATGAGCTTAAAGAGCTTAACACGCTACTTGAAGAAAAGGTTCAGGATAGAACCGCATTGCTGCATCAGAAAAACTATCAACTCCAAGAGGCCAATAAAGATCTAAAAGAGACCCAGGTACAACTACTTCAAGCTGAGAAAATGGCGTCAGTTGGCCAGCTAGCAGCGGGGGTCGCCCATGAAATTAACAATCCTGTCGGTTTTGTCAGCAGCAACATATCCACCTTAAGCGAGTACGTTGCTACCTACCAAATGACATTCTCACAAATTAACGCGGTGCTTAATGAGCAAGACGAGGGTAAGCGTGCTTCTGCCTTATCAGAACTAGAAAAAATGTTAGCTAATCAGGATATGGCGTTTATCAATGAAGATATCACCGACCTCCTCAGCGATTCGAGAGACGGTTTAAGTCGGGTTGCTGAAATTGTAAAAGGGTTAAAGCTATTCTCTCGTGTAGACAGTGACCACATGCAGCAGCACAACATTAATGATTGTGTACGCACTACCCTTGCCATGGTGAACAACCAATTAAAGTATATTTGTACTGTCGAAACGCATTTAGGCAAAGTCCCTGACGTTGCCATGAATGTAGGCAAGGTTTCTCAGGTTGTTACCAACTTACTCATTAACGCGGGTCAAGCGATAGAGAGCACGGGTAAGAACGGTAAGATAACTATTACCACCTGTACTGCGGGCAAGTTTGTCGAGCTTCGTGTAGAAGACACTGGCTGCGGTATTCCATCAAGTCATTTAGACAAACTCTTCAATCCATTTTTTACAACTAAACCTGAAGGGCAAGGCACTGGCTTAGGTCTTTCAATTTCGTTTGGCATTGCTCAGGAGCATGGCGGCACGCTCTCAGCCACCAGCAAAGAGGGGGAAGGAAGCGTATTCACCTTAGCGCTCCCCATTAATTCAGATTCAGATAAAAAGTCAGAGAGCGAAGGATGAAGCAAGTAATAGTGTTATCAAGCAGCATTGCGTGTAATAGTTGTAACGTCGCTTATAAGGATAATAATTCATGACAGAGCGTACTACGGAACAAGCCACGACCTACACGGTTCTATTTGTCGACGACGAACCGAATATCCTTCGCGCTATTAAGCGTGCTCTGTTCACTATGGATATCACCTTACTGCTTACTGATAGTGGTGCCAAAGCGTTAGATTTAATGAGTAAACACGATGTTCACGTTGTTATTTCTGACATGAAAATGCCGCAGATGTCAGGTGCGGAATTACTCGAACAGGTCGCTACCAATTATCCTGAAACCTTTAGAGTTGTACTAACGGGCTATGCCGACATTGAATCGACCATTAAGGCTGTAAACCAAGGCAAGATACACCGTTACCTGCAAAAGCCATGGGACAACCAAGAGCTTATCGCTGTTGTAGAAGAAGGCTTAGAACGCGTTAAGTTAAAGGCGGAAAACCTTCGTCTTCAAAAACTAACACGACTGCAAAATAAAAAGCTACGCGACGTAAATGCTTCACTAGAACAAGTGGTTAAAAAGCGCACGCGCCAAATAAAAGCGGCGCTAAATAAAATCGAAAAACACAACCTTGCAATGGAGCAGGTGCTGTTCAACGTGATAAGCATTAATCCAAACATCAACGGTAAGTTTGCTATTGAGGTGAGTGAGTTAGCGTCGAAACTTGCGCGTATTGCTCGTTTAGAGAAAGACGAAATAAAACAAGTGCGCTATGCCGGCCTTATTTGTGAGCTAGGCCTGCTAGGGCTTGAAAGCGAAGATTTTAAGGCGCCATTTTCAAAGCTTAAATATCAACAGCAGCAAAACTATCTATCGCAAACCAAGCAGGCTGCGTTAATACTTGCTCCGGCGCACGAACTACATCAAGTTTCTGACATTATTGAATTTCAGTTCGAGCACTATAATGGCTCAGGCTTGTATAACAAAGTTGCAAAAGAAATTCCTGCTGGCGCGCGTATCTTGGCCATAGCCCGAGATTACTGGCGCTTAGTAACCGGCAGAATGAGCGGTATCGAAATGAGCCCTCGCGATGCCAAACTAGAAATGAAAAAGCACAGAAACACCCGCTATGACGGTGAATTTTTGGACCTGTTGCTCGAAGCAGAAGATGTAACGACATCTAAACTGCTTTCTACATCATTGAAAGCCTCGCAGCTCAAAGCAGGCATGGTACTAGCCCAAAATTTGTATAACGATAGTCACATCCTTATCCTTCCTGAGGGACATGTGTTTAGTGATGCCACCATTCAAAAACTCGTACACTTTGAAGAAGAACGTGGAAAAGCGTTTAGTATTCAAATAGAACCAGAAGAGCTTTCTGCTACTATAAGTGAATAAGCTTTAAAGGTTTCGTGCTGAAAGCAGGATGAGCGATGCATAATATGCTTCGCTTTGTCTTAGCCTTTTAATTAGGCTGCACTGTCCCCATTGATAAACTAAATGAAATTCCCTAAAGCAAATCTCGGTCTTTTAATCACTCTTTATGACAAGACCGATAGAGAATGATTTGCTGTGCGAACCTACCGAAGGCATCTATGCTTATCGTTTATGTTCGCCTAACCGACAAAGAAGGCTTTTTGAATGACACATTTTGATTATATATGTATTGGCGGTGGCAGCGGTGGTATCGCATCTGCAAACCGTGCAGCTAAACACGGAAAGAAGGCCGCCATCATTGAAGCGAAAGATATTGGCGGTACTTGCGTGAACGTTGGCTGCGTGCCTAAAAAAGCCATGTGGTACGGAGCACAGGTGGCTGAAGCCATACATCGCTATGCACCTGAATACGGGTTCGATTTGTCGGTAAATCACTTTAGCTGGGACAGCCTGATTGCCAGCCGCCAGGCTTATATTGAGCGTATTCATGCTTCTTACGACCGCGCTCTTACCGCAAATGACGTTACCTTAATTCGCGGTTTCGCGAAGTTTATCGATAACAACACGGTAGAAGTCAACGGCGAAAAGTACACGGCTGATCATATTACGATTGCTGTAGGCGGCCGCCCAATCATCCCAGATATTAAAGGTGCTGAGTACGGTATTGATTCTGATGGTTTCTTTGCCTTAAAAGAGCAGCCGAAGCGCGCTGTCGTGGTTGGCGCAGGCTACATTGGAGTGGAATTAGCCGGCGTTCTTCACGCCCTTGGCACAGAATCGCATCTGGTAGTTCGCAAACACGCTCCGCTTAGAAATTTCGACCCTATTATTCACGAAACTTTGGTTGACATGATCCACGCTGAAGGTTGCAAATTGCACGACCATGCTAGCGTAGAGAAAGTGGAAAAAGCTGACGATGGCGAGCTATCAGTACACTTAACCAATGGCGAAGTGTTAAAAGCTGACTGCTTGATTTGGGCGATTGGCCGTAAACCCTCTACCGACAAAATTGATATTGAAAATACCGACGTTGAACTGAACGACAACGGCACGGTTAAGGTCGACAAATATCAAAACACCACGGCAAAGAATGTCTACGCGGTCGGTGATATTACCGGTGAAGCAGAGCTTACTCCAGTGGCAGTTAAAGCAGGTCGCTTGCTAAGCGAACGCTTATTCAACGGCCAAAAAGACGCTCACATGGATTATTCAATGATTCCAACCGTGGTCTTTAGTCATCCACCCATTGGCACTATTGGCTTAACCGAGCCAGAAGCTATTGAAGAATACGGTGAAGACAACGTTAAAGTGTACACCTCTAGTTTTGCGTCTATGTACACCGCGGTAACCCGCCACCGCCAAATGACAAAGATGAAGCTGGTATGCGCGGGTAAAGACCAAAAAGTGGTAGGTCTTCACGGTATTGGGCACGGCATGGATGAAATTCTGCAAGGCTTCGCCGTTGCCATAAAAATGGGCGCGACTAAAGCTGACTTTGATGCGTGTGTAGCTATTCACCCTACCAGTGCAGAAGAGTTTGTTACTATGTAGATCGCGTTCTGGAATGTTAGACTGTAGCTGAGCACTTTCTGGAAAATGTACTACCCTTTAGAAATTCTTAGATTCATTCGGGGTAGTACATGACTTACGTGATTCAATCAAATCCCTTCTCTGTGCTTCCCCTTTCGGTACCCAATAGTGGGCATATTAAGCTGGAAGGTATCCCAACTTTTTACTATTCAAACCACGAATATATTACACCTGTAAATCTTTGGATAAATCATCTAGTCAACTACAGGAAGGCGAAAGATTTAAACTCCACGGTTCGTGCTTTAAAGCGCTACTTTAATTTCTTGGAAGAAAACTCATTATCTTGGGATAAATTTCCGACTGCTAAATATTTAAGACCTACCTATAGGTTTAGAAACGATAATTTACTAACAAACGCAAGGCTAGGACAAATCCAGTTCTCTACGGCATCTCTTTACATGAGGCATGTCGTAAAGTTTTACGAGTGGTGTATTCACCAAAAATTTCTTAACGTTAACGAATCCGGTAAACCATTTGACTACGAGATGGTGAAAATCAGAAACACCAGAATGATGAATCATCTTAACCCTCATTACATTGTCAGTAGCACGGACCTTCGCGTAAAAGTTCCTTTAAAAGAGCGAGTGCAATCACTCAATCCGCTATCAAAAAATGAGCTAGAGCCCTTTGCGAAAGCACTCTCCACGTTCAACATAGAGTTTATAATCCATCAACTCTTGCAAGTACAATCAGGTTTGAGATTACAGGAAGCATGTACTTTCCCATTATGTTTAGCGTGGGAACTTGAGTTTTCCGATAAATCAGAAGTGAAAATTGGTCCGATGAATGGTGTAGCTACAAAGTATGGAAAAGAAAGAAAAGTCGAAATCTCTCCCAGCCTCAGAGCTCTACTTGTTGGCTATGCAAAATCAAAAAGGCGCAGGCTAAGGCTCAAAAAGAACAATAGTTCATTTTTGCTAGTCTCGAAATCAGGTGCTCCATTTAGTCCTAACAACGTTCAGCAATCGTTTAGAAGATTAAGAAACGCTGTTGAGCGTGAAACGTCTTCGCTATTTTCTCATACCACTCATGACCTCAGAGCCACGTACTGTACGTACCGCCTTGCATCGCTTTTAGAGATAGGGATGCAAAAAGACGCAGTAACACAAATGATGGCATGGATGGGACACAGTAGTGAAGCAACAACTTGGAAGTACGTCGACTTCTTGGAGCGTAAAAAAAACGTTAGAGAAGCAGCAAGCTTTCTAGATACCATTCTTGAAGAGTCGCTATATGAGTCAATCTGAGCAAGATAAAAGCCTCATCATTAGTTTGAAAGTAGGGATAGCTCGGTATCAGCAATTCGACTTCAATAGATTTCGATACTTCAATGTGCCAAAAAAAAAGGAACTAACTGGTGGTAAATATGCAAATAGAGACGAACTTGTTCGACGCTGGTTTACAGCTCTTTATGATGATCAAACCTACTCAGACAGGACGAAATTTGGGTACGTCAATGATCTTGTAAGATATGTAAAATTTGTAGATTCATCGAATCTCGACTTGGAAACACGCGAGTCCATAGTTGCGTGGGAAAGGCATCAGGTCGAAAAAGTGAGGCTTGGCTCCTTGAACGTCAATACAGCTCGAAAAAGAACAAGTTCTATAAAGTGCATGCTTACTATACTAGGGTTACCTTGCAAGGATTGGTTTTCTCCGAGAGGTCTTTTCAGACGCGAGCTGAACCCTACTGAGGGCTATTCAGACTTTGAACTCAAGTCCCTTTTAAAACCAATCTACTCAACGTTTAATAAGCTCTTTGAACAAATACTCAGCACTCCAGAACTGCACTTGTACACAGAGCCAAGAGTTGCAACTGCAGAAATTGCTTTCGGGCCCCGGAGAATAGAAGTTGCGGGGGCCATCACAAAATGTTTTTCACTTGGTTATTTCCTCATGTCTTATTTTACCTGGGGAAACATGACGTCCTTATTATCTATGAAAAAGTTTAAGGAAAGTAACTTCAACGAAGAACACATTTACTCACAAAGCGTTTTAAAAGCCAGAGCGAATAAGTACGTAACAATATCAATTGGAGAAAACAATCGTCAAAATGTACCAAAACATTCACTGCGATTCATAAAGAAGCTCTTAAAGTTAAGTCACACTATCGCGCCGAATAACGAGCATTTGTTTTTTATGGCTTGTAGGGGCAAGTTAAAGCCTCTTGAACCAAGTCATCTAAAACATACTAGTATTTGGCTCCAATCCACCTTTAATTTAGTTACGGATGACAACCTACCGCTCAGGCCTATGGCAAAGAGATTCAGGGCGACTGGCAGTGCTCGATACTTAGATTTAACAGGCGACTATGCTGGCGCTTCTATTTTATTAGGCAATACACCAAAGACTCTCCGTCAGCACTATACTACGGGTAATCCGATAGAAAATAAAAGGCAATTACAAGCTGCCACTCATACATTGGAAGCTGTTGCACGATGTTCTGACCTTGCCCAGGCGAAAAGCTATGCAAAATCGAAACTGGATGTTGAAGTACTTCCCTATGAGCAATTTCTTGCTAAGTATGGTGACTTAAATAAGCACTCTCAAAAGACAGCTCTTGGTTCTGGATGTATTTCTCCTTTCGGTAAACAAGCTAGTGTTTACAAACGAAAAATGAATTTAAGTCCAATGCACTTTGATGTTGATCACTTGGCTTGTGCCGATATCTTGAATTGCTTCGATTGCCCCAATCAGGTAATTATCGAAGAAGTTGAGGATATTTGGTGCTTAATGAGTTTTCGGGAAGTAATTGAGGAGTCAATTATCGACCATAAAAGTCATTCTCAGTTCGTTAGAAACTTTGCTTCACTGGTTGAAAAAATAGACTTGTGTATTTTTAGCGTTGACCCGAAGGTACGCCGTAAAGCAACTAAAAAGCTCAAACAGGAAGGTCGTCACCCCATTTGGCCTGAAGGTATAAATTACAACTTTTAGAGAGCACGATGCAAATACTTCTTAGTCTTCCTGGAAATGTAGTGAATGAAAACCTCGATGGTTTTCAAAAAGTACTTGAATCCTATAGTAAGTTGGACTTCAAGTATCTAGATAACGTGCCAGTGACTAAAGACCATGCGGGGACTACAGTTAGCTACTTTGGCGATGAAGAGTGGATTTTATCTGCTTACATAGATAGAAAGATAACCAACAAGGATAAAATCACTTTTTCAGAGATCAGTTCTTTTGAACTTGCTACAGAGTTGAAAATGATTTGTTTTTCTTGGCTTTACACTAATGCAGGCAGAGGGAACTCTTACCCACTGAAGCCATCAACAATTATCTTTCAGCACAGTAAGTTGCTACAAGTCTATAAGTTTTTGGAAAAAATGAAATGGGCTAGCATTTCCAAACTGTCGCATGCCGTTTTGTTTTATGAATTTTGTACATACTTAACATCTTTGCAATACAGTTATGGCAACACCGTCCAGATATTCAGCATGTTGAATAAAGTACAAAGGGCGGATCACATTCTTCCCATAGGCCTAGTAATCCCTACCGATCAAAGCACGAAAGCCTTAGCAATTGAATGCTGCGCGGTTGAAAAGACTAAACCAAATCAGTTTTACGCTATGCCTACAAGTATCATGGAGAAAATTTATTCGAGAGCAATCGATTATATTGAAAAACTCTATCCGTATAGAGTTTTGCTAAGTGAACTGATACGAGAGTTGCGCATAAATTACGAAGTAGGCAAAAAGGTTGTTGATCGCAAAATAAATGACGGGAGTTGGAAGTGGTTAACCCCAAATTCCGCAGACTATAGGGTAGAGGTAAATAAAGCTAAGCCTCAGAGCTACTCATCCATTATTGAGTTGTATCTTCAAGGGACGCCATTAGAAAAACATATTTTACCCTGGCGACAATTTGAGTCGTGGTTATCAAAAATCCAGGCCGCTTGTTATATCGTTTGCGCAGCATTTACAGGAATGCGACGCAGCGAACTGTACTCTTTGCATCCCGATAGTTTTAAGACTAGAACGTACAACGGTAAAATCATTCACACTGTACAATCATACCACCACAAGATGACACAAGGACGAGGACAACTATCTGAGTGGGTAACAACAACTATCGTAGGAGACGCCATCTCACTCGCTGAGGCATTGACGCAATATATGCGAGAACAACTGTTCAATCATCCAGACCCGATGAAAAACCACGAGGCGAGTTGTTTATGGCTTACTCAAACAAAGAAAAGTGAAGCTCCAAAGATCATCTATGAAGGGCATTTTCGCAACAAATTTAATGAGATAGCTAAAGAGGCAGGAGCAATTGTAGATGACGAGGCCCTTGAAGAATTTTACTTGATCAACCCAAACCAAAACTCTGTTTTATCTAATAAAAAAATTGCACTTGGATATATATGGCCCATTACTTCTCATCAATTTCGAAGAACTTTTGCCGTATTTGTAAGACGCCACAACCTCTGTTCCACGATAGCCGTTAAAGAACAGTTTAAACATTTGGATATACCAACCAGTGAGTGGTACGAAGAAGGCGGTGCGGCAGCAGTACTTAGAGGGATTAATACCGATAGCGAGCTGTCAGAATTGATAAAAAATGTTCGTAATGAAGTTATTACTGAAACTGTTTTTAAGTGGTACAACCGAAAAGATAAATTATTTGGCAAGCGCGGCCTTGAAATAATGAAAGATAGAGGGTCAATTCCAACAGAGCATAAAAGTTGGCAAGAAATTCACAATCACGTTAAAGCTGGCAGAATAGACTTTGTAGGAACGTTACACTCCTATTGCTTAGCAGGATATCAATGCCAAATGAGCAAGGTCGCCTCACCAGCAAATTGTTTTAAATGTGAAAATCAGTTAATAGATGAAGAACAAGCGAAGGGCTGGTCAATAAGACACCAACAATGTATCCAGCAGATAAAATACCTTAAGAGTATAGATTCTTTTTCTAGTTCTATTGAAAGCCATTACCTTTCACAAATTAAAGCAGCCGAGCGAGTCATGCACTTCTTTAACATTCCATTTTCTGAGTACAAACAAGACGGGGGAAGTGATGACTAAATCAGAAGTTACGAGAGCGAGGATTGAAGAGGCTCTAGACAGAATACTGAATAAAGCCACAACAATTGTCCCGTACTCCCAAAAGCTCTCGGTTAAAGCGGTTGAGGAGGAAGCAGGCCTAGGCAGCGGTTCAATATACTATTACGAAGATATTGTCGAAAAAATTTGGGCTTTAAAAAAACAAAGCTATTCAGTGAGTATGATACCCGAACACTCCTCAGACGCTCTTTCAAAACTGAGGTTACGACTCAAAAAAGAAATTAAATTGAAAAGAAAGTACAAGAGCGAAGTAGCTGAGCTTCGTGAAAGGCTATCCAATATGGCTAGCCAGCACAATTCTTTTGCATTAACCATCGAAGAGTACAAACAGAGAGTGGCAGAATTAGAGTACCAGTTAACAAATGAATAGCATGTCTAATTTATCTTGTATCGTCACATCGAAATCACTTGGTGTTCACACGCTTGTGTGGAGTAGGCAACATTTGATTTAACAAAATTGCTAGAAAGCTTGCGCAAATCTGACAGTTTCTCATTGCACATACTGCGCTCGCACTCTCATTGAAGCTCATTGGCATCCATTAGTGCGTAAGAACTTGTCTGTAAAAGCATACTAGGTTAATTGGTTGCAGATCCTGTGTTTTGGGAGATACTGGATGCAGCAAAGATAAAGCTTAAAAAAAATAATGGGCTGAACATCCATTGGACCAACGTTCTCATAGTATTTACACATTCGCGTTTTTATTGATGCGTATATTATTCCCTAGTCAAACTTAATTCGGCTTGTATCAAACGGCTAATTACTGTGAATTTTAATGGTGTGCGGTTTGAATAACGAGAAGGTGCAAATCCAAACAGCTGTTTAAACGTTTTACTCATATGAGGTAAGTCAGAAAAACCCGAAGCATGGGCAGCCTCAGTCAATGTTGCTGACTTACTCAGTTGTTCTATTGCGGCGCGCACACGCCACCAGACAATAAAACGACTAATAGGTATACCCACTTCTTGCTTAAAAAGATGTGTTAGACGACTTGGGGACAAGAAAACCTTCGATGATAAAAACGCCATATCGATTGCACAACCTCTCTGCGAAGCAATAATGTCGATGACCGCTCGTACCCGTTTATCCTCAGGGCGCGATGAAAGCGCAGGACTATAGACTAGCCCTACCGCTTTATTTACTGTTTTCCACACTTTGTCGATATCGACGTCAGTAAATAGATGCTGAGAAATGGATCCCAATTCTTTGCTAGTAAGCGGCAGAGTATTAATTCCATCACTCTTGGCTTGACGTAAGGCTTTGAGAAATTGTTGGTTTTGCCTATCTTCAGGCTCTAAATAGATGACTACAATCTGATTGTCCTGTGCCAAAATCTTGTGAGGGACATCTTCGAAAATCACAATACATTGTCCGGTGTGAATACTTTGTGCCTTGTAATCTTGAACCGAGATGTCTTTGTCTAAACCAATGCAAATTTGGACAGCATGATGTGCATGAACATCATTATCAGGACTGATTCCGATGTAAATCGCTTTGTAGGGCCACAAATGAATATGCATGGCTGACTCAGTATCAAAAGTTCAGGCTATTGATTTTTGCCTTATAAATCTATACGCATGAAGAATGTTAGCCGATAGATACAAGTTAAGGTGAGCGCGCACAGTGAAATTGTGTTCTTCTTACAATTTTAAGTGTGTAAATAATTTAAAATACCACAGTCCCTAATGGTTTTGTCTTGGTCACACGATGACGCCATATTTTCGAGTGATGACTTTAATGCGTTTAGCTCTTCAATGCGAATAATGACGTCTGATAAATGCTTAGCTATTAACGTATTGATATTTGAACAGCTCTGATCTGGCCTCGAACGACTGTCCATTAGCGTTTTTACTTCCATGATAGACATATCTAATGAACGACACTGTTTGATAAACAGGAGTTGTTCAATAGTCCCCTTGTCGTAGACACGATAATTTCCACTTGAGCGCTTAAGCTCAGGCAAGAGCCCCTTCTTTTCATAAAAACGAATGGTCTGAATACTACAACCTGTCGTCTTTGCGACATCACCAATTTTCATTTTTTTCTCCTAACCGTTGACTCTATACCAAGTATAGACTTTATACTCATACTATTCATCAGTAAAGAGTGTGTTTCTAATGAGCGGATGTGGGTGCGAAGTTGAAATAAAAGACCAGTCTCAACGACAGGTTTTGTATTGGCTTTTGGGAATAAACGCGACAATGTTTGTTATAGAAATGGGGATCGGGTTGCTTGCTGATTCAACCGCATTAATAGCCGATTCACTTGATATGCTCGCCGACGCAGTTGTCTATGGTGTTGCCCTTTATGCTATTGGTAAATCGCTATTGCACAAAGCCAATGCGGCTAGAATTAGCGGCTTTTTTCAGATGGCACTGGGTGTGTTGATTATCATTGATATTGTAAGACGGTCAATTTACGGTAGCGAACCTGTATCGGGACTAATGATGGCTATGGGGGCAGTTGCACTGGTTGCTAATGTCATTTGTCTTGTGATCATACGCAAACAAAGAAATGAAGAAGTGCATATGCGGGCAAGCTGGATATTTTCAGCCAACGATGTGATTGCCAACTTAGGTGTTATCTTTGCTGGCGTTTTGGTGTTTTGGCTCGATTCTCGATGGCCTGATCTGGTTATCGGTGTGATAGTTTCGTGCGTTGTGTTGCGCGGGGCAAAAATGATCCTCGAAGATGCTGGAAATGAAAGACAGCGAGCGCTTAATGCGCAAAGTTGATAAGAAAATGCCAATTTTTAATTGCACATCAAAACTGCGTAGGTTGGCATGGCTACTTATTACTTTGCTCATGTGTCAATCGGGCTTTTCGTTCGCCGCTCAATGCGATGACTACCCTGCGGAGGTATCGTCAGTCCCTGAACAATCAAAGTCGATAGGCACTTATGATGTTCCCGAAAAAAATGTAAATGCTGGTGATAATACGTCGAGTGAAGAGTCTAAGTGTTTCCATTGTGTGCTGTGTCAATGTGGACAGATTAAGTTTCTGGCACAACACCCAATAAATGACGTATCTAAACCGTTATATACCAATCAATACAGTTATTCCCGCAACGTCACTGACGGCCTAGTCGAAGGCCTTTTGCGCCCACCTCAACATTAATCCATTCCCTCCTATATGTTTGCATGGGTGCTTTCCATGTATGTCGTTATCTTATGAACAAAAGGTTCTTTTATGAGTTCTTCACGCCCATTGGGCATAAAAAAAGCTAGCTCAGCGTATCTGAAATTGATATCTGCTGCACTGGTAACCATGAGCATATCTGTTCAATCTGCCAATGCGCAAAAGTCTTCAATCACGCTTGAAAATGCGCTCAAACGCACATTATCAAACAACCCAGATTTAGTTGTGTTCGAATTTAAATCTTCGGCTTTGGATGGTGAATCAAAAATGGCCAGCTTACGACCTGAAATGTCTGTTGGGGTTGAAGTTGAAAATGTGTTGGGAACAGGCGAAGTGTCTGGTATCAAAGATGCCGAATTGACACTGACCTTATCGTCGGTCATCGAACTGGGCGATAAAGTCAGCGGCCGAATGAATGTGGTGAGTTCAAAAAAAGCACAACTGCTTACACAACGGCGCATTCGTACGCTGGACATCTTGGGTGAAACAACTCGACGATATATCAATGTCATTGTCCAACAAGCGTTGCACAAGACTGAGCAACGAGCTGAAATGCTGGCTCGCACAATGCTTCAGACAGTCTCTACACGGGTTGAAGCGGGGGCTTCTTCACCACTTGAGAAAAAACGTGCAGAGTCAGCGTTGTCGCAGGCGCGTTTGTCGTTATTGATAAGTGAACAAAAACTCAATGAGTATAAACGCGACCTGGCCATCATGTGGGGTGACACTAACGCTGCGTTTGCGGAAGTTGAAGGGACACTGTTATCGTTTCCAAATTCACTATCACTTGAACATATGCTTTCACAGCTTCAAAGCAATCCACACGTTCTGCTTTATGCTGATAACTATCGGGTACAAGAGGCCAGATTGAGAGTGGTTCAGGCCAGTCAGCAGTTCGACATTGCGTGGGAAGCCGGTATCCGAAGAATGCAGGGAATTAATGACACAGCGTTAGTCGCCAGTATTTCGGTGCCGTTAAATACCAAGCAGCGGAATCTAGGAGAATACGAACAACAGCGCGCATTGCTTGACAGTATCGACTATCAAAAACAAGCGAAAATTCGTGAACTCACTCGCCAATTAAATCAAGTCATTAGCGCAAAAGACCAAGCCTTGCTCACTGTTACGACCCTTCAAGACAATGTCGTTCCCACATTGGAATCTGCATTGAAATTGGCGCGGGATGGCTATGAAAGTGGTCGCTACAACTATATAGAGTGGGTGACAACGCAACAGCAACTCATAGATATGCAACGAACACTGATAAAAGCCGCAGGCTTAGTCCACCTTCGAAGCGCAGATCTAGAGGCACTTACGGGAATTCCCGTGTTTTCTGACTCTCCCTCGACGTCTGCTCAATCATCAGAATTACTAGAGAAAAAATAATGAATACATCACAATTTACATTACTCACTAGCGCACGTTACTTGCTTGGCGTGTTAGCCATGCTACTTACTTTATTGTTTGCTACTGTCGCCCTGGCTGATGATGACGATGAGGAAGCCGAAGAAAGACCCGAGTACGTAGTATTATCTCAAGAACGGATGCTTAAACACGATATCGTGACTGCTTCAGCCGCGTCAGGATCATTATCGCTCACAACCAGAACGTTTGGGCGGATAGTTCATGATCCTGCGTCACTGAGTCATATTCGTGCCCGCTTCGACGGTGTTGTAAAACGTATCATGGTGAATATTGGAGATAAAGTAGAAAAAGGTGACACGCTGGCAATCATTGAGTCAAACGAGAGTTTAAATCAATACTCAATCACCTCACCGATGTCTGGAAAAATCATAGCTAGACACGCCAATGATGGTGAGCTCACCAACGGTCAAGTGCTGCTTTCTGTTGCTAATTACTCTCGCGCAATTGCTCAATTGGCTATTTTCCCCAAACAACGTACTCATATTGCCGCTGATATGGAAGTCACTTTAAGGCTTGAGGAATTGCAGCAACAATCAAGTATAAGCCACATTACGTCCTCACCGGATGACAAACCCTATTCTATCGCGTTTGTGAACGTTGATAATGGCAGTGGTTATTGGCCTTTAGGCGCTATGGTAGAGGGTTATATTCAGATTGGTTTCCAAGAAGTCAATCTGGCACTCCCCAAAAGTTCAATACAAGAGTTAGATGGGCAAACCATTGTTTTTGTCAAAGAAGGGGAACGATTTTACCCCCGCCAAGTAAAACTTGGGAACACGGACAACCGTTTAGTAGAGATTGTGAAGGGCGTTCAAATAGGCCAGCAAGTCGTTGTAGAAAATAGCTATCTACTAAAAGCTGATTTATTAAAAATGGAGGCGGGCGATGATGACTAATTACCTGCGAATTTATTGTCAAAAGCAAAGCCAAGTCCATAAAAACGGTGAGGTGAGAGCATGATTGCACGAATACTCCGTCTGTCGATTGAGCGCCGTGGTGTCATGATGTTGTTCGCCTTGTTTGTCGCCTTTTTTGGTATGTACAGTTACAAACAACTGCCGATTGATGCTGTGCCTGATATCACCAACGTGCAAGTGCAGATAAATACCGCAACCCCAGGTTACTCGCCTTTGGAGACTGAGCAACGCATAACGTTTATAGTTGAAACCTCGCTGGCCGGTTTGCCTAATTTATCGTATACCCGCTCGATATCACGCTATGGCTTGTCGCAAGTCACAGTCGTGTTTAAAGAGGGCACCGATTTATATTTCGCACGAAATCTCGTCAACGAGCGTCTCACCGCCATCGCGGCGCAATTGCCAACAGGGTTAACCCCTGAAATGGGCCCTATCGCCACAGGCTTGGGTGAAATTTACATGTACTCGTTAAGTGCTGAGCCTCAGGCGCGACAGGACAACGGTCAACCCTATGATGCTATGGCATTAAGGGAGATCCATGATTGGGTAGTTAAGCCCCAATTGTCGCTTGTTGAGGGGGTGACCGAGGTTTATGCGGTAGGCGGATTTGAAAAGCAATATCATGTGAATCCTAATCCAGTCGCAATGATAAACTTTGGGATAAGTACAGGTGACCTTCTCAGTGCGCTAGAACGCAACAATGCGAATCAAGGCGCTGGTTTTGTAGAACAAAATGGGCAACAAGTACTGATCAGATCGGAAGCCCAACTGAAGGGCATCGACGATATCGGCCAAGTGGTTGTTAAGATCATTGATGGCATACCGGTAAAAATTCAAGACATCGCCCAAATCAACCTCGGTAAAGAGCTGCGCTCTGGAGCCGGCACGTTAAATGGCCAAGAAACAGTGATTGGCACGACAATGATGTTAGTGGGAGAAAACTCTCGTACGGTCGCCAAAGCTGTGGACAGTAAGCTCGAAACCATTAAAACAAGCTTACCCGAGGGCGTTATCCTTGAAGCGGTTTACGATAGAACAAGCCTCGTTGACAAAACCATTGACACAGTACAGAAAAACCTCGTCGAGGGCGCTTTACTTGTCATCGTTGTGCTATTCGTTTTGCTTGGGAATGTGCGAGCTGCACTTATTACAGCCGCTGTAATACCCCTGGCAATGCTTGCCACGATATCGGGTATGGTCAAAACCGATGTGTCTGCTAACTTAATGAGTTTAGGCGCACTGGATTTTGGCTTGATTGTCGATGGCGCAGTTATCATTGTTGAAAACTGTATCAGGCGATTATCCGAATCCCAGAAGCAAAACGGCGCAACTCTACCGCTCAAAGAAAGACTGAATGTTGTATATGAAGCCACTAATGAAGTCATACGTCCCAGTTTGTTTGGTGTATTGATCATTACCATTGTTTATATCCCCTTGTTCACGCTCACTGGCGTCGAAGGTAAAATGTTCCACCCCATGGCAGCGACCGTGATAATGGCTTTGCTTGCCGCAATGGTATTTTGTTTTACCGTAGTGCCTGCGGCGATAGCAATTTTCATGAGAGGTAAAATTAGCGAAAAAGAAAGCCCAATTATTAAAGGTGCAAAGGCAGTCTATCGTCCTGTTTTAACCGGAGCGCTGCGTTTTAGATGGCTAGTGGTAGTAGCAGCGAGTGCTTTGGTTGTCGGCAGTTTATGGATGGGCAGTAAATTAGGCTCCGAGTTTATTCCCCAGCTCAATGAAGGTGATATCTTAGTACAGGCAATACGGATCCCTGGGACAGGGGTAGAACAAGCAGTTGAAATGCAAAAAACTCTTGAAGCGAAACTTATGCAGTATGAGCAAGTACAGACGGTATTCGGTCGCACGGGTACGGGTGAGGTCGCCACCGACCCTATGCCACCAAACATTACAGATACTTATGTTATTTTAAAGCCTCGGGAGCAATGGCCCGATCCATCAATGACAAAAGCTGAGTTAGTGGAAACGTTTGAAGAGGACTTGTTTACTTTGCCCGGCAATAATTATGAATTTACGCAACCTATACAAATGCGTTTTAACGAATTGATTAGTGGCGTAAGGGCAGATTTGGGGATAAAGCTATTTGGGGATGACTTAGATACGCTCTTTGCATCTGCTTCTGACATTTTGACCGTTATTTCAACGATTGAAGGAGCTGATGACGCGAGGCTTGAGCAGGTAGAAGGCATTCCAATCTTCACCGTCACACCAAAGCCTGATCAATTGGCACGCTTTGGTTTGGATATAGCCGACTTGCAGTTATGGCTCAATGCTGCGACAGGTGGAGAAACCGCTGGAATGATTTTTGAAGGCGACAGACGCTTTGAGATTGTCGTGCGATATGGCGACGACATTCGAAATGAACTCACTCAGCTTGAGAGCGTTCCCATCGTCACGCCCTCTGGTGAGCATGTACCGATAAGCGAATTAGCCACACTGGCATTTAAAGAAGTACCTAGCCAAATAAGCCGGGAAAATGGCAAACGTAGTATTGTTGTCACAGCAAATGTGCGTGACAGAGATATTGGCACTTTTGTTGAAGAAGCTCAGGCGAGAATCAATGATGAAGTAGATTTACCTGCTGGTTATTGGCTCGACTATGGTGGAACCTTTGAGCAGCTCGAGAGTGCGAGTCAACGATTGACTATTGTGGTACCGGTTACGTTGTTTGTGATTTTGACAATGCTGGTAATTGCGTTTGGTTCTATACGCGATGCGTTGATTATCTTCACAGGTATCCCTTTGGCATTAACAGGCGGTGTAATGTCTCTTTGGTTAAGGGATATGCCTTTATCCATATCCGCGTCGGTAGGATTTATCGCGTTGTCTGGGATTGCCGTATTAAACGGATTGGTAATGCTGTCCTTCATCAAGCAACGTTTGCTAGAAACCGGAGAATTAGTGAATAGCATTGTTGAAGGGGCACTTATTCGCTTGCGTCCGGTATTAATGACAGCACTAGTGGCAAGCCTTGGATTTGTGCCCATGGCGCTCAATACGGGCATAGGTGCAGAGGTGCAACGGCCTTTGGCCACGGTGGTCATCGGCGGGATAATATCGTCAACCTTGCTAACACTGGTAGTGCTGCCTGTACTCTATCGACTCGTGCATAGTAAAGGGGATTAGTAGTGTTCTTGGGCATTTATTCGTAAATGCCCAAGTTTTACCTGAACGATTTTTAGGTACCTATTGACTCTTTATTAAGTATAGACTTTACAATCATATTCTTAACGTCATGTACGATAAGGATAGATATGGTTTCGCTTATTTTAATTAGTAGTTTTTTGGCGCTAGCCGTCCTCGGTAGAAGCTTTGTTCAATATAAGAGAAATGGTGATTTTGGTATAAGAGCAGCATCTATAAACGCACCATTAATAGAAATTGTACCAGGGGCTATATTCGTGGTTACGTTTTGCTTTGCATTTGGTCTAGTTCTTTTTGGTTACTTAGGACGTGCGCCCCTACTATTTGTTCCTTCAATTCCATTTCAGCTTCTCGGCTCCTTGATTGGCGCCTGCGGAATTGCTGTAACTTTGTTGTCTCAAATTCAAATGGGAGATTCATGGCGTATTGGCGTTGACCAGCAAGAAACGACTGCACTTATTACCCACGGGATTTACGCAAAGTCTCGTTCGTTCAATAAGTACATTCTCCATTTGTTGTCACCGCTACTACTGAAAATATTTTTTTGCAAAACACCATAAATGCCAAAACACTATGAATGCCTTAATCCAAGCAGAGAATACAAATAGTCAATTCATCCATACCTTCCCTGTTATACTTTCTCTGGAAAATGCATAATGATTTCCTCAATAAGAAACGTCATGTGTGTCTTAAAATTGGAAAGTATGGAAAAAGCTTAGAGAGCAAGTGTATAAACAATTTCCAGACATTTTCCATATTAACAACTAAATAGTAAATATGTACGATGACCTAGAGAGACGCGCTCAATTGAGCACTTTCTCACAAAAGCCGGCATTAGCTTTTTAGTTAATGCCGGCTTTTTTATGTGTTTAACTTACTTTTTCTAGCTCCACGGGCACGCCATTTAGCACCGCATTTCCCGATAATTCGTCTACCTGTAAATCGTCAGTAAGAATATTGGTGTTTACCCCAGGGTGCTGACTTGCCACAGACAACTTTATGCCTTTTTTGTTGTGCCCCCATCCATGGGGAATAGATACCACGCCAGGCATAATTGCATCTGTGATTTCAGCCTCTATGGTTAGCCGGCCAACCCGCGATTTCACACTTACCTCATCGCCATCTGTAATGCCATATTTAGCCCCGTCATCAGGGTGAAGCTGCAGCGTACAGCGGTTATTACCTTTCACCATACGAGGGCTGTTATGCAGCCACGAATTATTAGTTTTAATATGCCGGCGCCCTATCAAAACAACGGGCTGATTTTGCGGCGTACCATGGTTCGCTTTTCCAAAAAAATGCGTGTTAACCCTGTCTAAATCAGCCATGAAGTAATCAAAATCTAAGTGAATCTTCTTATCTTCATGGAACAAGGCATGAGGCAAAGACGGCTGTAGCGGCCCCAAGTCGATACCGTGTGGGTGTGCTTTAAGCGTATCAATCGACAACCCGCCTTCCGGGATAGCGGTTGAAGTTTCGCTTAAGTTAGCATCAGCGCCCTCTTTTTTACTTGCTGCTCGACCATAAAGACCTGCTTGCAACAAATCATCGACCACACCTTTAGGCTGCTTGTCCCAAAGCGCAGCATAGTGTGCGGTGTTTTTTCCGTTTAGCGCATCGAGCCTTTCTGCTAACGAAAGGTATATTTGCCAGTCGCTAAGCTGGTCTTCGTCAATGTCCACCACCGCTTCCGAATACTTAGCAAAATTTCGCACGGCAAAGTTGTGAAAAACAATGTCGTAGTGGTCGCGTTCTAGCGCGGTTACCGGAGGAAGGATCACATCTGCATGTCGGGAGGTTTCGGTAACGTAAAAATCCACCGCAACCATAAAATCGAGTTGAGGAAATGCTTTATCAAGCTGTTCTGCATTTGGTGTAGTGACCACGGGATTACCTGCACCAATTACCATGGCCTTAATTTGTCCTTCTCCCGGGGTTAAGATTTCCTCGGCTAAACACGCCACCGGATACTCACCAGCAAACGCCGGAAGCCCTCTTACGCGAGAGGTAAATCCGCCCATGCTGCCCTTGCCTGATACAGGTAATACGTCGGCGGCTGGCTGAGTAAACATCATGCCACCCCGCTTATCTAGGTTTCCGGTGAGCATATTAAACAGCATGATGAGATACTGAGTGAGCGTACCAAACGCTTGTACGCTAGCCCCCATCCTTCCATAACAAACTGCAGACTCAGCATTGCAGAAGTCCAAAACAAGCTGAGTGATTTGTGAAGCTGTAATACCGGTAAGCTCGCTCACCTTTTGTGGTGAATAATCGCGAACGTATTTTTCGACCGCTTTTATATCCTCGGCATAAGGTAAAATTTCATCCGCCTTGTATAACTGCTTTTCAAACAATACATGCAGCATAGCTAGCAGTAACAGCGCGTCACTGCCTGGACGAATAAAGTGATGTTCACAGCTGATATCGGCAGTTTCGCTGCGTTTAGGGTCGATAACGACGACCTTCCCTCCACGTTTTTGAATGCCCTTTAAACGCTTTTTCACGTTTGGCACGGTCATAATGCTGCCATTAGAGGCCAGCGGATTCCCGCCGATGATCATAAAGTGCTGCGTGTGATCAATGTCAGGAATGGGAATTTGGGAGATATGACCAAACAGTCGTCGACTAACAATATGATGGGGCAACTGGTCAACGGAGGTAGCGGAATAGCGGTTGTGCGACTTGAGGGCACGATAGAAATACGGTCCGAATAATATTGAGCCCATATTGTGCGCATTGGGATTTCCTAAATACACACCTACCGCATTATTGCCGTGTGCCTGCTGGATGTGGTGTAACTTGCTTGCGACTAAATCAAAGGCTTCATCCCACCCTATCTCTTCCCATGCGCTGTCTTCCCAGGTGCAGTCTTCCAATGCACTGTCTTCCGATGCACTCGCCTCGCCGTCAATTCGTACCCTTTTTACCGGGCGCTTCAAGCGGTCAGGATCGTCGTACAAGTCTTTTAACGCACTCGCTTTCGGGCAGATATGACCTTGGCTAAATGGGTTTTCTTTATCCCCTTTTATTGACAGTATTTGACGGCCTTTCGTCGCTACCTCAATACCACACATTGCTTCACAAAGCGTACAAGTAGAATAATGCAATTGTTGTTCAGCGTTGCTCACGGTAATTCCTACACAATTCATTGTTAATGAGTTGTTACGAAATTAGCGATTATTGCTGTAATAGACAAGCATCACTGAAAGTGATGGTAGAGAGAAGGCACCTCGCCACAATTAGACGAGGTGCTATTGGTTAGAAAGAGTAAGTCACACCAAGGGTTGCTGTGGTGCCTAATCCTTTAATATTGTAGCCACCGTAGGTGTATGACTGAGCGCGCGCAGGATAGTAGTCGCTGTTAAACAGGTTTTCGACACCCATAAACGCGTTCCAGTTTTCAGCGAACTGGTACTGTCCACTTAGGTTAACAATATTATAGCTCGATATAGGTCCTTGATCGCCCACATAGTCGCCGTCAGCATTTGGCGAGAAGCGTTTACGATCACCCACATACAGATAGCTAACTGTTAACGATAAAGTGTCTGATGGCTTCCAGTTTACGTTTGCCGTTGCTTTGGGTGGACTAATTTGGCGAGAGCCAAGGTACACATCAGCTTCGGTATTTTTCCCTTCAACGTAACTATATGTGGCTATCACATTGAGCGTTTCAGAGATTCGATAGTCTACTAAGCCTTCATAACCCCAAATTTCCTGTGGTGCGCGTACAGGCTCATACACACCTGTCACTTCGTTGAAACTATTGGTCGTACCAAGTTCAGATGTACTTCTGTAAGCCGCAACTTCAAGGCGTACCTGGTCGAAAAGAGAAGTGAAACCCACTTCGTAGTTATCGATGATAGAAGCTTCCGTTTGAATAAGACCAATATCATCTACCGTTGCAGCGCGCAGTAGGCGGCCAATGTCAGCGATATCTGAACCTTGCGAGTAATTGAAAAACGGGCTAAAGCTGTCGCTCCAGTTATACTTAATTGCAATGTTATAAGTGGTTGCGTCGTAATCTATAGTGTCCCCCTTAACTTGAAGAGGAACAGAGCATTGAGTTTCAGAGCGACACAGCTTCAGTGTTTCGTAGTCATCAACCGATAAATCGATACTCTCCCTTCTCACACCTGCCTTTACAATAACGTCGTCGTGAATTACCCATTTTGTTTGTAAAAAGCCAGCTAAGCTGTCCATTTCCATTTCAGGAACCCACACGCGCCCATCAACCAGCGGTTGTGAGGTAGTGTCTTTCAGTGCGTCGATACCATAGATAAACGTGGCTTCTACGCCATCGAAATCAATGGCAGTATTAAACGTCGCGCGAGCGCCGCGCTTTTCAGAGCGAATAATAGACTGGCCGCCGTCGTAGCCTTCATCGGGGTTAGCTAAGTTAGGCGAAAAGAAGAATACGTTCTCAATATCTTGCGAGTACACATCAAGCGTCATTTCACTGTTTGCAAAGATATTGCTGTCTGTGTATTTCAAGGTGATGTTCTCATTTCCGTCAGGCCCCTGAGGTTTACCGCGTTTTTGCAGAGCTTCAGGTACGTGAATAGCGTAGGTTTTCACGCCTTCGTTGATGTCTCCGGGAACATCTCCCAAATCAGTTTTTTGTTGAGAGCTAAAGTAGTTGTAGCTAAATTGAAGGCGTTTCTCTTGATCGAAATCGTAACCAAATTTGGTAAAGTAGTTCTGTGTTTCAGCGTCTGACAGGCCGTACTGCAAACCTAAGATGTCGCCTTCTGCATCGCGCTGAACGCCGTTTTCCTCGTAACTGGCGGTAACAAGGTAATCGAAATTCTCCACCTTGCCGTTAATCGCAGCTGAAATACGCGCACCGGCTGACTCTTCAAGCTTCACTGCGCTAAAACGTGAAGACAAACTCACTTGGCCCTCATGCGTGTCTTGCGCTGTTGCTTGTTTGGTAATGTAGTTGATAATACCGCCTGACGCTCCATTGCCATAAACAGACGTAGCGCCCTTAATTACCTCAATTCTAGCAAGCGCGCTAGGGTCAATCGTTTTCACACCTAACGAGCCATTTCTAAGCGGCGTGGACTGAGGCACACCGTCAATCATCACAAGCGGAGCTCGTCCGCGCAAAGACTGGCCAGTATTGCTCGAACTACCTGTATCTGGAGCTAAGCCCGGCACCATCTGCGCTAACAAGCTCTGTAACTCGGGATTTACCTTTAGGTGATCTTCAATCTGCTTTCTTGAAATAACGGTGATTGACGCTGGTACTTCATCAATACTTTCAATAACACGACTTCCAGAAACGATAATACGTTCCATATCCTTTTGGGCATCATTAGCAAAAGAAGGCGCACTAACGGCTAAGGCAATGAGCGTAAGCGATGGTCTAAACATGAAAACTCTTTTAAGAAAATAAGGTTACGAAAGGCGCGTTATACTAAAGGTGTAGAAGAACAATGTAAAGATAATGAAAATTATTCTCATTATCTAAAGTGGCGTTTATACCAAAAGTAAAACCCTGTTATCGTAAAAAACGCAGGGAGTAATGCGATTAATAACCAGATAAATTCAAGCAATGGGCCCGCGAAATCACCAATGTGAAACTTGTATTTGAAGTTCCAAACCTGCGTCGCTACATTCGCTTTTGATGCATCGTAATAACCCGTTATTTCTCCATTTTGAGGGTTTGTCCAAACCCAGCTGTAGGCGTGAGACTCGCCGGGGTTTTGCATTCTGAAACCTATGTGTTCGCCTGAATTTTTTGGGAAGTAAATGCGAAATAGTGACGCATTGGGAAACACCGCTATGGCGTTTTGATAAGATGTATCGATAGCCACTGAAGCACTACTAGCATCGTGGGATAACGGTTCAGGTACGGGCCTTTTCTCAACTTTTGAAAAAGTAACGGTTTCCACCACCTGCTGCGTAGCGCTTTTCCAATTAAACGCCATGCCACTAAAAGCGATGAGTATTAGTGGTATAGCCAAATAAACGCCCAGCACTGTATGAAGTTGATACATGAGAATTCGAAACTTGGCGCGGCGTTTAATCGCAAGGCGTTTTATTCTATTTTTTGGCTTTACCCAAAGGTAAAAACCCACAATTACTTCAAGAAGTAGAACTAAGGCACTAACAGACACCCAATTTCTAAGTGGCCTTTCGTTGTCACCATCTTGATACAACAGCCATCGAT
Organism: Alteromonas sp. CNT1-28; assembly: GCF_022348345.1. Lineage (NCBI taxonomy): Bacteria > Pseudomonadati > Pseudomonadota > Gammaproteobacteria > Alteromonadales > Alteromonadaceae > Alteromonas > Alteromonas sp. CNT1-28. The sequence continues at coordinate 69,408 of NZ_JAKREZ010000031.1, read as the reverse complement.
GGATAGCCATGGTGAACCCATAAAACGTGCTGTAATAATCGTATCTATGAAGTATTTCGGTAGAGTTGGGGTTTACGCTTACGTATTCGCCATTGTTGAGCTTCCCTTGCCAAGCGAGTTCAGGGTCTGACTCGGGCATTAAAAGCTCGACTTTCTGACCCGTCTCGTCTTCCAGCGCATTCACTATGTAAGAAAGGGGTAAGGGCGATTCGTGAGATTCTATGGTCCACTTCTCTGGTTGGACAAAGGTTTGGATATCTTTTGCATAAATTAGCAATGCACCGGTGATGCTAAGGCAAATAATAAATAACCCACATACCAGCGCTAATAGAAGGTGCAGTCGTCGTACCCAAAGTTTCAAAACAGCGCTCACAAATTGCGAAATAAACGCGAATAGTAACGATTCTCGAAAATTGGTCAATGAAAGTTAAACGCTAAAATCGTGCTTACAATCGCATAAGCTAAATGAATCTATCCTACTTTGCAGTAAGATTAACCTTAGTTTTACAATTCAAGAGTACGTATCTTCATGTTAAGTCATGTACTCTGATGTAGACAGAAAATAAATAACAAGCGGTTGGAAACACAATTATGATAACGACAAAGAAAAGTTTACTGGCCATCACGCTAGTAAGCGCCCTGGGCTTGGGCGTCGCACCTACTTTATACGCCCAAAACGACAGTGAAGAAAAAACAGAATCCGAGCTTGAAACGTGGGAAGTCAGCAACCCACCTTATGCATTAAACGAAGTCACTATCAAAACAAACGAAACCACGTGGTCTAGCTTAGACGTTGCACCAAATGGCGAGTTTATGGTTTTTGACATGCTGGGCGACTTGTACAAAGTGAGCATGAGTGGTGGCGATGCGACCCCGCTGACCCAAGACTTCGCATGGAATATTCACCCTTCAATTTCTCCAGACGGTAAACAGATCGCATTTATCTCGGATAAAGATGGGTTAAGTAACGTATGGGTTATGGACATTGACGGTAGTAATCTTCGTCAGGTAACCAAAGAGAAAAGCAATCTTATCCACTCTCCTAAATGGAGCCCAGACGGCGAATACCTAGTGGTAACCAAAGGCATCATGTCTAGCCGTAGTATTCCTGCGGGCGAGATTTGGATGTACCACAAATCAGGTGGTGACGGCCTACAAATTAAAGCTCGTAACAGCGGAAAGCGCGACCAACAAAACATTGCTGACCCTGTATTCTCTCATGACGGCAAGTATATTTACTTTACCGAAAATACGGTTCCGGGCGCCCGCTTTGAATATAACCGCGACCCGTTAGAAGGCATTTTTGCTATCACTCGCTACGACCGCGAAACCGGCGAAGAGAGCCGCTATATTAGCGGTACGGGCGGCGCTGTGGTTCCTACGCCTTCACCTGACGGTAAATACATCGCTTTTGTGCGTCGCGTTAAAGATAGAACCGCGCTTTTCATTAAAGACATCAAGACAGGTGTAGAAACACCACTGACGTTAGAACTAGAGCGAGATATGCAGGAAGGCTTTGGTTCGGAAGGTTACTTTGCCTACTTCGACTGGATGCCAGACAGCAGCGAAATCGTATATTGGACAGGCGGTAAGTTCCACACTATCAACGTGAAAGATAAATCCACCAGCACCATGGACGTGACCGTTGAAGGCACGGTGAAATTTGCCGATGCGTTACGCTTTGACGTAGATGTCGCGCCTGATGAATTTGACGTTCGCATGATCCGCTGGTCTCAAATGTCGCCCAACGGTAAATCCGTACTCTTCCAAGCGTTAGGTAAACTTTATGTGCGCGACGTTAAATCTGGCAAAATTAAGCGTTTAACGAAACAAAACGACCATGACGAATACTATCCGCGCTTTTCTAACGACGGAAAGTCGATTGTTTATACGACATGGAATGACCAAGACCTAGGCACCGTTCGCGTGGTTTCTGCTCGTGGCGGGAAAGGAAAGGTTATTACCCAGCAGCCAGGTCACTACATTGAGCCGTCGTTCTCTGCCGATGGCGAGAAAGTCGTCTTCCGCAAGTTTACGGGCGGCTACTTATTAGACCCCAAATACTCGGTTGAGCCAGGAATTTACGTAGCAGATCTTGAAGAAGACACCGTAGAAAAAGTCTCTGATGGCGGCTACAACGCGCATTTCGCGGGTAACGACGACCGAGTGTATTTCACCGAATCAGCGGGCGGCGAAGCTTACTACGAAACCCAGCTTTCAAGCGTTAACCTTAAGGGTAACGACAAGCGAACTCACCTTTACGGTGCAGATAAAGTAAGTGAGTACAAACTTTCACACGATAAGAAATGGGTTGCGTTTGTTTACCAGTTCAAAACGTACGTGGCGCCATTTGTCGAAAATGGCAAGCGCATCACCATAGGCCCGAACATGACCTCACTGCCGGTAACGCAGCTCTCAAGCCGTGCAGGTGAATACTTAACGTGGTCTCCTGACAATAGAACCCTTAGCTGGTTTAACGGCCCTACGCTATTTAGCCGTTCACTCGATGAAGCCTTTGCCTTTGTTGATGGCGCAGCGGAAATGCTGCCTGAGCCGGTAGCTGAAGGTATGGATTTGTCGTTTACCACTAAAGCTGACAAGCCATCTGGTTACAAAGCTTTGGTTGGCGGTAAAGTGGTAACCATGCGCGATGCCGACAACACCCAAGAGGTGATTGAAGATGGCGTTGTGCTGATTAAAGACAACCGCATTGAAGCAGTGGGTAAACGTGGCGATGTGACCATTCCTGATGATGCAATGAAAATAGACACAACGGGTAAAACCATTATCCCAGGGCTTGTTGATGCGCACGCTCACGGCTCGCAGGGCCGCAATGAGATTATTCCTCAGCAAAACTGGAGTCAGTACTCGAATGTGTCGTTCGGCGTAACAACCATTCATGATCCTTCAAACGACACGACAGAAATTTTTGCTGCGGCAGAATTACAGCGTAAAGGCGATATTGTTGCGCCACGTATCTACTCCACCGGCACGATTTTATACGGTGCAGAAGGACTAGGTTACAAAGCGATTATCAACAATTATGAAGATGCCTATTTCCACGTAGAGCGCTTGAAAGAAGCCGGTGCTATTTCAGTGAAAAGCTACAATCAGCCGCGTCGTGACCAGCGTCAGCAAGTGCTGTGGGCAGCAAAAAATCAAGAGATGATGGTAGTGCCTGAAGGGGGCGGTAAGCTTCAGCAGAATCTGACTATGTTGGTAGATGGCCATACGGGTCTTGAGCACAGCATTCCTGTGGAAAAAGGCTATAGCGACGTCACTCAACTGTGGAAAGCCACGGAGTTCGGCTATACGCCGACCTTTGTTGTGTCGTACGGCGGCATGATGGGTGAAGAATACTGGTACGATAAAACTGAAGTGTGGAAGAACCCGCGTCTTCTTCGCTATACCCCGTCGACGATTCTAGATAGCCGTGCGATCCGCAGACCTACTGCGCCAGAAAATCAGTACAACCACCAAAACGTAGCAAGCTACGCCAAAGAACTCCGAGATAATGGGGTCAGTGTACATATTGGTGCTCACGGACAGCGTGAAGGCTTAGCTGCTCACTGGGAGCTGTGGATCATGGAACAAGGCGGCTTCACGCCTTGGGAAGCGCTACGCGGCGGTACTATTGATGGCGCGAAACACCTAGGTATGGGCAAAGATCTTGGCAGTATCGAAAAAGGTAAACTTGCTGACCTAGTGGTGATTGATGGCGACGTATTAAGCGACATTAGAAAGAGTGAATTCGTAGAATACACTGTACTAAATGGACGCGTATACGAGTCGGCCACCATGAACGAAGTGGGCAGTAAGAAAAAACGCAAACCGTTCTTCTTTGAACAAGACAATGCCACCTTTATGCCGCAACAAACGGCAGATGATGTGGAAGCGAAAGCGCACCACTATCATTGGGAGCATTAATTCTGCGTCCAAAGGCCTGTAGTAATAAATAACATAAACTAGTAGGCCTTAATTAACCCAACGCTAAAGCCGACGAAAGCTTCCTGTTTCGTCGGCTTTTTATTTTCTGAATATGAAAACTTACCTGTGCATGTTTAAAACTGAGTTTAGTCTTAAGTAAAAGAGTGGTATAACTGCTTTAAGGATGGAGGGTAATATATGAACCACCCCAAATCAGATTAAAAGGACTTATTCGCCATGCAGTATTATTTGCCACTAGCATTACTGCTTAACGCACTCATTTTTGCTTCAGCTGGCGCTCAAACGAGCGAAGCCCCTACCTATTATCAAGATTGCGCCGTTCTCGATTTTGGCGAACAAGATCTATCTACGATGACAGAAGCGGAGAAAATACAAGCGTTAGACGACTCCTTATTTGGCGCGCTAAACCAAAGCGAAGAATGCATGAACGCAGCGGCGCAATCGAGCGCACAAAGCGTAGCTAGCGCGGCGGGTCAAGGTACAGGACAAGGCGCTGGTGCGGGTAATACCTCGAGCACATCATCTTCGGGGGCAGGCGCTGGGCAGTCTAGCTCACAAAGCAGCACTGAGTCTCAAGAATCATCGACGAATACACAAACAACCACTTCAAGTTCAGATCCTTCAAAACAGTCTGTTGGAGGACAAGCGAAAGGTGGAAGTTCAGCGGTATGTGACGCCGTAATTGCCGGCTTGCAAGGAGCAACAACTGAGTCTGAAAAGGCGCATTTCCAAGCATTAAAAGAGCAATACGGTTGTAAATAAAAAATCAGAGGAAGGAAAGGATATGTCTTCATTTAAACCCAAGGCCCTGTTTACCGTGGTCGCAACAGCATCGTTTATACTCTTGAGCGGATGTGGCTCAACGCAGACTAATGTCACCAGTGTAGGACCATCTATGGTAGGCCCAGGAGGCGGTCAGGCGTTAGGCGCACAAAAAAATACCTACAACTACAACTCCGAAATTTACATGGATGTTGCCATACCTGTATTTGACCCAGGCTTTCCTACAGAACGTGATGGCACTATCGATTACGATGAAATAGAAGAGGAAGGGATTTGGCCTCAAGTGCGTCGCTTAGAAGCTAACCGCTTTGCGATAGCAACCAAAGAAGCCCTAGGTGAAACCAAATCTTTCGGCAGCATTAACGTAACGCCAGATACTTCTGCACTTGCCGATGTTTACGTGCTGGGCAAAATTAATTACTCAGATACTGAAACTGTAGAAATTGGCGTGAAAGTGATGGACGCTAAAAACACAGTATGGGGTGAAGAAGAATTTGAATACCGCGTAAGTGAAGGCTGGTATCGCGATGCCATGTCTCGCGGCGAAAACCCTAACGGCCCAGTTTTCGAGCAAATTGCAAAATTCGTTTATGATTTGCTTATAAAGAAATCCGATGCCTACAAGCAAGAAGTGCAAATGGTGTCAGACCTGCGCTACGCACAAATGTATAGCCCTGAGTCGTTTAGCCAATACCTTACTCAAGGCAGAAGAGGTGAGATTGAGCTAGTAAGTGCGCCTTCAGATAGCGATCCAATGCTTCGTCGCGTGCGCGCCATACAGGCAAAAGATGAACAATTTATAGATAGCCTTCAAGAAACCTATGATTCTTTTTGGGTAACCACTGAAGAGCCATACCGTAAGTACCAGAAAGAGACACTTCCTGAAGCCAAGAAAATCAGAGAACTTGAAGCAGAGCGCACCACACAACAAGTCACGGCAGGGTTATTCGCAGTCGCGTCAGTGCTTTTAGGCTCTAACTCTAGCTCAACGGCTGGTCAAGTAGCCGCTGCAGGTGCTGGTATTGCCGCAATTGGCACACTGAGTGAAGCAATCAAAACTAACAAAGAGCTTCACGCCCAACGGGATCTATTCGATGAAATGGGGCAAAACCTTGATATTCAGGTAGCCGATCAAATTGTTGAAATAGACAATCAACGAATTGAGCTTCAAGGCACAGCAAGCGAACAATACTACCAGCTTCGCGCTCGCCTTAAAGATATCTATGACATGGAATCCACACCAATGACTGCGCTATAAGCCCAGTCGTTGGTGTTATCAAAACCATTAAATAAGATATCTATTCTATTGTTAAGTTAGAGAGTAAAGGGTTACGCATGCCAAGCGTTGAGCAACAAATAGAGCAAAGCAGAGCAAAGAAAAAGGCACTCATAAAAAAATCACTGCTCGGTTTTTCACTGATCATGTTGATAGGCGTCGCAGGCGTGCTCCTTATCTCATATATGCCAACTGTCACATCGAACGTTATGGACGCCACGGATGACACAACAGCAGTACCCCAAACCGCAAAATCCACACCCGCTGTGGAAGTTAATGAAGAAAAACGAAAAGCCCTTCAAATAGCGCTTAGCGAGTCAAAACAAAGTGTAAACGACTTGGTTAGTCGCGTTTCACACTCCCAGATGTTCTTAGAAAAAGCGAGTGAAGTTGAGCGCAAGTTGAATAGCGCGTTTAATGAATATGGCGCATCCAACTACAGCGCAGTTATGAATGCACTGGATGATATAAAGAGCTCAGTTGACACAATAAATACTGACTACGAAAACGCCTACACTCAACCTTATGAAGACGCCCTCCTTGCCTTCAATAACGGGAATGTTTCAAGCGCGTTTAACCTAAATAAAACGTCGCTAACGATAAACCCTGATTTCGAAAAAGCTAACATTTTGCAGCAACGCATTGATGTATTTGACGAGGTGCAAGACGCCTACGAGCAGGCACGCATTGGTAAGGTCGAAAACAACATCAGCAAACAGCGCGAAGCGTACGTAAAAATAGTACAGTTAGATCCTGCCCGTAAGGACGCACAGCAAGCACTTGATGCTATTAACCGGCAATTGCAAGACAGCCGATTTGATACGCTGCTAGCTCAGGCAAATCGAGCTATCGAGCAAGGTGACTACCCTGCTGCCGCAGAATTCCTCAATGACGCCAAAAGTCTAAAAGCTTCAAGCACTGAGCTTGCCACCATTAGTAAAAAGCTCGCGTCTTTAGTTGCTTCACAAGAGCAGCAGAAAATTGAAAATCAAGTCGCCTTGTTTGTCAGCGCAGATGAATGGCAAACCGTAAAGCTGCTAGCTAATAAAGGCCTCGCTAGCTTTCCAGCCAGCCCTGCTTTACTTGAGGCAAAACAAAATGCCGAAGCCATACTCGATGCAGAAAAAAGCTTGAGCGCTTACCAAAGGCGGCCAGAACGTTTATCGGATAACAATGTCAGAAATCTAGCCCTTAAAGACATTGCGCGAGCAGGTTCACATGCAGAAAAGAGCGCAAAACTGCGTGCCCAAATATCTTCACTTGAGCAAGTGATCGACAATATCAATCAGCCCCGTTCCGTAACAATAACGTCGGATAACGATACCTATATTAAGGTACTTGGAGTAGGCCTCGTGGGGGAAGTAAAAACAAAAACCATTCAGCTGAAACCTGGTACATATCGCATTGAAGGGAGCCGCGAGGGTTATCGCTCAACCATTCAAGAGATTGTAGTTTCACCGTCAGACACCAACCTATCAGTACATGTTGTATGTACTGAAAAAGTATAAGGACCTATCTAGTGAGCAGTATTGATGACGCCATTGCCAAAGGAAAGAAGCGAAGAAAGGGCGTTGCTATAGCTTCATTAATAGGACTGGCCGCCGTTCTCGTTGTTTATTTTGGCTGGCTGTTTCTTACCAAAGGTTATGCCTTTGCAGTTTCTCCAGAACGTGCAGCACAAAATCCGCAATTTGCTGTTTTAAGTGGTAGTGCGATGTTCATTAGTGACAAGCTTTACGTGTTTGGTAGCCATGCTGAAGTCCAGGTTTCGGCCCCAAAATATCAAGATGCCACGGTTGTTATTAACGACAACTCGCCAAGCACTATTAATGTTACGCTCGTTCCTTTACCGGCAAAAGTCACCCTATCAACCTCCCCTTCGTTGAGTGAAATAACCTGGCATTTAAACGCTGAGAAAGTAGCGGTATCGAGAACCTACGTGACGGAATTAAAAAAGGGCAGCTACAGAGCGAGCGCCAGTCATCCGCATTATGAAACGGGTGAGATCCAATTTGATGCAGATATCGCGCAGGAAATTGAACAAGTTATTTCACTTTCTCCAGTTAAGGGCGCAATTAGCATAAACTCAAGCCCTTCTGGCGCCAATGTCTCCCTTGACGGTAAAGATATGGGTGTCACGCCACTTTCTATTAATATGAATGGCGGTAAGTACGAAATTGTCGTGACAAAGTCAGGGCTAGAGCCATTGGAAGACACCATTGAAGTCACTAGCCAACGCCCTAACCCGACAAGAAACTATAACCTTCAACCCCTTCAAGCGCAGATAACAGTTTCGACAGACCCTCAAGGCGGCGTACTGACAGTCAATAATAAACCGACTGATACAAGATCTCGTGTGGATGCGAATACGCCACATATCGTCAAGTATGAAAAAACCGGATTTATTTCACAAAGCCAGCGGATTACGCTAGCTCCCGGCGAGAACAAAGCGCTTACGTTCGACCTTCAAGAAGAGCGAGGACAAGTGAATATAAGCGCGTCGTTAAGTGCAAAAGTTTTCATCGACGGTTCATCTAAAGGTCAAACGCCGCTTAATTTAACGCTTCAAGCTTTACCGCACACAGTAACATTCGAACGTGAAGGATATCGCAGTGTTACCAAGACTATTACACCTAGTGCAAACAAGCCGGTGAAAGTACACGCTGATATGCTTACAGAGTTTGAAGCAAGGCGGCGTGAAGGTAAGCCGCTTTTTGCAAATACACTGGGTATTCAACTTTCGCTTGTTACACCCAAGGCCTTCACTATGGGCTCTCCTGCAAACGAAAAGGATCGCCAGCGCAATGAAACACAAAGAGACGTATCTTTTTCGCGTAAATTCTGGATGTCTAATCACGAGATTACTCAGGCGCAGTTCGCCGCGTTCGCAGGGAAAGGCGCTAGCAGCAAGCTACCGATCACGAATGTTTCGTGGAGTGATGCGGTTGCGTTTACAAATTGGCTAAGCGAGAAGGAAGGTTTAACACCGTTTTATGTTGTTCAAAATGGCAGAGTAACGGGTATTGATAAAACCTCGAAAGGCTATCGTTTACCTACGGAAGCCGAGTGGGAATTCGTTGCAAAAATGAATCGCCGAGCATCACCAACAATCTTTGTTTGGGGTAATCAGTTTAGGCTTCGCGATAAGCAAGGCAACTTCGCTGATGCGTCGCTAAGTGGGAAACAGACCTTTATTTTAAAAGACTACGATGACGGATTTGCCGACAAAGCTCCTGTTGGTTCGTTCAAAGCTGAACGCGGTGGATTCTACGATTTAGATGGCAATGTGCGTGAGTGGGTCCACGATGTTTACCAGAATTCACCATCAAACCAGTCTGGTACTTTTGACGACTACCTAGGCCCTGTTGGACAAGGTAAACACGTAGTAAAAGGCGCGTCGTTTCAAACGGGTCGGCTTAAAAATATTCGCGCAAGCGCGCGCAGCGGTGAGACTGAACCTGCTGACGATATAGGCTTTCGCATAGCGAGATACGAGAATTAATATGAAAAAGAAACTGATCATTGCTGCTGTATTGTTGGCCATTGCGGGCACCGCAAGTGCGTACTTTGTATCGTTAGATTCGCCGCAAGACTTTCCAACTAACATTTAACTATCAAGGAATGATGATGAATAAAGAGAATACGTTGTCAATGAACCCCAGCTTTCTTGTAAGTGGCGGGGTCTTTCTATTTATATTTGCCTTGGTACATTTCCTATTTGCCGGTGTCATTCGCCCCGCGGCCGAAAAAGTCATGGCAACGGCTGGCACAGCGTCCCTATCCTCTTTCTGGGTTATTCTTAAAGATATCGAGCAACAGGTTTGTATCTCGCTGATGCTGTTTTGCATTTTCCTAATGGTTTACAAACTTTGGAAGCTGCTGGATGAAGAAGAGATTTACTCACGAGACTTACTGCCTGAGCACAACAAAGATACGCCACTAAATGTAGATAAAGCGTTAGATGAGCTTTCGTCTTCATCTTATAGCGACACCCCCGCATACAGCACGTGGATAAACTGCATTAGACGCTTTAAAAACACACAGAACGTGCAGCATGCTGCCGATGCAATCCACGCTTCGGTAGAAAATATTGCTGCCCAGCTTGAAAGTGGTAATAACGTGATTCGCTACATAATCTGGGCTATTCCTTCGATTGGTTTCGTTGGCACTGTTCGCGGTATTGGCGCAGCCCTTGCGCAAGCAGACGCAGCCCTAGATGGTGATATCGCGGGAATGACGGCTTCGCTGGGCGTTGCGTTCAACTCTACGCTCGTCGCGCTTTTTATATCGCTTATATTAATGTTGTTAATGCACCTGTTAAATGGTCGCCAAGACACTATGGTAATTCGCACACAAGAGTCTTGTGAACACCACCTTCTGTCACACCTTCACAACTAATTAGGCGAGACAGTAATGCCTAAAGTGCGTAAAGCCGAAGACGGATTTAACCTGGCGTTTTTAGACGTTATGGCCTGTGGCCTTGGCGCGGTTATTCTTATTTTCATTCTGGTCGACTTTAAAGCGTTTACACCTACACCAACTGAAGAGAAAGAAAAATTAGAGCAGGAACTCGCCGCCGCAGAGCAAGAACAACAAAAACTCAAAAAGTCGATTGACGAATTAAACGATAAAATTGCCCTTGAGTCAGCGAAGCAAGACGATGCTCAGCAAGCGCAAGCAGATACAACGCAAGACCAGTCAAAACTACTGCAAGATATCTCTACAGAAATGGCAGTAGTGGCTGATCTTGAAAACCAGCTAGCCGCATTGTCTAAAGAAGTAGAAAAGTCAGCCAACATTCAAATGCAAGGTACCGGCGAACAGAACTACATCACTGGCATGAAAATAGAGGGCCCGGAAATAGGTCTGCTAATTGACAAAAGTGCGTCAATGATGGGCGACAACTTGGTGGATATTTTAGGCAAGTTAGCGTTGAGTGATAGCCAGAAGGTCTCTACGCCGAAGTGGATACGCACCAAACGGGTAGCCCAATGGATGCTCGCGCGAGTCCCTTTAGAATCAAGAGTCACCGTAGTGACTTTTTCAGACACCGCTACCACACTAGGCCTTCGTGATGTAAATAGTGCCAAAGTCAGCGGTTCGATGAACGCAATAGTTAAAGACCTCGGTGCTGTCGTCCCCAATGGAGGAACAAATCTTCAAGAAGGTTTAAGCATTTTATTTAAAGCTAACCCAAACATCACCGATGTGTATATTGTCACCGATGGCCTTCCTACCTTGGGTGACGGACTACCTATGAGCTGCAAAAGCTTCATTAGTAGTAAAAAGTCAATTTCATCAGATTGCCGTAAGACCTTATTTGTTGAAACCGTTAAGCGCGCTAAGAAAGGCGTGCATTACAATGTGATTTTGCTGCCCATTGAGGGCGATCCTTTTGCTTCACCTATGTACTGGGAATGGACCCGCGCAACAAGCGGCACTTTCCTATCACCTGCTCCGGAGTGGCCTTAATGCGCAAAATTCAACGAGCCCCCGTTGAGGTATTCAACATTGCCTTTCTCGACATAATTTCCTGTGCTTTCGGCGCCGTAGTTATGCTGGTGCTTCTGGCCAAAAACGGTACTGAAGACACCGAGCGCGGCCCTAGTAACGTAAGCGTTCTTATTGACCAGGTATTACAGGCTCAAGTTGATGTGGAAACGCTCAAAGGCGCACTGTCAGATAAGCAACAAGAACTGAAAGCAGCACAAAGCAAAACGGCTTCCGTCACGGAACAGAAAGACAATTTAGACTCATCGATACCACGCGCACAACAAACCATTAATCAACTGAAAGACAAAGCTTCGTCGCTGCGTAACGAAATACGCCAAGCAACCGCTATGTTAAATACGCCGAATCCGACAGATACCCCTGACGATGATGTTGGTGGAATTCCCACCGATGCTGAGTACGTTATTTTTGCTATCGATAACTCGGGTTCCATGTCCTCTGGCAGTGGTTGGAATCGCGTGATCACCATCGTAAACGACATTTTAAAAAACCATCCTAAAATGAAAGGTTTTCAGATTATGTCTGCTGACGGAAGCTTTATGTTTTCCAGTAGAGCTGGGCAATGGCTAGATGACAGACAAACAATGAGAGATACCGCAATGAGCCAAATGAAGAGCTTTAAAGGAGGGGCGAGTCAGCCTGAAGCGGGGATCCTTAAAGCCATCAAGCTGTATAAAAACACCAAGGGGCGCGTGAGTCTTTACGTGTTTGGTGATGATTATCAAAGGCCGAATTTAGATCAGATTGTAAGTCAGATTACCCAAGCTAACCAGGGTGCCAATGGACAGCCTGTTATTCGTATACACGGCGTAGGCTTTAGCCGAAGTAATGGAAACGCACAGCGCTTCAGTGCATTTATGCAGGCGGTGGCGAAGCGAAACCGCGGCGCTTTCATCGGCCAATATTTTTAGTCTCTATTGGCCGATGAATCGCCTCGTTGGCCAAGGTTTTATCTGTTTCGGCCATACTGTTCGTGTGACGACACCCAGTCTGACGAACTAATGGCTGATGCTAGTGATATCTCTCCAGCCAACACCACAGACGCCACAATTTCTGCAAATTTATACACGCGATCTCGCCCGTAGCAATCCAGCAACTCTAAGCACTCGCGCTGTGTACCTATTCCTGTACCACCGCCATACGTCGCTACGATGAGCGATGGAATGGTAATAGACACGTACAGGTCACCGTCGTCTGTTAATTCTGAATACATCATTGCCGCCGACGATTCAGATACGTTTGCAACATCCTGCCCTGTGGCGATAAACATAGCAGTAATACCGTTTGGTGAATGCAGACCCGTGTTATTCACACCAGACAAGAAAGATCCTACGCCAGCTACACGGCCGTGATAATCTATCTGTTTGGGGTCTACGCGCATTACTTCTAATAAATGTTCGCGTTTAATAGTGGCTTCAGCTGTCACCCGTTTACCACGGGTACGCATAATATTTATTTGAGAGGCCTTTTTGTCTGTAGCAAAGTTAGACTCAAGGTAGAAATTCTCTATCCCCTCATAATGATCAAGTATCCACCCGCATGCTGCGAAGGTAGCACGGCCAACCATGTTTTGACCCGCTGCGTCACCGGTCTTAAAGTTAAAACGCAAAAACGCAAATTTGTTCGATAGGAAATGGTCGATATACGTCAGCTTAGCAATACTTGAGGTCGCTTCTGCTTCTTCCTTAATCTTTTCAAAGTTTGCTTTAATCCATTTAACGAAATCTCTGGCACCTCGTGCATTTTCAAAAATAAATACAGGGGCTCGCTGCATAGCATCGTCGACGACCGTTGCCGTTACGCCACCGCTCATGTTAAGCAGCTTCATGCCTCGGTTGTACGATGCCACCAGCGTACCTTCGGTAGTCGCTAACGGCACGACAAACTCCCCTTGTGCATGCTCTCCGTTTATCTTCAACGGCCCTGCAATACCAATAGGAACCTGCGCCACGCCAATAAAATGCTCAATATTCCCCTTAAGCGCTTGTGGGTCGATTGAGTACTTACCTACGTGATCAATTTTCTTTCCGGTGGCGCTTTCGAAATATTCTTGGCGTGTTTTTATAATACTTTCGCCGTAGTCATCCATGTCGTCACGAGGAATAAAAGCGCTGCGTTGTCCTGGCGCAGTAATATTGTCTTCCACTTCAAATTTAAGCTTTCCAAAAGGCGAAGCAGAAAAGCAAATACCCAGTTTTCGCTTTTCTGGGCACGGCGCTTCATCAATATCTAAATGCACGGTAATGGTTTGACGCAAGCCAAAGGGCTCTCCGTCTGATTTATTTAATGCTTCTATGGAAATACTGGAGTCGGGAGTTAACTGGAGTGAAATTTTATGCTCTGGAATTTTTTCGCCATCAAGAGATATCCACTTTACTTCTTTAATGGTTGCGTCTTTCAATCTGTTTTTCAGAGAAAAAGATAAGCCTTTATCTGTCTTAGTAAGACTTGCGCGTGTATAGAGTTGCTTTAAAAGTATGCTGGGCACAAACATGAGGCTTCCTTCTGTGTGTTTTTACCGTGTTATTTTCATATTCCTTTGTTTTTTATAGCACATTCTTTATACAGCTCTATGACTTCTTTGTATTTTACTGGCAATTATTTGTGTCTGAATCACTTCTAAATTTGAGCCAGCCGCTTTCAAAAATGCGCCAACACCAGTGAAACCGTGTGCTACTGAAATATAGACCTTAGCAGTAATTCATCAAGTTCCCAACCCACCTAAAGTGAACACCGTCACCGCAGTAATGTTGACCACAAGGTATCTGGTAGTAACAAAACGGAGGCGTCAAGGACTGTGATGCCAAGGAGAAAAAGCCTAAACGGAAGTGGCGGCCAGATACCTTTAACGTGACCCAAACAAAGTTAGATAAGCACTGCAACGCAAATGCATAAACAAAAAAGGAATGGAGATGAGAACAGGACTGTTTAGAAAGGAAGTCATTGATGAGCAATCAAATGCTGTTGATGGACGTTTTTTAATGACCCCAAAACCTGTTTATTCTGCAATAGCTGGCCTGCTTGTGGTCTGGATTTTGGCAGTGATTATTTATCTAAATACGGGAAGCTACGCACGAAAGGCATCAGTGAGTGGATGGCTGGAACCCAGTCATGGCGTTTTTAAGCTCTATGCGGATGCAAGGCGCGGCAAAGTGCTTGATGTATTGGTCAGTGAAGGTCAATTAGTGAGTAAGGGCGCGCCGCTAATTAAGATCAACTACAGTAGCGATGATGCATCAGGTAATAAAGTTAGCACGCAGTTGCTCGCTGAGCTTGAAGCAAAGCAACATCGAACACGTCAAAGTATTCAACGTCTTGATGTGTTGCATAGAGCGCAGCGACAAGGCTTAGAAGAACAACTAAGCCAAGCCAAACGGGCATTAACGGCTTTAGACGCCATCGTTGAACTGTCTCAAACTCAGTGGACATTGGCTTTTAAGCAATGGGAAAAAGCACAAACCTTATTAAGCCAAGGGCACATAAGCCAAGCAGACTTTGAAAACCGTACACTCCAGCGATTGACCGCTGAGCAACAACTCACGTTAGCCCAAAAAGATCAAAATGACGAACGAGCAAAGATAGCAGCACTTAATCATGAGCTTGTCACCTTGCCTCAGCAACAGGCCAATGAAATCGCGAACGTGGAGAACACCTATAGCGACCTTACTCAACAAATCGTGAGCCATAAAAGTAACGCAGAGGAAACAATTTATGCGCCTCATAGTGGCGTGATATCAGGTCTTCACGTAAAGACGGGATATACCATTGATAGTTCTCGCCCGCTTCTTACTTTGCTTCCTGAAAACGCCGACATTCAAGCGCGCATCGCCGTTCCCGTGCGTTCTGCAGGATTTTTACGCAAGGGCCAGGCCTTACATATTCGATATGACGCTTTTCCCTATCAAAAGTTTGGCGTGCAGTCTGGCGAGATAGTAAAAATCTCTCCTTCGCTTGTGCTACCCGGTGAGCTTACGGATGTGCCCATTTCAATAAGCGAACCTGCCTATCTTGTTACTGCAAAGATCACCACCGATGAGATTATGGCTTATGGAAACAATATTTCACTGAAAGCTGGGATGACATTTTCTGCAGACGTAGATCTAAGTCAACGTACGTTGATGGAGTGGTTAATGGAACCACTGTATAGCATTACTGGGAAGCTGTAATCATGATGAACATTACGCACCCACTTTCAACGCAAAGCCTTTATACAAAAAAGCGTGTGCCCGTTGTACTACAAAGCGAAGCAGCTGAGTGTGGACTTGCTTGTATGACTATGATTGCGCAGTACTATTCTGATAAACGTGATCTAAATGCTCTACGTCAGACTATGTCTGTGTCTCTACGAGGCACTACGTTAAAAGACGTAATGCACATTGCCAGTGATTTGGGTTTCCAAACCCGCGCCATCAAGATAGAAATGGAGCACTTGGCGCAATTATCTTGCCCTGCAATTCTACATTGGAACATGAATCACTTTGTTGTGTTAACTAAAGTGAAAGGAAAAACCCTTACCATTCACGATCCTGCCCTTGGAGAAAGAAAGCTCACTTATTCTGAGGCATCGAAGTACATTACGGGTATTGCACTTGAAGTCACGCCTAGCGACACATTTAGTCCAAAGAAGTCCGCGCCACGCTTGGGTCTTAGTCAATTTTTCACTAGAACAACAGGGTTTAAGCGCAATCTTCTAACCCTCTTTGCGTTATCGATTGTGTTGCAGTTATTTGCACTTGCTTCACCCTATTACATGCAAACAGTCGTAGATGATGTATTGATTTACAACAATGATGCATTACTGAAAGCGCTGGCAATAGGGTTTGCCCTGCTACTAATAATAGAAACTTTTACTAGCGGGATAAGAAAGTTCGTTATTCTGTCGGTGTCGTCTCGCCTTCAGCTTCAAATGTCGGCGTCGGTATTTAAGCACTTATTATCGCTTCCCTTGGACTACTTCGACAAGCGACATATTGGCGATGTGGTATCCCGCTTTGGCTCACTGGCGAGTATTCGTGAGTTCCTAACCACTGGCCTGGTTACTGCGCTGTTAGACGGGCTTATGGCAGTGATCACGCTCGCAGTAATGATTTTATATTCGCCCAAACTCACGCTGGTTGTAGTGGCAATCATGCTTGCCTACCTCGCCGTTCGTCTTGGACTGCTGCCGTTTATTAAACGTCTTACAACTGAACGCATTGCGCTTGCAGCATTAGAACAAAGTCACTTTATGGAAAGCGTACGCGCTATCCTACCTATTCGCGTATACAGCCAAGAAGTACAGCGCCACGGGCAGTGGCAAAACAAGCTTGTCGCCACGCTAAACAAAGACATCACTCTTGGAAAGATCAACATAGGCAGCGCACTGACCAATCAGCTATTGTTTGGCGCTGAAAATTTGGTCGTTGTGTATATTGGTGCCAGCCTGGTTATGGAAGGAACCCTTTCGATAGGGATGCTGCTGGCATTTATGGCGTACAAAGCTCGCTTTGTCAGCGCATTAGATGGCGTAGTTAACAAGCTGGTTGAGCTTAGTATGTTAGGTGTTCACTTCAACCGCTTAAGCGACATTTTACTTACACCATCACAGCAGAAGCCTCTGTCGTTAAAAACTAAGGACGATACATTTGAAAAACAAAACGTTCATTTTAGCAATGCAGACGTTCCCAACTCATCCACGTCCAACTCACTTGCACCTAACGTTTTAACGCCTGATGGCGCAAGTACGCCCTCGCTTCTTGAAGCCAAAACTCGCCCTGTAGCGCTTAAAGCGACGGCGCTCAGTTATCGCTACAGTGAAACCAATGCGTGGGTGTTTAAAAATCTAATGTTCTCGGTACATAGCGGAGAGATCGTCGCAATCACAGGCGATAGCGGCTGTGGAAAAAGCACAATGCTTAAGT
Source organism: Alteromonas sp. CNT1-28 (assembly GCF_022348345.1). Taxonomy (NCBI): domain Bacteria; kingdom Pseudomonadati; phylum Pseudomonadota; class Gammaproteobacteria; order Alteromonadales; family Alteromonadaceae; genus Alteromonas; species Alteromonas sp. CNT1-28. The sequence goes on along the minus strand of NZ_JAKREZ010000031.1, from coordinate 51,990 downwards.
GCCTGATGGGACTGTACCCTGTTTCAGAAGGCAATATCGAACACCCAAGCTCTACAAACCCAGTCATCGCGTCAGTGCTTCAGGAGGATACCTGTTTAAGCGGCACCATCGCGCAAAATATCTGTTGTTTTGAAGAAGCTCCCGACCTCAAGAAAATGGTTTACGTCGCTCAGCTTGCCTGTATCCATGAAGACATCATGCAGATGCCTATGCAATACCACTCCTTGGTCGGTGATATGGGTAGCAGCTTAAGTGGTGGTCAAAAACAGCGTCTGCTTCTTGCAAGAGCGCTTTACCAAGAGCCAGACATTTTATTTTTAGACGAAGCAAGCAGTCACCTAGATATGGAAAACGAGGCTCAGATAAATCATCACCTTAAGTCTCTAAATATGACGCGAATTATTGTGGCACATCGCCCTCAATCAATTGCCATGGCAGACAAGGTTTATCGTCTGGAAAACGGCAACTTACATCTATGCCCTCCCACTGAAGTAACAGGAAGCGCAACATCAGGTAAACACGGAGAAACACTATGAAAACACAAGAAATCAGAGAACCCGCAGTATTGATGACAGCAGCTGAACGCATGCAAATAGATGCGAACGGCATTACCGCACTGAACAGCGTTATCCCCATTGACTGTTTATCAAAACGCGAACTACAAGTTGCACACAAAATAATGGAAGGACGCTCAAATAAGGTTATTGCCGCAGAGCTATTCATCAGTGAAAGGACAGTCAAATTTCACTGCGCCAACATTTACAAAAAGCTCAACATTAGCAACCGTTCTGTGCTAATTGCCTGCTGTTTTAGAACCCTTTACCAAGAAGTGGCTTCGCTGTAAGCGTGTCCACTTCATTACTAACCACGCCACAACAAGGAGCGTACACTATGAAAAATCATCCATTAACTCAGAACCAACCAGCGAATACTAAGCTTGCTACCGTTGCTGAATCTCAGCTATTTGAGGTATCCGGCGGCCTACGAGCTCGCCTAAATGAAAGTGTGCCGGTAGTCGCTCCAACACCTAAAGAGCCCGTTTACATAACCCTGGCTATTGGTGAAGGCGGCGGCAAACTACCTGATATTTTGTCGTAACTTACCGCCTATCAAAGTCAACACATGGATACGGTTTAGGCAGTATCCCATGTGTTGCTTTAAGGGCTACTCAATTCTATGAACACTTAAAACGCTAGCAAGGAATGCAAATGCACGTCGCACTACTAGGCAGTGAACAAGACCCACAGATCCAACATATAGCCAAAGCACTTCACCAAAATAACACGCCCTTTTATTTTGCCAATACACAACATTTTGGTTCTACGTGGAAGATCAGCTATGACCCTGACTTCGATGACGGGCTAATTCATTTCAATTCGCCTTCACTTTGCGACCAACCTAGAGTTACGTTCTCGAATACCCAGGCCGCTTATTGGCATGAGTACCTACCTGGCATACCGCTAAAAGCCCCTCGTGATAATGCTAAAAACGATGCCAGTGCAGATGCTCAAACACAAGGTGATAGACCTCATGATGGTGAATCTACTTTGCTAGAAAACGCAGGGTGGGTTGAGCAAGAGCGAGCAAGTACGCTACTTTGCTGGTTCAGCTATAGCGACATTAAATGGGTGAACTCTATCGACGCTGTTCGAAGCCACCAGTGTAAACCTTATCAATCGCGTATTGCTGGCAAACTAGGAGCACATATTCCCTACACCTTTGTTGGCAATGCACCCGAGGTTGCTTCGCAGTTTTGTAACAATATGCGAGACGTTATTTACAAGCCCGTACGCGGCGGTCGAACTGCGCAGTTTGTGAATAAACAACCAAACATGCGCCCGTTACTCAATGCGCTTTTAGGTGAACGCCCTGTTACCTTTCAAAAATATATTGCAGGCGTGAATGTACGAAGCTATGTGCTTGGCAATGACGTACTCAGCGTACAAATCGACTCAAGTGAATTAGATTACAGGAATGACGACAATGCGAGCGTATCGGTGATCCTAGTCCCCAGCGACGTTAAGCAGTTAGCTATCAAAATATGCAAAGCATTAGGTATGCACTGGTGTGCTATCGACTGGCGTAAAAGTGCGAAGGGAAAATACTTTTTTCTAGAGGCCAACCCCAGCCCTTACTTCCTAAAAGTAGAGAACGATACCGGTCTAGATATAACAGAAAAATTGGTAGCACTGCTGGTGAAGACTTCGTAGTAGCAAGCAGGACGTTTAGAGGCTAATTGGGTTTCCAAAACAAATTTGCGATTGTTTAGAAGCCTTTACGTAATCATTGACAATACCCCAACAACCTATCAATATGATAGGATGAATTTCAAAAGGCATTCATGGCTAATCACAATCCCCAAGGAATTAATGAATTCCCTCTTACAGAGGAAACTGCCAGAAAAATAATGAATGACCTCGCAGAAAACTATACTCACCGGATTCGGTGGACTAAACATGTTAAACAGCGCATGCATGAGCGAGGAATCACTACAGGTCAGGTGATCACTTTATTAAAAAGTAAGCACTCAGTATTTAGAGAGGGGCCATATCTTGATATTTCTGGAGATTGGAAATTTAATTTGAAAGGTTTAGCTGCGGGCAAAGTTATCGAACTCACTGTTGCACTTAAAAATCATCATGATAGTCCAATGTCATTTCTAATTACTGTATGGATAAGTTGAGAGGGTAAAATGTACCATTACACTGAAAGCGGGTTATCAAATGTATACCTGAAAAACGGTGTTACCGTTGAAGTTGTAGACGGTGAAGAATATACAAGCATTGACGATATGAACGGTCTTCATAGTGCGATAGCACAGACAATTGTTAATACCAACAAGCCTCTTGCTCATGATGAGTTTAAATTCTTACGTGTAGAACTAAATGTTTCTCAAAAAATGCTGGCGAATCGTTTTGGTGTTGATGAACAGACCATTGCGCGTTATGAGAAAGGTCAAACAAAAATTCCACGGACAACAGATGCTGCCTTAAGAGCCTTATACATGGAAAGCCAAGAGAAGAATAATCCCGTAAGTTACTTTCTTGATTTACTAGCAAATACCCAAGCGGAAGAAGCTGCAAAAATAATTCGTCTTGAAGAAGTCGAAGACCATTGGGAAAAAGTAGAATGGTAAAAAAGCCGACTTAACGTCGGCTTTTTAATTCTTGTTCATGTAGAAGGGTTAGTTGAACATATCAACTAACGGGGAAACTTCTACTTAGCGCTAAATTACAAGATAAAGCGCGACAGATCTTCGTTATCTACCAAGGTTTCTAGGTGGCTGTTAACGTAATCAGCATCAATCACGAATGACTCACCGCTCTTTTCAGAGGCGTCAAACGAGATGTCTTCCATAAGGCGCTCTAGCACGGTGTGCAAACGGCGGGCACCAATGTTTTCAGTGCGCTCATTCACCTGCCATGCCGCTTCGGCTATACGCTGAATACCAGAATCGTCGAAACTAATATCCACGCCTTCTGTCTTCATTAGCGCAATGTACTGGTGCGTTAATGACGCATTCGGCTCGGTAAGAATGCGCTTGAAGTCACCGACTTTAAGGGCAGATAGCTCAACGCGAATTGGAAGACGACCCTGAAGCTCTGGAATAAGGTCAGACGGCTTGCTCATTTGGAATGCGCCCGAAGCGATAAACAAGATATGGTCAGTTTTAACCATGCCGTGTTTTGTCGATACCGTTGAACCTTCCACAAGTGGAAGCAAGTCACGCTGAACACCTTCGCGAGACACATCGGCCGACGAGTTGCCCTCACGCTTACAGATTTTGTCAATTTCGTCGATAAACACAATACCGTGCTGCTCTACCGACTCAATGGCTTTTTCTTTCAAATCTTCTTGATTCACAAGGCGTGCAGCCTCTTCTTCAATAAGTAGTTTGAACGCTTCTTTAATTTTCAGCTTCTTCTTTTTCTTTTGCGAACCCGACAAATTCTGGAACATGCCCTGAAGCTGATTGGTCATTTCTTCCATACCTGGAGGCGCCATAATTTCTACGCCCACCTGCGGAAGTGCCACATCAATTTCAATTTCTTTGTCGTCTAAGTCGCCCTGACGAAGCTTTTTACGAAATGCTTGGCGCGTACCGCGATCTTCAACATTTTCCTTATTACCCCATGCATCTTCTGGTGGAGGCAGCAAAACGTCTAAAATGCGCTCTTCCGCAGCTTCTTCTGCGCGGAATTTCACCTTTTTCATTTCATTTTCTTTCGTCATCTTCACCGCAATATCAGCAAGATCACGAATGATGGTCTCAACTTCTTTACCTACATAGCCCACTTCAGTGAACTTAGTCGCTTCAACTTTAATGAACGGCGCGTTAGCAAGTTTTGCTAAACGGCGGGCTATTTCAGTTTTACCCACACCCGTAGGGCCAATCATCAAAATATTTTTTGGCGTAACTTCTTGGCGCAGCTCAGGTTCAAGCTGCATACGACGCCAGCGATTTCGAAGTGCAATAGATACAGCGCGCTTGGCATCTTGTTGACCAATAATATGTCGGTCTAACTCGTGAACAATTTCTCTTGGTGTCATTTCAGACATGAATAAACCCTTTTCTAACAGGGCTTGCTGTACTCGAATTCAGATGAGCAACAGCAAGCCGATAACAGCACTCAGCTATTACTTAGTAATCTAGTACATCAACCGTTTGGCTATGGTTAGTGAATACGCAAATATCACCCGCTATGGTTAGCGCTTTTTCAGCAATTTCTTTCGCGCTTAGTTCTGTATTTTCAAGTAGTGCAGTAGCTGCGGCTTGCGCGTAGTTACCACCAGAGCCAATCGCGATAAGATCTTGTTCTGGCTGCACCACATCACCGTTACCGGTAATAATAAACGATGCGGTTTCGTCTGCTACGGCAAGCAGTGCCTCTAGTTTGCGAAGCGCCCTGTCAGTCCGCCAATCTTTGGCGAGCTCTACTGCCGCTTTGGTCAAATGGCCTTGGTGGGCTTCAAGCTTTGCTTCAAAGCGCTCAAACAGCGTAAATGCGTCGGCCGTGCCACCAGCAAAGCCCGCTAAAATCTTGTCGTGGTATAAACGGCGCACTTTGCGCGCATTACCTTTCATTACGGTATTGCCCAGTGATACCTGTCCGTCACCGGCCATTACCACTTGATTCCCACGTCGTACAGATACAATCGTTGTCACGTTAATTCCCCGTTTGGCTGGGCGCTGCTGCGTTTTTCGTCTAGCAAAGGCAGCAGCGTTCAAATTCAATAACAAATAAGTGGGGGAAGGCTTTTTAATTTCAAGGGTAATACAAAAGAATGTGCGCTCTGAGCTGCCTACTATATGGGCTTAGCGTGTTCGCTAGTGTATTGAATACACCATTTATTGAGTGCATACTCTCGCCAACACACTCTATGGCCAAGTGAAATAATGCCTAGGTGATAGAGCACAGATAAAGTAGCAACAATAAAGACGCTACATAATGGTTTTAAAGGAGTGGTAGTGAAGTATCAGGGAAGAATTCAACAGTGGGACGATGCTAAAGGTTATGGTTTTGTAGAGCCTAATACCAATCCGCATAGATAATTACCCACTCAGAAGGCGCTGGCAAGTTTCCTAGCGAAGCGTGGGAATGCAGGAATGGTGTTCCCTTTCAAATTCCCAGAATGAAGCTTGTCACCTTGATGTAGAACCACTATACCTGCGGTAACACGCCGCGATTACGAACATTTTAACTCTCGCTGAGTGGGTAATGATCTATGCGGACTGGTATAATGGAGGCACGCGCGCGTTTACTCATATCAAAGCGTTTAAACAACGCTCTAGGCGCCCGGTTAATGGCGACATTATTGTTTATGAAGTTGAGCAGGATAGAAATGGTAATCACCGCGCCTGCAACATCAGCTTACTCAAGGATCACAAAGCAAAACGTTTACGCGCCAATAAGCCAACCTCGCGAAGAAAACGTAATGTTATCGTACTGAGTATTTTCTCCGGTGCACTTGCGTTATTTACATTGTCAGGTCGGTTACCGTTTATAGTGCCTATCATTTATGGCGCGGTAAGTATGCTTGCCCTACTGTGCTACGGTATTGATAAATGGGCAGCTAAAAACAACATGTGGCGAATTTCAGAAGCAAAACTGCATATATTAAGCTTATTGGGAGGTTGGCCTGGTGCTTTGCTTGCCCAACAGATGTCAATACCAATCCGCATAGATAATTGCCCACTCAGAAGGCGCTGGCAAGTTTCCTAGCAAAGCGTGGGAATGCAGGAATGGCTGTTCCCTTTCAAATTCCCAGTGTCACCTTGATGTAGAACCACTATACCTGCGGTAACACGCCGCGATTACGAACATTTTAACTCTCGCTGAGTGGGTAATGATCTATGCGGACTGGTATGAGCATAAGCGTAGTAAATCGTCATTTATAAGGGTTCATTGGGTAACGGTTTTGGTTAATCTCATTTTGCTTGGGCTAATTGCATTTGAAGTGATTAATACGCAGGCATTCATGGTTGAAATTTAGCGAAATCGATACCCTTCAATGTCAAAACCAAAACCACTTTCGGAGCCCTTAACATACACCCATCCTTTATTTGGTAAGCGTTTGTGCTCACTTTGATTTAAGCATAATCGCCCATCTGACAAGGTACCGCTCTCTTTTAACAACAGTGAGTGTCGACAGTGTTTAGAGCCGCTGCCTTTTTCATAAGCAAATTTCAGTTCCGTTTCTTGTTTTCCGGACGCCAAGTGAAGCGTGTAGGGCAATGCCCTATCAATAAAATTCCAAGTAAAAATAAGCCCCAAAAACGGCATGGTGAAAATTGTTACTTTTCCACGCCAATCTTTCATCACAAATTGCGCTTGTCGTTTATCGAGGGAAATAGACAGGTAATAAAAGGCACAATAGACAAAAGTAAATAAAACAATGGCCCATGTTGAATTATTTAGCCATGCGTTAATCACGATGAAGTTGGTGAATGCCGATACAATCAAAGCGCCAATAAGTACTAAAAAAGCGCCGTTACTGATACGTGTTATTGGATGAAGCTCAGACCACTTAGGTCGAGTAAAATGCTCATCTTGATGGGCGCTATCCGTAACATTCTCAGGTGGCAGCGTTGCCCGCTTAGCAGCGAGCTCATTTTTTGCTGCCTGATAGCGTTCTGGAAAGGCCTGCTTATCAATATTTTCCAGAACGTCCTCAAGCTCTTCTACGCTATAAGCGGCGTAATTTGGTTGTTCGGTGATGGCAATACTCATTGATACTTCCTTGTAAACGCATCCTTTCTCTACGCGCTATTTCAGCGCCATATGCACCGCATTAAGTGTTACCTACAATAAACTGCTACAAATTCCAGTACCAAATTTGGCATGTCGCAATGTTCACTTTACGCAGACTGTGCTTGGCTTTTTCTGCATCACGCTTAGACTCGTAAGGGCCCAGAATAACGCGGAACCAATCGCCGTTGCTGCCAGTGCTGTGTCTGATAAGCGCCTCTAAACCTTGGAATGCAATTTTGGCTTTCATCTCTTCAGCCTGCGCGCGGGTTCTAAACGAGGCGCACTGCATTAAATAGCGTTTGTCAGATTTTTCTTGCTCTTTGACCTCAACTTCTACTTCATATCCTGGAAGGGTCTTAATGTACTCCCATTCTTCTTCAGGAAGCTCAGGTAACGTCTCTTCTGTAGGAGCCACAGGTCGTGAAGCTTGTGTATCCACGTCGTCTTCTACATTGTCTTTTATTGACCACAAAAATGCACCAAAGCCAATCACCAATGCGAATACGCCAACAAGGCGCACAATAGGAAGTTTTCCAGAAACCGGGGCATTAGATTGCGCATTTGATTGCGCGCTTCTGGCTGGTTTTCTACCTTTACCAGCCGGCTTCTTTTTTTGAGGAGAGCGTCCACGAGAGACATAATCGCGTTGAGCCATAGTCGGCAATATTCCTACTTGTTATCGTTGTTTGTATGCGTAAGAAAACGTCATATACCAAATCTTTATGAAGCAGCAGCTTTCCTGCACTTCAATCCTGCAGAAATTTTAACGTATTGCTACCCAACAAGCTAACTGAAATCGGTAGGATCAATATCTATCGACCACCTTACCTTCATTGCCTGTGGCAACGCCTGTAAAAATGGCAGCGCCAAACGCAGCGCATTGTGAAGCGGCGCACGCTTTTCATGGCTGCATACCAGCATAAACCGAAACCTGCCTTGCCGCTTTTCAATCAAACAAGGAAACGGGCCATTTAGCTCAATGGCATGCTGCTGGAGAAATACTTGCTTACTGTCTTGTAAAAAGCGGTAGGCCAAACTGCTATCGGTCGCTTCTGCGCGAATGACAAACTGGCTAATAAATGGGGGAAGCCCTGCCGCTTTTCGCTCCATTAAAGCGTGTCTGGCGAAATGCCCATAGCCATTGTGCACTAAGTCTTGTAGCAAAGGGTGATGGGGGTTGTGAGTTTGCAGCCACATCTCACCAGGTTTACTGGCGCGCCCTGCTCTTCCAGCAAGCTGAGTTACAAGCTGAGCGAGCTTTTCTGGTGCTCTAAAATCGGCACTAAAAAGTGCACCATCACAATCTAGCACCGCCACTAAGGTTACATGCGGAAAATGGTGACCTTTTGATAGTATTTGGGTACCTACCAGCAGCTGGTACTCTTGGCGGTTTATTGCTTCTAGCGTCTGATGCAGTTTGTCTTTGCCCCGCACGGTATCGCTGTCTATTCGTACCTGCTTAACACCGGGAAATAAGCTTGCAAGCCCTTGCTCGACTTGCTCGGTGCCCGTACCCGCCGTAACTAATTCATTGTGATGGCACGCTTCGCAGTTTGATGGCATTGAGCGCATGCCGCCGCAGTGATGACACTGCAAACGGTTCTGCGCTTTATGCACCGTATACGGGCGGTCACAACGCTTACACATGACGGTTTCGCCGCAGTGATGGCAAAGCAGCGCTGGCGCATAGCCTCTGCGATTCACAAACACCAATACCTGATTTCCCGCGTTGATATGCTGGCGCATTATCGTTAGCAAGCCTTGCGAAATACCGTAGTGAATGGGTTGGTCACGCGCGTCCAACACATGCTGATGCGTGCTTTTCGCCCCTCCCGCTCGCTTAGTTAACTGCAAATGGGCATAGCGACCGCTTAGCGCATTATTAAGTGTTTCGAGTGCGGGCGTGGCGCTGCCTAATAAAAGAGGAATATTGTGCTGCTTAGCCCGCATAGCTGCCAAGTCACGGGCGTGGTAGCGAAGTCCATCTTGTTGTTTAAAAGACTCGTCGTGCTCTTCATCCACAATCAGCATGCCGGGGTTGTGCAGCGGGGTGAAAATAGCCGAGCGAGTACCGATGATTATCCCGAGTTCACCTGCTTTTGCTCGCTGCCATACATGTAACCGTTCTTTATCAGAAAGCTGAGAGTGTAAAACGCCCACTGCAATACCAAAGCGCTTTTCAAAGCGTGACACCGTTTGCGGCGTCAGCCCAATTTCTGGCACAAGTATAAGCACTTGCTTCCCTTCACGCAGCAAGGGTTCGATAGCTTGAAGATACACTTCCGTTTTACCGCTACCGGTAATCCCTTCAAGCAAACTTACAGCGAAATTGCCCTGCTGACGATTAAGTGCGGCAATGGCAACCGATTGCTCAGTATCTGGAATTGGCTTTTCAGACACCGATAACGAGGCAAGCCAACTGCCTGACTTAAATTCAGGCGCGACTTCTTCAATGCTTATCAATGACTTTTCGACGAGCGCTTTGACCGCAGGTGCGCCATACTGCTTGCGCGCTTGGGATGCTAATAAGGCACCACCAGCCATTGCAGTAAAACAGGCTTGTTGTTTAGGCGCCCGCGATAACGTGTCTGCAGTCGTTTGCTTACCTTCTTCAGTAAGCATTAGCATGTCTTGTGGTGTGGGGGCCGCCGACTCGCCTTTGCGCAATAAAACAGGCAGCATGGCGTGTAGCACTTCACCCGGCGCATGATGATAGTACTGCCACAGCCATTGGGCCATTTTCAATAACACCCCATCTATAATAGGGCTATCGTCCAGTACCGACTCAATAGCTTTTAGCTTATTGGAGTTTTCAATGTCGCTTTCAGTTTTGTGTAGGGTTTCAACAACTACGCCCACAAGTTTGCGCGGACCGAAAGGCACAACCACTCTTACACCCGCACTTAGTGCGTTATCGTGGGTATATGTGAAAAGTTGGCGCAGTGGCACTGGCACGGCAACTTGGATAAAGGCCATTGCGAAGGTTCTACCTTATTTGACGATTGTTACAGCGCGTAATGCGCTTACTAAGCTTCTTATGTTGAAACTAATTATACTGAGGCTTCTTGCAGACCTATACGTTACAGCAGTTTGCGCTGCTAACAGCTAGCTACACATTTTGCTATTAGCGCATGATTTTGCTACTAGAGCATGTTTTTGCCACTAGAGCATCTGGCCCAGCCTTGAAAGACAAATATTTAAACATACTTTACAGGTAAGCATAAAAGGAATGTTCTTTGTTTGGCCTTTTTATACGGCTGCCTTGTCTAGCTCTCTTGTTTAGCATTTGGCCAAAAACCGCTTGATCAAGGCCCTGCCATCCTTTATTATGCGCCGCTCTTTTGCGATAGGCTGCTCTTTGAACGACTTATCATTTGAATTAAGTAACGTATGGTGTGCGACTTCGGGTTGTATAGCGATACGGCCTTATTATGTGAGGTAACCCAATGAAACAAGATATCCACCCAAAATACGAAGCAATCACAGCAACTTGCTCATGTGGTAACGTAATGAACATTCGCTCTACGCTTGGTAAAGACATCAACCTAGACGTATGTTCTTCATGTCACCCATTCTACACTGGTAAGCAACGTAACGTTGACACTGGTGGTCGTGTTGATCGCTTCAAGAAGCGTTTCGGTGCATTGGGCAAAAAGTAAGCCTGATATCGAGTTCAAAAAAAGCGCCTTTATGGCGCTTTTTTATTGCTTAAAATTCACGCTTCACACAAACAAGGTGTGCCAAACAGCGCTTTACCGCCGTTATCCTACGTCAGGCCTGTACCTAGCCAGTGTAACAAGCCCTGCAACTCGCCTTTCTGAAAACGTTTTTAGCTTAATTTACAACATCCAGCGTAACCTGAACTCAGTGAAGGTTTTTAACATTAGATAAATGCCTATCCCAATTGCCGCCACTCACTTTCTTACACTCTTCTTCGCTATCAAAATAAATACCAACGGGTGCTGACTTAATTGACGCCAAAGCAATATTCACTTGGTTTATGAAGTCTATATCCCAACCATTAGTTAACGCCCGCTGCTTCTCCTGCTCAGTATTAAACACGGCAATCACTTGCGGCGCTCTCCAATGTCCTACGTGAGTTAGCCAAACAAATCCATTATTGGTAGATTTTACGCTTTCACACACATCGGTTAGCACGGTTATTAGTTTTCTTTCTGTCATATCCTCGCCTTCAGCGCGAATTTTGAGTGGGCTTTCACAGGATTTTATCAGAAATATTGGATGGAGAATTAACGAGGTGTCTCCCTGCGTTCTATTTTCCTGATTTGGGTTTCTGTCCAATGCATTTATGAGAACGTAGATCCCTTTGATAGCTTTATTTTCCCCCCTCCACACAATAGACCTACAGAATGTTATAACAAGTCAAAATAAATAGCATGAATGGCAATTATAGCCCCATTTTACTGGTCTAATTAGTATGCCTAACCTACATTGGTATATGAGAATTCTGATCAGATATGTACACAGTGATTGGCTGTGTTAGAGTTGCGATCGGCACTTTGATAGTGAGCATTAATTCTGTGAATAATGCATGACTTTCAAGACTTGTGGCGCTTTTGGGTACATAAACCAGAGGCTTGTATCCATTAAGGTATGTGAACAAAATCAGTAAAGGTTAACGCCTAGTCTGCTTTTCCACATGCCACCTTGGGGCCTATTGATGATTGCTGTAAAACAAAGATCAACAAGCCCTAGTGCTAACAACTATTTATAATCACTTTGTCATTACTTGGTTGTAACGCGCTTACGTTTATCTACCTATAACTATAACGACAATAAAATAGCTACAGAGCGTGAACGAAAACACCGATGAACCCTACATCTAAGGATACCTTTTTACATGTCAGATTTTAGACAACGCGCACTCGACTATCACGCCAAACCCACACCTGGAAAAATCCGCGTAGAGTTATCTAAACCAGCCGACAGCGTCGATGACCTTGCTCTTGCCTATAGCCCAGGCGTTGCCGAGCCGGTCAGAGAAATTGCCGAAGATGCAGATAACGCCTATAAGTACACGGGTAAAGGAAACCTGGTTGCCGTTATCAGTAACGGAACCGCAATTTTAGGGTTGGGTAACCTAGGCCCACTGGCATCGAAACCTGTTATGGAAGGTAAAGCCCTTCTGTTTAAACGCTTTGCGGGCCTGGATGCCATTGACATTGAAGTGAAGCATCGTACAACCGAAGAGTTCATTAATACAGTAGCGAATATCGCTGACACATTTGGCGGCATTAACTTAGAAGACATTAAAGCGCCTGAATGCTTTGAGATTGAACAAGAGCTAATTAAGCGCTGTAAAATTCCGGTATTTCATGATGATCAGCACGGTACCGCTATTGTAACTGCAGCGGGCATGCTTAATGCTCTGGAAATTCAGGGTAAAAGCATAGAGAGCGCTAAAATTGTGTGTATGGGTGCCGGTGCAGCAGCGGTCGCTTGTATGGAACTGCTTATTAAGTGTGGCGCCCAGCGTGAGCGTATTTATATGCTAGACAGAAAAGGCGTTATCCATACTCGTCGCGAAGACTTAACTGAGCACAAAAAGCTATTTGCTAACAATACTGACAAGCGTACGCTTGAAGATGTAATGGAAGGCGCGGACATTTTTGTTGGTGTGTCAGGACCGGATGTTTTACCACCAGAAACACTGGCCTTGATGGCTGAAAACCCAATTGTATTTGCATGTTCTAACCCAGACCCTGAGATAAAGCCTGAACTTGCTCACGAAGTACGTAAAGATCTTATTATGGCTACCGGACGCTCGGACTACCCTAACCAGGTTAACAACGTACTGTGTTTCCCGTTTATTTTCCGTGGAGCACTAGACGTTCGTGCAACGGCCATTAACGATGAAATGAAAGTAGCGGCAGTAGAAGCCCTTCGTGCTATCACGAAGGAGCCTGTACCAGAAGAAGTACTAGCTGCCAGTAAGAGTACTAGTCTGACATTTGGTAAGGAGTACATTATTCCTAAACCTATGGACCCGCGTTTATGCGAGCGTATTGCTACCGCCGTATCTAAGGCTGCGATTGAATCTGGCGTTGCACGCGTGCCTGAAAGCCCAGAAGAATAAAATTCTGGCGCATAAGGCAAAAAAATGGAGGGGCTAGTGCTCAACCTTTATTTGCTAAAAAGTGCGCTTCGAGAATACAAATACATAAAAAACGGCGCCGTGTTATAGGTTATCAATTAGCAATAACTTACAACAAAGCGCCGTTTCTCTTTAATACCAAATATCAGTCGTCTTCCGACACATCGTTTTCGAAGCTTGGATCAATGCCCATTTCTTCCATAATGCGTCTTGCTTCAGCCGGTACGCGATTGGGATTGTCTTTGCGCAGGTCATCATCGTTAGGCAATGGTTGACCGGTAAACGCATGCAAAAATGCTTCGCACAACAGTTCTGAATTAGTGGCGTGACGCAGATTATTGATTTGGCGGCGAGTACGCTCATCAGTAAGCGCCTTAAGCACATTAATAGGTATAGAGACAGTGACTTTCTTTACCTGTTCGCTCTTCTTGCCATGCTCTGCGTAGGGGTGAATATATTTACCGTTCCATTCTGCCATTGTACTAACTCGGTCTACTCTTTTTTATGTTATGAAGAGAAATTCTAAACAAGTTCACGAAAAGGTCAATTGAGCAGTGTAAACCTCTTGACGTCTAGACATATATTCTTTAATTTAGACGTCTAAACGTCTATAAGAATACATTTTTGAGAGAAAAAGCCATGGTTTCTTACGCACAAGGTATCGATGCATTAAACCAGTCCCTGTCGGAACTGCGTGATATTGATGTATCTTTTGAATTCTTTCCGCCTAAAACGGAAGCCATGGAACAGACCCTGTGGAAGTCAGTTGAACGTCTCGCGCCACTAAAGCCAAGCTACATGTCGGTAACCTACGGCGCGAATAGCGGTGAGCGTGACAGAACCCACGACGTTGTAAAACGCATTCAGCAGCAAACCGGTGTCGCGGCGGTTCCTCACTTGACCTGTGTTGATGCTAGCCGTGATGAGCTTAAGCAAATTGCAAAAGACTACTGGGACTCAGGTATTCGCCGTATTGTTGCGCTTCGTGGCGATTTACCGCCAGGAGTAGAAAAGACAGAGATGTATGCCTCTGATCTTGTTGCCTTGCTAAAAGACGTTGCCGATTTTGATATTTCTGTTGCTGCCTATCCAGAGAAGCACCCTGAAGCACCAAATGCGCAGTTTGATTTACTAAACCTCAAGCGCAAAGCAGAAGCAGGTGCCACAGAAGCGATAACCCAGTTCTTTTTCGATACGAGTGTGTACCTTCGATTTAGAGACCGTGCAGCCGCAGCGGGTGTCGACTTAGATATCGTTCCGGGTATTTTGCCGGTAACCAACTACCAAACACTGGTGAAATTTGCGGGGTTCACAAATGTTCATGTGCCGGGATGGTTACACAAAATGTTCGACGGCCTTGATGCCGACGACCAAGCCACACGTAACCTAATAGGTGCTAACATCGCCATGGATCAGGTAAAGGTATTGGCTAAAGAAGGGGTAAAACACTTCCATTTCTATACGTTGAACCGCAGTGAATTAAGCTACGCCATCTGCCACATGCTCGGCGTGCGTTCAGGCGCTTAATACATACGACAATGAGGACCGTGCTTACTTTTTTAACGAAGTACTCCACAAAAGGCGCAGTCAATGCGCCTTTATTGTATAAAGCCTGCATTAAACTTTGCCACCAAGGCCGCCCGCAGTTACCATCTGATATAACATGTAATGAACTATCGATGCTTTATAACGGTCCGCATAGATAAGACCGCGCTGTTTACCATTTACACGGTATCGTCAGGAGAAATTGAGTGGATTTAGACAAGGTTAAAGCCTTATATAACAATGTTACTCCTCAGGTTAGAGATCTCTTTAGCATTTTCATAAAGCGCTGTAGAGAAGACAATATTACTATCTCTGCTGGGCACTTAGCCTATGTAACGTTGTTATCTTTAGTACCATTTATCATGGTGACCTTTACCATTATGTCGGCTTTTCCTGCCTTCGCATCTGTGAGAAGCAAACTCGAACATTTTGTTTTTAGCAACTTTGTACCAACCGCCAGTGATGTGGTGCATAAATACATGACCGATTTTGTAGGCAATGCCTCACAAATGAGTGCTATTGGTATTTTGTCGCTGCTGGTCGTTGCGTTAATGCTTATATCAAACGTAGATAAAACCCTGAATAGAATTTGGCGTACGCAAAGTGACAGACCGATTGTGTATACCTTTGCTATTTACTGGATGGTGATCACTCTTGGTCCTATGTTAATCGGCTCCAGTGTGGTGGTCAGTTCTTATTTGACGGGATTAGCGGCATTCACCGAAGAATACACACCAGGTCTTGGTACTTTCTTACTCAGCCTTGTACCAAGCGGCGCAGCCATGCTTGCTTTCACCATTTTATACATGGTGGTTCCTAATAGAAGGGTCTTTGCTCGTCACGCACTGGTGGGCGCTATCGTGGCTACTATCGCTTTTGAAATTACCAAGTCAGGCTTTGCGCTATATGTTACGAACTTTCCTTCGTACGAACTTATTTACGGCGCGCTTGCGGTGGTACCCATTCTGTTTTTATGGGTGTATTTGTCGTGGATAATTGTGCTGTTTGGTGCTGAATTTACCTGCAGCCTGGGTGAAGCGTTTGAAAACCGAAAAGCAGAAAACGAACCCCGCAAGGTACCTCAAGAATAACCAGCCCTTCAGTTTTTAATAAAAAAGGGAGCTTCTCGCTCCCTCTCTATCTATTACTGCTTAAAAGCTAGTTTTTCATTGAAGAAATAAACGCATC
This sequence comes from Alteromonas sp. CNT1-28, assembly GCF_022348345.1. Taxonomy (NCBI): domain Bacteria; kingdom Pseudomonadati; phylum Pseudomonadota; class Gammaproteobacteria; order Alteromonadales; family Alteromonadaceae; genus Alteromonas; species Alteromonas sp. CNT1-28. Next base: position 35,889 of record NZ_JAKREZ010000031.1, on the reverse strand, counting down.
AGACTCTGCAATAGCAGAATTCATTTGTCTGATAAGCTGAGCGACGTTGTTCTCGATAGTAGAGAGTTCGCCCTGCAGTGCGCCTATCGCGCTGGCATTTAAGTTGTGCTTCAAGTACAGCACATTATCTTGAAGCGCGCTTAATACCGGCGGCATTTTACTTTCCGCTTTGCGCATAGCCGTCATTAGTGAAGCGTAACGACGCTTAGTTTCGCGAAGCTTCGCTGCGCTATCTCGCTTCAGCGATGCGTTCTCATACTTCTCTAGCTCTTCAGACCATTCATCGAATAAAGCCTCAGCTACACTTTCCACCTTATCAATACGTGAACTCACTTCTTCTGAAGCAGCAACGCTGTCTTCGTACTGACCATTTAAGCGGTTGTAAACGTCTTCTAGCTCTCCGCCATCAAATGCAACGGCCGCGCTAAATGCCTCCAGCGCCGAATTAAACTGCTCTTGTGCGTCTTCTTGTGACTCTTTAGCGTTTTCAACGCGGTCGACTAAGATGTCGCGCTTTTCAACGCCCACCTTTTCCCATGCTGCGTAATATGCAGACTGACACCCACTAAGGGCAAGCATAGCAACAAATGCTGATGCAAGTAGCTTCATGCGGTTACTCCACCTCTAAAGCGCGCTGCGCTTATAATACTGATTAGATGCAAAATGGCACCTAATGGCCAGAATACGATAGCAAGAACGACGGTCGCAGCCAGGGCATAGCACACGCCTACGGTAATGAAATAGAACAGCGCGCCCAGTATTCTGCCTTGAACCAAATGACCTAAACCAGGAATAAAGAAGTTACAAATTGCGGCGATTACATTACCGCCCGATCCTTGACCTGCCATATAAACATCCTCGCATTTATGACTATAATATGATTAGCTAGCACGTAATGACACTTGTTCTATAGTATACACTTAAGATTTATCGCTTATTTTACAAGCATAAACAGCGTTGAAGCAGTCAGCACGCAACCGTTTGTATAACAATAAACTAAACTAAAACAGGCACTCACACAACGCGCAGAAACAAAATGAAACGACTTTACCCCGATGTTACCTACTATGAAAATGGATTTATCGAAGTGGGAAGTGGGCATTCGCTTTACTTCGAGCAAAGTGGTAATCCAAACGGCATCCCCGTACTCTTTATTCACGGAGGTCCAGGTGCAGGCTTACCCCCTAATTACAAATGCTTTTTTGACAGCAATAAGTATCGCATTATCGGCTATGAGCAACGTGGTTGCGGCCGCTCTACGCCTATAGCTGACACGCTAAATAACGACACGTGGTCGAATGTTGAAGATATCGAAGCATTGCGTACACACCTTTCAATTCCAAAATTTCTCTTGTTTGGCGGTTCGTGGGGTTCGACACTCGCCCTGCTCTACGCGTTAAAGTACACGCCGCGAGTGACAGGACTCATTCTACGTGGCGTATTTTTAGCTCGACAGGAAGACAGGGATTGGTTTTTATCGCCAAATGGCTGTGCAGCTCAGTTATTTCCCGAGTATTACCGGAAATTTACAAAAGATGTGCCTAAGCCTGTGACCTCTAATTCAGTCTGTGATTTCTATAGCGCAATGGTGCGTTCTAGCAATGATGTACTAAGACATTCAGCGCTTAAAAGATGGTACCAATGGGAAGAGAGACTTTCTCGTATAACTCTACCACCTGGTGTGGGTGATTCGACAACTAATTACCCTATGCAGCTGGTCACCTGTTTAGCCACATTGGAATGCCATTTCCTATCTAATCAATGTTTCCTAGATGAAAACTATATTCTTGAAAACATTAGCAAAATAAGTCATATTCCTGGAACAATCGTACATGGTCGTTACGACATGATCTGCAAAACAGAAGCGGCAGAGGCACTTCACAAAGCGTGGCCTCAAAGTCAGCTACAAATTATCCCCGACGCGGGGCACAGTACTTCCGAGCCTAGTATAGGTTACGCGCTCTGCCGTGCTACCCGCGACATGTCTCGCTTTATTCAGGAGTCGTCGAAGTGATAGGACTAATTCAACGCGTATCGGAAGCCAATGTCACCGTTGCCGGTAATGTTATCGGCGAAATTGGTAAAGGCATGCTGGTGCTCTTGGGTGTTGAGAAAGACGACGGTGACGCGGAGATAGAGAAGTTAGCAAATAAGCTCTGTCGATATCGCATGTTCAGTGACGAAGACGGAAAAATGAACCTAAATGTTGAGCAAGTGGGAGGCGAAATACTGGTGGTCTCTCAGTTCACACTCGTAGCCGATACGCAGAAAGGTAATCGTCCTGGTTTTTCACGCGGTGCATCGCCAGAACACGGCCAAGCCATTTATGAAAAGTTCGTTCAGTCTCTAAAAAATAAAGGTATGGTGGTGGCCACCGGCGAGTTCGGCGCTGATATGCAAGTAGGCCTAATTAATGACGGCCCCGTCACCTTTCAATTTAGCGTTTAGCGGGTAAAATCGTACGCTTCGTCAGCATCCCAAACTTGCTTACATAATTAAGCTTGTACCGCATGTATTCTTACGTTTAAATACTCGTTCATTCATTTAAGAAGGCCGGTTTATTGTGTACAAGGTAGTCACACCAAAAAGCGATGCCGAGTTTGAAGCCTATTTTCATTTTCGGTGGGAACACTTACGCCAGCCATGGAATTTCCCTCCAGGCTCTGAAAAAGACGAATATGAGCAAGTCGCAGAGCACCGTATTATTACTAACCGAAATGGCGAAATTGTAGCTTGCGGCCGTGTTCATTTGAACACAGCCGAAGAGGCACAAATTCGTCACATTGCGGTTCACCCAGGCCATCAACGCAAGGGCTTAGGCCAAATGATCATGGCCGCACTAGAAAACGTTGCGAAAGACTTGGGCGCCGAGCGCGCTGTAACGAACAGCCGCGAAATATCTATCGACTTTTTTAGCGCATGTGGCTTTGAAGTTGAGCGTGAAGCGCCTAACGAGCTAGGCATGCTTAAACGTCAACAAATGGTCAAGAAGTTCACTGAAAACAACACATTAGTACTTCACCCTAAGTGGTGTAAATCACTGCAAGAGACATGGTCTGAGACCATTCCCATTACCGAGCACATGGGAATTAAGCTTTACCAGTACACAGGCCGCACGCTTGAAACCCGTGCATCATTAAACAAAAACATCAATATTCACGGCACTATGTTTGCTGGCAGTATTTTTTCTCTAGCTACACTAACTGGCTGGGGCATGATTTACTTGCAGCTTAAAGAGCGTGGATTAGACGGTGACATTGTATTGGGCGATGGTGATATCCATTACCACAAACCCATCACGATGAAACCAAGGGCAATCTGTAATATTGAAACCTTGTCTGGAAAATTCAAGCCGCTAGAGAACGACAACAAGGCAAGGTTTGAGCTGAGTGTGGCAATTTTAGATGGCGACACCCCTGTGGCGGAATTTGAAGGGGTATTCTACGTACTTCCTCCCTCTAAAAATGAAGAAGAGTAGCGTTACGGATTAGCGATCATCACTAATTCGTACGAGCCGTCATTAAGAACAAAAATCCACTCATAAAAAAAGCGCCGTTAAGGCGCTTTTTTCGTCGTTAAGCTATTTGTAAGCTATGCACTGCGTGTACTACGCGACCATAGCTGCTTGAAGCTTTTTCATCGCGTTCTTTTCAATTTGACGAACACGCTCTGCAGAAACCTGATATTTATCAGCTAAGTCTTGCAGAGTAATCTTGTTGTCTGCTAACCAACGAGTTTCGATGATATCTTGGCTACGCTCGTCTAGCGTTTTAATCGCTGAGTACAAGCGCTTGCTCGCCGCTGTATCCCAGTCGTTGTTGATTACGTCAGTTTCAACATCTGAAGATTTGTCTTCTAAATACTGAACTGGCGCAAAATTGCCTGTTTCATCTTCGTCCGCAGTTAAATCGAACGCTTGGTCTTGAGAGCTCATACGCGCTTCCATTTGAAGCACTTCTTTTGTACTCACGCCTAATTCGTTCGCTACTGTTTGCACTTCGTCATGAGTAAACCAACCAAGACGCTTCTTCGCCTTACGAAGGTTAAAGAATAGTTTGCGCTGCGCTTTGGTTGTCGCAACTTTCACTATTCGCCAGTTTTTAAGTACAAACTCATGAATTTCTGCTTTGATCCAATGTACCGCGAAAGAAACCAAACGTACGCCCACCGTTGGGTCGAAACGCTTAACGGCTTTCATCAGACCGATGTTACCTTCTTGAATTAAGTCGGCTTGTGGTAAGCCATAACCTGAGTAAGATTTTGCAATGTGCACTACAAAACGAAGATGTGACATTACTAGCTTACGAGCGGCTTGTAAGTCTTCGTCTTCGCGAAGGCGCACTGCCAACTCGCGCTCTTCCTCAGCGCTAAGCATATCAATGCTGCTTACAGCTTGGATGTAGCCTTCAATGCTACCGCTGTGTGGCACTGACAGGGCCATAGATTGCAAATTGTTGCTCATTGTTCACCTCATTTATTGCCGCTTCATATTAGCAAAGTAACCGAAGCTGCGCGAGACCTAATTAAGATATGAAGTCTAACCGATATGTAGGTATAGTGACTATTTCTACAATATCAAGACCTAAATTAAGAAAAAAAGTTCAACTTTAAAGCTTGCGGTCCATTTACGAATGCATTCACCGCAAACACTAAGCCTAGACTATCGACTTCACATCGAATGACACGCTGCACTTTCTGCCATCGTGCCTTTGGGTCGGTCATTTAACCACTACATCATTATACTTTAATTACACATACCAAAGTGAAGCCTAATCTCACTGGTATGAAATCCAACGCTTATTTATTACACGCTAGTTATCCGAAACATAAGATTTCCACTATCTCTAAGATAAGTCAGCAAGGTGCCTGCGCGTCAATACAGTATATAAACCTTGTATATGTCATCTTATACCTTGCTTTTCTGGCTGGAAACTGAAAATAATAGATTGAATTAATCGATTTTGCACTACAACCGCTGTACAGCATTTTCCAGACAACAATTATAAAAGACTGGAAGGGAAATACTTAAGGAAAGGAGTAAGGCAAGTGAAGCAAAGAGGATCTTGATGTTTGCTTACGTCGCTAGACAGCCCATATTTAATGTAAACAGAGAAGTTTACGCCTACGAACTACTTTTTCGTGTTGGAGAAGATAACTGCTTTCCCGATATACCTCCTGACGAGGCTACCTCGAAAATTCTTACCTCTACCCATTTAAGCTTAGGTATTGAGGAGATAACCGGAGATAAGAAAGCCTTCATCAACTTTCACCGCGACACACTTATGTTTCGTTTTCCGACCTCTCTGGATGCAAGCAAAGTGGTCATTGAGATTGTAGAAACCGTTGACGTTGATGATGCGCTGGTAGCCGCTTGCAAACATATTCGAGGTCTTGGCTATCCTATTGCTCTTGACGACTATGACATGAAAGGCAAGTGGGAAGCATTCATTCCATTTACCAGCATAGTCAAAATTGACATTACAGAGATCCCCCACGAAAAAATTCCCGCCCTTGTCGAACGCTTCAAATCGAACAAAATACAGTTGGTTGCAGAAAAAATTGAGACCTATGAAGAATTCAATAAATTCAAAGATATGGGTTTCGACTATTTCCAAGGATACTTTCTAGCTAAACCCGAAATTGTAAGGCACAGAAAGTTAGGGCCCAGCAGCCTAACCATGATGGAGTTACTTACGCTAAGTAGCCAGGCAAAGCTGAATTTCGATGAAGTAAACAAAATCATTGAACGAGATCCCTCGCTTACTTACTTGCTGCTGCGGTTTATCAACAATCCTCTGGTCAACAAGCGACATAAAATAACGTCACTTAAACACGCGTTAACCTTTATGGGCGAAGTAGAAGTGAAGAAGTTCATATCATTGCTGGCTCTTGCAAACCTAAGCGATGGTCAGCCTACTGAGCTAATGCAAATGGCGCTTGTTCGCGCAAAGTTCTGTGAACTGGTCTACACCCAGCTTAAAGGTGCCGATGACCCGTTAAAAGGTTTTCTTATTGGCCTGCTTTCTTTGCTTGATGCCATGATGGAACAGCGAATTGACGATTTGGTCAGCAAGGTTCCAATTAGTGACGACGTTAAAGATGCCCTGTGCGGAAGCCCTGGTGTGCTTCGCAACTGCCTGACGCTGTCACAATTCTTTGAAAGAGCTAAATGGACGGGCATTCAGCAATTCGCAACAAAGTATGGTGTTAAACAGAGTCTTCTGCATAGTTATTACAACGAAGCGATAAAGTGGGCTAAACACATTCATAAGGCCGCTTTGAACGACAACTAAGCCTACGATTACGCCAGTTGATGTGAAATTAATCGTTGAATAGTTGTTAGATTGCGCTTACATATCATAGACTAGGGTCAGTTCTTTTGGATTACACATTAAAGAACACCTAACCTTAGCGTGTGACGTAGCGCTAGCTAAGCCTCTAAATATAACAATAAAAATAACCTTAACCGTGTTGTATCAGGAATAGATTATGTTCGCGTTTATAGCTCGCCAGCCTATTTTAGATAAAAGCAAAAGTGTTTTCGCCTATGAGCTTCTGTTCAGAGATGGCAAGTCTGGTGCTTATCCGGAACATAACGAAGAGAAAGCTAAGTATATTTCTGAGCACTTCCATCCACTTGGGCTTGATGATATCAGCGGCGAAAAAACGTCTTTTATCACGTTCTCGTCAGATACAATTATTTCGCGCTTTCCTACATCGCTTAACCCTGAGTCGGTAGTGGTTGAACTGGCTGATCCATCCGACAACACCAGCGGACTATTCGAAGCATGCCAGCACATAAAGCAACTTGGCTTTAAGCTAGCTATCGATGATCCCATGATGGTGGGTTCAAAACACGACATATTTCCTCTTATCGATATTGTGAAAGTCGATGTGACAAAAACCCGCTTTGAAACCATTGAAAAGCACATTCCGCGCTATCACGATGCGAACGTGCAATTAGTGGCGGAACAGGTTGATACGCAAGATAATTTTTCAACGTGCGTAGATTTGGGTTTCGACTTCTTCCAGGGTTATTTTTTCTCGCAACCGGAAGCACGTATTCTACGACAGCTTCCTGCGTCTAAAATGAACATTGTTGATTTGATGGGCGAAAGCTCTAGCAGCGACTTTGACATAGACCGTATCAGCCAAATTATAGAGCGAGACGCCACCTTAAGCTTCTTATTGCTGAAGTTTATCAATAACCCGACTATTAATAAGCGTTACAAAATTACATCACTAAAGCACGCGCTTAATTACATGGGTGAAGTAGAGATTAAGAAATTCATCGCTTTATTAAGTTTAACGAACTTAGGCGATGAAAAGCCCCTTGAAATCATTCATATGTCTTTAGTTCGCGCTAAGTTTTTCGACTTACTTGCTGAGCGTAGAGGTCTTAGAAATAATCCGCCCATCTCCTTTTTGGTTGGTTTATTTTCGCTTCTTGAAGGGTTACTTGATCAGTCTATGACAGACATTGTAAAGCAGCTGCCGCTTTCCGATGAGGTTAACGATGCACTACTTGGCAAGAACTTAGAAATGAACAGCTATATGACTTTGGTTCGCGCCTTTGAAAGCGCCCTTTGGATGAATGTCATAAAACAAGCTAAAGTGCTTAATATTGACCAGAAGCAGCTGCATATGCTGTATAACCAAGCCATCATTTGGGGCAATGGAGTGCGCAGCGCTATCTCCTCACACTATCCCCGTGCGATAGCTTAAGTACAAAACTAAGAACACGCCTACTTACCGCCAATAACGTCATACAGTGACTTATATATTTCGCACTGTAGGCGTGTAAGTATACTCACGTCTACGACTACTTGGGCTCTATTTCCCTTACATGACGCTGCACAGAGATAAGTGAGCCCAGTAAACCGAGCAGCACCGATAGTCCCAGCATAGTCAGCAATGCAGAACCGGTTAATCCGGTAATGTTGAAATCCTTCTGATACATAGCGGCAAACGTAGTGATGCTGCTATCCATCCACCATAGTATGATAATAACGGCAAACCACGCCATTAGTCCGCCCAATAGGCCATACCAGAAGCCTGTATATAAAAACGGGCGATGGATAAACGCATCGGTTGCGCCAACCAGCTTCATCACTACGATTTCGTCATACTTGTTCAAAATATTCAGACGAATGGTGTTACCAATAATTAGTACAACGGCGATGAAAAGTAGTAATCCTATTAGCGTAACCAAGTCTCTGGCAATATCGATAATGGCATATAAACGCTCTAACCATTCGATATCAAGTTTACCTATATCAACTTCGCGCTGCTGTCGCAGTTTATCTAGCAGTGCTTTGGCTGCGGTCGGCGACGCGTGTTTTTCGTTTGGCGTTACTAGCACTACATCAGGCAGTGGGTTTTTCTCTAGATAGGCGATGGCATCGCCCAATCCTGACAAGTGCTGAAATTCTTTAAGCGCATCATCCGCTGGAATATAAACAACGCTGTCTATTTCAGACCAGCTATTTAATCGTGCCACCAGCTGTTGCGAACTTGCCTCGTTGATATCTGGCTTTAAAAACAGAGATATTTCTGACGCCTGATCCCAGCCTGCTGTAATTTTCTCAGTATTTTTCACCATGATATAAAGCGTACTTGGTAGCGTAATACTCAGGCCTAGTACCCCAATAGTCATTAAAGATGCCAGCGGCTGACGCCACAGCTCTCCAAGACTCGCCAGCGCTTGGCGCACATGGCTGACAAAGAACATCACAATAGATTGGATAAAGCCCACTTTGGCAGAAGACGCCCCTTTTGCACGCCCTTTAAATAAAATACTCATGACCAGGCTCCTTCACTGCTGGCTGAACTAGTGCCATCAAGGTCGTCAGTAAGGCCATCGGTGATCATTTGACCATTTTTGAGGGTCAGCGTGCGATAACGCATGCGAGCAATCAGCCCTAAATCATGGGTTGCAATAAGTACAGACACGCCCGCTTGATTGAAGTCTTCAAACAGGCGAATGATTTCCATGGAAAGCTTGGGGTCGAGGTTTCCGGTTGGCTCGTCTGCCAGCAATAACGGCGGCTTGTTTACGACAGCTCGAGCAATACCTACTCGCTGCTGCTCCCCCCCTGATAACGTAATGGGAAGGCAACGCGCTTTGTCTCTTAAGCCTACCATTTCAAGTGCAGCTTCTACGCGCTTGCGAATTTCTTTGTGGGTGTAACCCTCAATGACTAGCGGTAACGCCACGTTGTCAAAAACCGACTTGTCCATTAGCAGCTGGTGACTTTGGAAGATCATGCCGATATCGCGACGTATATAGGCAATATCTCGACGGGTAATGGCGTTAAGGTCGTGGCCATTAATAAGAACGCGCCCTACTGTTGGGCGCTCCATTAGGCTGATAAGTTTAAGTAGCGTGCTTTTTCCTGCGCCAGAATGCCCTGTTAAAAAGGCCATTTCACCCGGCGCAATATGAAAATTCACCTTGCTTAGCGCACGTTGTCCGCCCGGATAGGTTTTGCTTACCTGCTCAAACTTTATCATTATTTTTCCCTACCGCTTTGCTGGTTTTAGCTTTCAGGTGTGTCCATTTCGCTAAACAACGCATCAATAAATTCTTGTCCGTCAAACTGGCGTAAATCATCAATGCTTTCGCCAACACCTATATACCTTATAGGAATTTTGAACTTATCGGCAATAGAGAATATAACACCGCCTTTCGCTGTGCCGTCTAACTTGGTAAGCGTGATGCCTGTTAAGCCCACGGCTTCATTAAACAACTTGGCTTGGCTAATGGCGTTTTGGCCTGTACCTGCATCCAATGTAAGCATAACTTCGTGAGGCGCATTCGGATTAATTTTCTTCATTACGCGAACCACTTTCTTAAGCTCTTCCATCAAGTTGTTCTTATTTTGCAAGCGCCCTGCCGTGTCGGCAATAAGGATATCTGTGCCGCGCGACTTCGCTGCTTCTAATGCATCGTAAAGTACCGATGCACTGTCAGCGCCAGTGTGCTGTGCGATAACCGGAATATCGTTGCGCTCGCCCCATACTTGAAGCTGTTCAACCGCCGCCGCTCTAAAGGTATCACCCGCAGCAAGCATCACTTTCTTACCTTCTTGCTGGAACTGCTTAGCCAGCTTACCAATAGTCGTGGTTTTACCTACGCCATTTACGCCAACCATTAAGATAACGAACGGACCTTCACTGGAATCATGGGCCTGCATCACTTCTGACAGAGGCTGATTCACTTGAGACAACATGCCAGACATTTGCTGCTTCATGATCTCCAGCAAGGCTTCGGCATCTTTTAAATCTTTTCGAGAAGCACTATCGGTTAGGTGATCGATGATTTTTTGCGTAGTATCCATGCCCACGTCAGCAACTAACAGTTGTGTTTCAAGATCTTCGTACAGCTCGTCATCGATGGTTTTGCCTTTAAACAGGCTAACAATACCACTGCCTAGGTTTTCTTTTGTACGAGATAGGCTTTCTTTTAAACGTGCAAATAACGACTTTTTCTCTTTAGGCTTTTCTTCGGCTTTGGCTTTAGCCTGTGCTTCTGCTTTAGCGCGAGCCTCTTCTTCCGCTTGGGCTTTCGCCTGTGCTTCAGCCTCTGCCTTTGCACGCGCTTCTTCTTCCGCTTGGGCTTTCGCCTGTGCTTCAGCCTCTGCCTTTGCGCGGGCCTCTTCTTCCGCTTTAGCCTTCGCCTGCGCTTCAGCCTCTGCCTTTGCGCGGGCCTCTTCTTCCGCTTTAGCCTTCGCCTGCGCTTCAGCTTCTGCCTTAGCGCGAGCCTCTTCTTCCGCTTGCGCCTTCGCCTGTGCTTCAGCCTCTGCCTTTGCGCGGGCTTCTACTTCCGCTTGGGCTTTCGCCTGTGCTTCAGCTTCTGCCTTTGCACGCGCTTCTTCTTCGGCTTTAGCCTTCGCCTCTGCTTCAGCTTCTGCCTTTGCGCGAGCCTCTTCTTCCGCTTGCGCCTTCGCCTGTGCTTCAGCTTCTGCCTTAGCGCGGGCCTCTTCTTCCGCTTGTGCCTTCGCCTTTGCTTCAGCCTCTGCCTCAGCGCGGGCCTCTTCTTCCGCTTTAGCCTTCGCCTGTGCTTCAGCTTCTGCCTTAGCGCGCGCTTCTTCTTCCGCTTGCGCCTTCGCCTGCGCTTCAGCCTCCGCCTTTGCGCGGGCCTCTTCTTCCGCTTTGGCTTTCGCCTCTGCTTCAGCCTCTGCCTTTAAGCGAGCTTCTTCTTCCGCTTGGGCTTTTTGTTTATCTGCTTTTTTGTTCTTACTGAACCAGCCAAAAAGTTTCGACATCGTTAGGACAAATCCTTATAAATTCTTAGCAATTTCGGCTACACTTGCCGCCTAATGTATGAACGCATGATACCATTGTCAGCCACTATGAAGCGAGTTTCTCGCCCTACTCGGGCACCATCTTCTGCAAAAAAACCTTATTCATCCCAAAAAGGGAAAAAATCAGGGAAAACCCAAAGCACAAATAGTCCTGGGCAAATACGCATTATCGGTGGCCAATGGCGTGGTAGAAAGTTACCCGTACTCAATGCAGAAGGGTTAAGGCCAACTACAGACAGGAACAAAGAAACTTTGTTTAATTGGTTAATGCCTTACATAAACGATGCACGCTGCTTGGATGTATTTGCGGGTTCTGGTGGGCTAGGTTTAGAAGCTCTGTCTCGCTATGCAGCACATTGTGATTTTATAGAGTTGGATAAACAGGCAGCAAGCCAGCTTAAAAGTAATCTTACCTTATTAAAAGCAAATGAACTGGCGTCAGCAACCGTTCATCAAGGGGACGCACTAGGTATTTTAAAAGGCATCAGCCAAGCGCCTTACGATATTGTTTTTGTCGATCCGCCTTTTGCGAAATCATTGGTAGCACCTACGCTGGCTGCGCTAGAAGATAACAAACTTGTTCATAGTGGTAGCGTGGTGTATTTAGAGCACGAAAGTGCGCTAACAACGCCCGCTCTCCCCGCCCATTGGCAAATTATTAAAGACAAACAAACTAGCGCGCTGCGCTATATGCTAATTGAGATATGTTGATTGATAACGATTGAAGTGCCTCAATTGAGGAGCGATAAGCCGTGACCTTTAACTAAGTACACGGCTTTTATTGAGCATAAGAGCTAAGGATCTTTTGCTCGTTTTACCTAAGCAAGATCAAGTTGCATTGTCATTAAAGCTCAAGACCAATATTGGAGATTCCAGCTTCCAAGGCAAGTGCTTTCATTTCGTCTGCCGCTTTCGCTGGGTATTTGGCTTGCTCTACATAATCAAGCAATTCGTTTTGTACCTCAACTTCAAACTCCATCAGCGGATGCCCTTTTACAGTCTCGTCATCGGCTTCTTCGCTTTCTAGCAAATAGGCTTCTACGCTGCCTTGCGATAACTTGCTGATGACCACTGCGCCTTGCGGATCGTCGCCTGCCATCAAATTTAGCAAACCAGCTAGACCAATAGCTGCATCAATTGCTGGATAAACGCCATAGTTGTCATGCTCACTGGTATCAGGTGTAGCCACTTCAACTTTCTCAAGCTGTACCGCAATGTTGAATTTGCTCTTGGGTGATTTCAACGTTTCCCACACCAAATTCAAACAGTTGCGCAATGCGCTTGCATCACCACTTTCCGTTAATTCACAGAAAAGCGTGTAGTTGGGTAGCATACGCTCAAGTAATGCAGCACCGAATGCAACGGCTTTCCAGCCTTCCAAGGCGCGAACGCGCCCAAAGGTATTAAGTTTTTGCTTTGCCATTTAAAGGGCTCCAGTGGCATGCATGAAATATTGGGTAACGCCATCCAGCAACATTTGGATAGCAATCATAACTAGGATCATACCCATTAATCGCTCCATCGCAACTAGACCGCGCTCCCCCAGAATTTTATGGAACACATTTGAAAATAGTAAGATCACTGCGCTTATCGACCATGAAGCCGCAAGCGCAATCGACCAGTCAGCCATTCTGTCTGGCGCTTGGTTGGCAAGAAGAATAAGCGCAGCCAGCGTTGAAGGGCCCGCTATCATAGGAATAGCTAGAGGTACTAGAAAAGGTTCTTCACCTACAGCTAATCCACTGGGGTTACCAGATGATGGAAAAATCATTTTAAGCGCAATAAGGAACAGAATAATTCCCCCAGCGATACTTACTGTCTCTTGTTCCACGTTCAGAAAATTGAGAACCGATTGGCCACTGAACAAAAAGAGAAACAGGATGCCAAGAGCAAATAATAATTCTCGAATTAGGATGACTTGACGACGCTTTGGTTCTATCGATTTGAGTACCGACATGAACACAGGGAGGTTACCTAAGGGATCCATGATCAAAAAGAGCATGATGGCAGCAGACCAAGTATCCATTTTTTTACTGTCTCCGGTTGTGAGGCTAAGCCCGTTTGCGCGTAAACCATTGAGTATAACTCAAAGTTCTTACAGATGGTCGTTTTAGGCGCGCAATGGTAAACCAAGCTGACTTAGTTAAAAACACCTTTTAAGGCATGATTGTTTTTCATTTATCTAGAGCCTGCAAAAAATACTCGAAAAATAACGAAAGTGCGCTTTACTAAAGCGTAGGGAGAAGTGTTTGTCATTTCTAAGCGGTGTTTTCGCCTTATTCACGGTCAGAATTCAAACAGCCCAATTGGCTTTTTCTACACCTTTTGGATAATGTCTTATCTCCAGAGCTTTTGATGTAATAGTGGGTAACATCATTTTGTTTAACGTTATGTTCTGCGCTTTGTTCGGCGTTGGAACCTGTTAATCCTCAATAAGAACAACCAAAAATAGGAAATATTGCAATGAGTTTGATGACTGTTAAAGAAGTGGCTGCTTTTCTTGGCGTACAAGAAGTGCGCGTAGAGCGCCTTGAGCGTGAAAGCCTTTTGGTTTCGAAAGATAAAGACACCGACGGTAACCCACTTTTCGACAGTGGCGACGTTGAACGCTATAAAACGCTAGCCGAGCGTTTAGGCGGGATCTAATTTACAGAAAAAGGGCGTGATTTTTTACAAAGTCACGCCCTTTTTATTTTTTGCGCGAAGCGACGTTATTTCAAGTAACGCTATTCGCTTTGCCTCTACTCATCCACGTGGCACAACGTGCGACGTTTAAAAATAGAGTAGAGTAGCGTTCGACAGCCATAGGAGGCGTCGAACGCTATTTTATTTATGCACTGAAGTCTTTCAGCATTCTCGCAATTGAGCGAATACCTTTCGCTGTTGCACCTACCGGCATTTCAGATGTTGCCCCGCCATGGTAAGCAGCGGCTAAATCCAAATGTACCCAGCCTTCTGGCTTAACAAAGCGTGATAAGAAGCCCGCAGCGTTTGATGCACCGCCACCACCGCCACCTTTCATCGGGCGACTGTTTGCTGTATCTGCGAACGCCGATGGACAGCGCTCTGCGTGGAAATCTTCAAGTGGTAGCGGCCAAAAACGTTCGTTTTCTGCCTTTGCTGCTTTAAGCATTTGTTCGCGGGCATTATCATCTAACGAGAATACGCCATGGTAGTCAGAACCCAAAGCAACCACTGCAGCACCGGTTAGTGTTGCTGCATCAATAATTAGCGGTGCGCCCGTCTCTGTTGCCGCCATAAGGCCATCAGCCAACACTAAACGTCCTTCAGCATCGGTATTAACCACTTCAACGGTTACCCCATTTTTATAGGTAAGCACATCACCTAACTTATAAGCGTGACCGCTAATAAGGTTTTCTGCACAGCACAAAATAAGCTGAATACGCTTTTCACTGCCTTGAGAAATAGATAGCCCTAATGCCCCTGTTACCGTCGCTGCGCCGCCCATGTCACATTTCATATCTAACATGCCTTCGCTTGATTTAATGCTGTAGCCACCGCTGTCGAAGGTGATGCCTTTTCCAACTAGCACGGCATCAACCGGCGCATCCGTATTACCTGTTGGGTTGTAATCAAGTACCAGCATTGCAGGCGGACGTTCACTACCGCGGCCCACATTATAAATGCCAATCCAGCCCTGCTCTTTAAGATCTTCACCTACCGTCATTGAGTAGGTTACCTTGTCACCACCCAGTGACTTAAGCCACTGTGCTGCTCGGGTTGCTAAGGTTTCAGGGCTTAGATCTTCAGGTGTTTCGTTTACCAGCTGACGGGTAAATAGTAACGCCGCATATTCTTGCTCTAGCGCTTCTTTGTCAGCCGTTTCGGCCCATTTTATTGACGCTGGTTTGCGGGCACGCGTGAAGCTAAGTGCAAAAGCCCACTGCTGCTCTTTGTGCCAATCGCCGCTTAGCGTAACTGCTGGCAGGCTTAAGCCATCTAGCTTTCTTGCCGCTTGCTGAATTAAACGCTCATTAAGCTTGTCGTCAGGCAGGTGAATAACTGCACCTGATTCAGTGAAAGAAAGCTTAGCACTCTCGCCCCACACTGCTTCAGCACTGTTTCTAGAAAGGCTAACGGTAAATTCTGCCATCGCGTTTTATTCCTTATTACATCGTTATATTATTGCAAAGCGCTTTTTGCGCTTGCACAAATGTTTGTTACTCTTTGGCGCCTTGTTTACTGCGCTTGTTGTTCGCTAACCACATACGCTTTGTTCGCTAAGCGCATACGCTATACGTGCTCGTTCAAAAGCACACATATCAATTAGCGAATCACACTAACGTGTTTTCACCTACATTCTAAAAAAGGCGACACATGAAGTTTTCACCTTCCTTATTACGCGGCACCCTTATAAAAAGGTACAAGCGATTTCTTGCCGATGTTGAGTTAGACGACGGCACTATTGTAACTGCACATTGCCCAAATACTGGCGCTATGACTGGCTGTGCTGTTCCTGGATACACTGTCTTTTTAAGTGAATCCACCAACCCAAATCGAAAACTCAAGTATACATGGGAGCTAGCCCAAACATTTGATGGTCACTTCATCGGCATTAATACGCACAATGCTAATAAACTGGTGGCGGAAGCGCTAGATAACAAGGTGCTAAGCGAATTTTCAGACATCACAGATTGGAAAGCAGAAGTAACACCGCCAACCGCCAATAGCCGGTTCGACTTTGCATTAACCCGAAAAAATGTTGAACATCAGAGTGTTACTGAGTATATGGAAGTTAAATCCGTCACCTTAGCGGATGAAAACAAAGGGTTCTTCCCCGACGCAGTTACTCAGCGCGGCGCTAAACACTGTTTAGAACTTGCTCGTTTATCTGACAATGGTATAAAAACCAGTCTACTATTCTGTGTACAACACACTGCTATAGAAAGCGTTCAAGTGGCTGAACATATTGATCCAACTTATGCAGAAAGCGTAAAGATTGCCGCTGACGCTGGTGTAACGGTTTTAGCGGCAAGCTGTATAATAGACGAACAAAAAATCCTATTAAATCAAACACTCCCTTTGATTTTATAAAAAATAGGTTGATTTTTTTCATTTCGGCTTCATATTTGCGCCTTGTTTTAGTGGGAGAACGCACTAATGCGTTTGCTGGTAGTCAGCTGGTAAAATGAAAAACACCTGGCTAATTTATGAAAGCAATACACCAGCATAATAATTACATAGACACGATTGATTGCCTGAAGTTGTCGAGTCTGATATAGATATCGGTCCAATCAGGACAAGATGGATGTCGTAGTGTAGGAGATGTGGCAGATGCCAACAGGAAAAGAAACAAAATCCCTAGGACTATTAGCGCTGGCAGGTTTACAGCCGTACGAGCCAAAAGCTGACGAAGAGTACATGGGCGAGCCCCAAATGGAGCACTTCCGTCTATTGCTTAAAGCATGGCGCAACCAACTTCGTGAAGAAGTTGACCGTACGGTAACGCACATGAAGGATGAAGCAGCAAACTTCCCTGATCCTGTAGACCGTGCAGCTCAAGAAGAAGAGTTCAGCCTTGAGTTACGTACACGTGACCGTGAGCGTAAGCTAATAAAGAAAATTGAAAAAACGCTTAAGCGAATTGAAGAAGACGATTTCGGCTTCTGTGATCAATGTGGTATCGAAATTGGTATTCGTCGCTTAGAAGCTCGTCCTACAGCAGATTTATGTATCGACTGTAAGACCATGGCTGAAATCAAAGAAAAACAACTTCAAGGTTAAGTTACTAACCTCGATTACGTTGATATAGAAAGCCTCATCCCAAAAAGATGGGGCTTTTTGTTAAGCCTTTATTATGCATAACCACTATGTAGGGCGCTTTGCTCCCTCTCCATCCGGCCAACTTCACTTCGGTTCGTTAGTTACCGCTGTTGCCAGCTACCTAGATGCCAAAAGCCATAACGGAAAATGGCTGCTACGCATGGAAGATATAGACGAGCCGCGCTGTATTGAAGGTGTAGATAAAGACATACTCACTACCCTAGAAGCCCACGGCCTGTATTGGGACGGCGACGTCATCTATCAAAGCCAACAACATGCCCGTTATCAAGCGGTTCTCGATGACTTACTTACACAACAAAAAGCCTATTTTTGTACCTGCACACGTAAGCAAATTAAAGCCATGGGCGGTGTTTATAACGGCCACTGTCGGACTGAGCCAGTACACTCCAACACACAGGACTGTGCAGTTCGTTTAAAAGTAGATACTCAACTTGAAGCCTTTGATGACGTGCTTATGGGCAAAGTTATGCCCTCTAATTCAAGCTCTGATTTAATAGCCGAAGACGTAGTACTGAAACGACGAGATGGCTTATTTTCGTATAACCTTGTCGTGATTTTAGATGACCTATTTCAGCAAGTTAACCATGTCATTAGAGGGTGTGATTTAATTGATGTCACGCCTTTACAGCGCGCCGTATATCACACGCTGGGCTATTCTACTCCTGAATACGGTCACGTGCCGGTCGCTGCCGTGGCACCAGGCAGAAAACTAAGTAAACAAAACCGTGCAGCGCCGGTTAAAAACGAAACAGCTTTAGATAATCTCGTGCGTGTGATGCACTTTTTAGGCTTTTCCTTTCCAAATGCCTCAGAATTTGGTGATATTGATTCAGCGCTTAAGACGGCTATTTCAATGTGGGATAGGAAAAAAGTAGTGAAAACACCCGAAATTATTGTTCCACAGCATGAATCCACTTATTATAGCGAACCTTTATAGTCTGCGGAGATACCATCATCATTCATCGTGTTTTTAAATCTGTTAAGCGCGCTTTTTCAAAAGAGAGTTCGTCTCCTAACGCTTTAAAGCCAAGGACTATGACCCGTGGAGAACACGGTATATCTCGCGAAGACGTAAGCGCAAATGCATTGAAAGTAATGTATCGCCTTAATGGAGCTGGCTTCGAATCCTATTTGGTAGGAGGCTGTGTACGCGACATTTTGATGGGTCACGAACCAAAAGATTTCGATGTGGTGACGAACGCCACACCTGAACAGATTAAAGGCTTGTTCAGAAATTGCCGCCTTATCGGCAGGCGCTTTCGTTTGGCCCACATCGTGTTTGGCCGCGAAATCATTGAAGTAGCCACGTTCCGCGGGCATCACCAAGAGTCAGACGAAGACGAAAACCTTCCTAAAGGCAAAGCGGTTGCAAAGCGTGATGCTCACGGACAATTAGTTCGCGACAACGTATTTGGCACCATTGAAGAAGATGCTGAACGCCGTGATTTTACCTTTAACGCCATGTATTACAGCGTGGCAGACTTTACGGTAAAAGACTTCGCGAATGGCCTAGCCGCTATAGAAAAGCGAGAAGTTGAGCTTATTGGCGACCCGGAAACACGCTACCGTGAAGATCCGGTACGCATGCTACGTGCGGTGCGCTTTGCCGTTAAGCTTGGCATGCGCATTGAAGCAAAAACCGCTGCACCGATAAAATCTCTGGCCAACCTTTTACAGAACATTCCACCAGCGCGCTTGTTTGAAGAAACCCTTAAACTGTTTTTATCGGGTAAGGGAGAAGAAACCTTCTTAATGCTGCACGAATACGGCTTAATCGAGCCTTTGTTCCCTCAGCTAACGCCGTTTTTGAAAGATGAAAACAGCCGTGAAATGCAGTTTGTACGTCGCGTACTTGCCAATACCGACGAGCGTATTAATAGCGACCAGCGAGTTACGCCAGCGTTCCTTTACGCCGCACTACTCTGGTATCCGGTTGAAGAAGAGTCACAACGCTTACAAAGTGAGTCTGGCTTAAATGCTCACGATGCATTTAATATTGCGTCAGGCGAGGTTATCGCACGTCAAACACAACGTATTATGATCCCTAAACGCTTCTCTACCGTGGTTCGGGACATCTGGATTTTACAGCAACGCCTACCTAAGCGCTTTGGCCGTCGCGCTTTCCAATTGCTCACGCACCCTAAATTTAGAGCTGGCTATGACTTTTTACTTGCCCGCGGCCAAATTGAAGGAGGCGATCTATTAGAGCTAGCTCAGTGGTGGACGCACTTCCAGCACGCTGACAACGGTAAGCAGAAAGGCATGCTTAACGCCCTTCGCAAAAGCGAAGGCGGCGCAAAAGGTGCCCCGCGTAAGCGCAAGCGTAAACCAGCGAAGCGAGGTCCTGATGCATAAAGAGCACGTTTACATTGGTGTAGGTAGCAACCTCGGCGATAGCCGGGGAAAAGCCCAGCGCGCGTTTGATGCGATAGGTCAAATCGAAGACACCCGCGTACTTAAAACCTCTTCACTTTATTCTAGTAAACCGATGGGGCCGCAAGACCAACCTGACTATATTAACGCGGTGTGCTTAATTGAGACCTCGTTAAAGCCCCACGGCTTATTGAAGCAGCTGCAACGCATTGAGCTGGAAGAAGGCCGTGAGCGCAAAGGTGAGCGCTGGGGTCCACGCACGTTGGATTTGGATATTTTGTTGTACGGCAGCGAAACTATCGACACCGCAGACTTAATCATTCCCCATTACGGCATGGCAGAGCGCGAGTTCGTTATGGTGCCGCTGTTTGAAATTGCGCCCAATATGGTTATGCACGATGGCAAACCCATCTCGGCATGGGTCGCTAACTGCTCGCTGGATGGACTTCGTCGCCTGCGCTCTTCCAATTAGCGGCAAAATCCGTATAGTTCGCCACACGATACCAACAATATCAATCTGAGACATGTCATGAAGAAAGTAACTGTATCGGGCTTGCTTAAGAAAAAGCAGGCCGGGGAAAAGATCACCTCTTTAACCGCTTACGACGCCAGCTTCGCCAAAATGTTCGACGAACAAGGCGTTGACGCCCTTCTTATTGGCGACTCTTTAGGCATGGTCCTTCAAGGTGAAGACGACACCCTACCGGTAACCATCGATGACATTGCCTACCACACGAAAAGTGTGCGTCGCGGCACTGAACGCGCCTTCGTATTAGCCGATATGCCGTTTATGTCTTACGCCACTCCTGAGCAAACCTACGCCAATGCAGCAAAGCTTATGGCTGCAGGTGCAAGTATGGTTAAGATGGAAGGTGGAAGCTGGTTGTGCGACACCATCAAAGGCTTAAACCTGCGCGGCGTCCCTGTGTGTGGCCATTTAGGCTTAACGCCTCAGTCAGTGCACGTATTCGGTGGTTTTAAAGTACAAGGCCGCGAAGCGAGCCAGGCTGAAAAACTGCTTAGCGAAGCGAAAGCGTTGGAAGAAGCCGGTATTCAGTTATTAGTGCTTGAGTGCGTGCCTTCATCGCTAGGCAAAGCGGTTAGCGAAGCCCTAACCATACCGGTAATCGGTATAGGCGCAGGCAAAGATACCGACGGTCAAATTCTGGTGATGCACGACATGTTTGGCATCAGCGCAAACTATATGCCGAAGTTCTCAAAGAACTACCTTGTAGAAACCGGCGATATGCGCAAAGCCGTATCAAAATATATTGAAGATGTGCAAAGCGGTGCGTTCCCATCGGCTGAACACAGCTTCGAGTAACGAGGTAAATTATGAAGGTGGTTGATAGTATTTCAGCATTACGCAGCACGGTGAACGCATGGCGACGTAATGGTGAAACCATAGGTTTTGTACCCACTATGGGCAACCTGCACGATGGTCATCTCAAACTAGTTAAAAAAGCGAAAGCGCACAACGACAAAGTGGTGGTTAGCATTTTTGTTAATCCCATGCAATTTGGTGCGAACGAAGATTTAGACGCCTATCCACGCACTATCGAAGAAGATAAAGCTAAGCTTATTTCTGTGGGTGCTGACGCGGTGTTTTTACCTAGCGTAGCGGAAATGTATCCGGCAGGTCTGGATGCGCAGACGTTCGTTGAAGTGCCCGGTATTTCAGACTCGCACTGTGGCGCCAGTCGCCCTGGCCATTTTCGCGGCGTCGCTACCGTGGTGACCAAGCTTTTCAACATGGTACAGCCCGACGATGCGTTTTTTGGTGAAAAAGACTTCCAACAGCTTCAAGTTATTCGCGCTTTAGCTCGCGATTTATCAATGGCAGTGAAAGTCCACGGCGTGCCTACTGAGCGCGAGACGTCAGGTCTGGCAATGAGCTCTAGAAATGGCTATCTCACAGACACTGAAAAAGCGACCGCGAGTGCTATTTTTGCAGAAATGCAGCGCTTAAAAGCGGGTATAGAAAGCGGTAACACCGACTTTGTTGAGCTTGAAAATACCATGGTCAGTAACCTTGAAGCGAAAGGCTTTAAGAAGGACTACTGTCAGGTAGTTAACGCCGCCACGTTTGAACCGGCTAACGATAGCGACAAAGAGTTAGTTTTGCTGGTTGCTATGTTTATGGGCAAGACACGCTTAATTGATAATATGCAAATTACGCGAGATTAAGCGTAATACCAATCCTCGCGGATAGTCTCGAACTACAAAAGAAAACGCCCGATGCATGACTCCTAAACAGAGCCTGTATCGGGCGTTTTTTTATTTGTTGCTGCTGAAGTCTTTAAGACGCAACGGTTTCTGTTTCGCGAACGAAATCCATTAGCTCTTTCCAAGCCTGAGTCTCTTTCGCAATTAAGTGTTGCTCAGCCAAAATTGCGGCCAAGTCGTTATGGCTAGTAAGCGGATTCGCTAACACTACGCGAAACACGGTAATACACTGGGAAGGGTAATCCGGCGCTTCCAGGCGAGTACGAGACACAAAAGACTTACCTGCTTCACGCTGCTGCTTTTGTACCGCAACAACAAGGGCGTCAACCTTCTCATTAATAGCGTTGCGGGTTTTAGCATTCACATGCTTCAGCTTTTCCTGCACTTCAGCGGGACAAACGCGATAGGTCAACAGTGATAGAATAGGTGTGGTCGTCAATTCAAAGTCTTGGGCTTTATCAATCATCTGCGCAAAGTCTTTGGCTTTATCAATGCTGCGATCAATAAGTAGCTCGTACCCTTTGCGACCGAATATATGCAGCGCCGAGTACACCATCATGGCCATACCGTTTCGGGAGCCTTCAAGCGTGGTAGCACCTAAGTCTTTAGAGCCTGCACGCAAAATATATTGCGCGTGATGTCTTACCGCATTGGCATTTTGTGGGTCTTTGAAAAGCGCCATTCCTGCGCCCATTGGCACGTACATTTGCTTATGTGCATCAATAGTCACTGAGTCTGCGCGTTCAATACCTTTTAGTCTGTCGCGATAGCGCGCCGAGAACAGCGTAGCGCCGCCCCAGGCTGCGTCTACATGGAACCAGCAGCCTAACTCTTTGGCTACGTCAGCAAGCTCGTCTAGTGGGTCTACGTGCCCTGTTTCGGTGGTGCCGCCTACCCCAACGATAGCAAGAAGCTTATTGCCTTCCTCTTGATAACGTTTGCCAATGCGAAGGGCTTTTGCTGGATCTAGGGTTTGCTTTGGCGCGGGCACAGTTAATAATTGTTCGCGGCCTAACCCCAATACATCCACTGCCTTTGACAGCGAGTAATGCCCACGTTTACTGCACATCACGCCTAAATTGTTAATGTCGTAGTGACGATAGGCAGCGGCAAGACCTGCTTTTGCCACGCCAGAAAACCCTTTTTGTGGGCCTAGTAGTTTGTTGCGAGCCACCCATAAGGCAGTGATGTTGGCAATGGTTCCGCCAGAACAAAATGCCCCCAAAGAATGGGCCGCACTGTGTAGATGGTTGTCGTAAAAGCTTTGAGGCTGATCGTACACAAGGTTGTGCATCATACCCAATACTTGACGTTCTAGCGGCGTGAAAGCTTTAGACGTTTCTATTTTAACCAAGTTCTGGTTAAGCCCGACCATTAACTTAGAAAGCGGCAGGTGAAAATAGGGCAACGCTGAGGTCATGTGACCAATAAAGGTAGGCGAGTAAGTATTAACTGAATGCGCAACAAGCTTATCTAACAAGCTTTCAGCATGAGTAGACACAAACTCGGGTGACTCAGGCACCTTGGAGTCTGAAAAGTCTTTTTCAATTTCTTCTAACGACGTCTTTTTTGTCACTACGTGCTGCGACAAAAAATCTAAGATATTGTCAGATAAATGCTGCTCTATTTGAGCCAGCTTTGAGTCTTTGTGTTCAGGCTTGGTAAAGACCCTAAACAGGTGCTCTAAACTAACTTGCGCTTCACCCACTCAACACACCTCATACTTAAAACAATCACACATTTCGCTTACATTTATTGGGCGAAATCAACAGGCGGTTTTGTAGGACACCGGCCTGACACTTACTTTTCCTTTTAGCCAAATAGCATTCGACACAATTACTTTGCGACTGGTGCAGCTATTTATCCAACATATCCCTTAACGGTACATCGGCTGGGCTAATGCGCGTTGACGCGGTCCATTCGTTGCCAAACCTGAAAACTTATCACAATACTTTCAGGGTGTCGCACTTTACATCAGATTGCAATGCTCGCCAAGGGTTAGCGCACGGCATTTAAGCGACTATTAACGTTTTATTACATGCAAAAAACTTATGAAGCGGTTAACTCTGCACACGTATTTAAACGAATTCCCCCGAATTTTGTACCGCAAATTTTATCAGTCTCTACTATATTTAATTTATGAATAGTACCAACACGGGTCTCTCGTATTGGTTTTCCATCTTCTAATTGCGAGCCTAAGTAGCCATTGAACTCACATTCAAGCATTCATCGCTGCGATAAAGTACTGCTTCAAAGCAAGGGGGTCTGTTTATGCCCATTCGTGAAATTTCCGAGGATTTTTCTATCGATGATATCGTGCCTTATTTTCAACCCATCGTTGACTTACAAAGCCAAGGAGTATGGCGCTACGAGTGCCTGGCACGCTTGATAACCCGAGGTGATAAGACTTTTTTACCTAGCGAATTTCTCTACCTTATAGAGCGCGAACAACACGTAAATACGCTTGCAGCGAGCATGTTTGTGCAATGTGCCAGCTATTTTCACGACGTTAATATCCCTTGGAACATCAATATAACTGCCAATGACCTTCACAATGTAGAGCTTACTAATACCCTCATCACCCATTTAGCAAGCTATCCCACGCCGGAGCGTGTAAGTATAGAAGTGAGTGCTTCTACTGCCCTATCCAATCCGAAAAGCCTTACCGCATTTATCGAAAAAAGCATGCATGTGGGGCTGGGCGTTTTCATCGACAACGTTGGATCATGCCCAGGTAACATACGAGCGCTTATGAACTTGCCGGTTCGGGGGATTAAGCTCGCTGGCGGGCTAATTAAACACTATGACGAACAAGAGGCAGTGAGGGAATATGTAGACTATCTGCTGTCGCTATGTGAACGCCATGGAGTAAGCACTATTGCCGAGCACGTAGAAGATGAGGCGCATCTAGAACGCGTAAAACGCCTGCCCATTCGTTATGCACAGGGGTATGTGTTTAGTCCGCCTATGGCGAATGTGCGAAGTGCCACTGCGCGCCATTAACAAGCGAATTATACGAATTTGAATAACAAACGGGGCGAAATCTTCATCTCGCCCCGCTATTATCAGTTTCCCGCAGTCCTTGCTGCTATAGAAAGCTCAGCTTTCTTCACTACGGCAGTTAAGCTGCCAACACGATTGACCGCTACCTCGGTACTTTCGCTCAAACGGCGTCATGTGATCATCGCCAGTGACTTCAGATAAATCTGACACCATGCCGTAGTGTTTAGCCGCTTGCGCAAATTCCATTAGATAAATGAGCCAATTGCTACGCACCTCAATATTGGGGGTGATGGCCATCAGGTCAACCATAGCTGCACTGCCATGCCAGCGCTTTTGAACTTGGGTCTTTTTGGGGTACGGATTGGGATACAGCAAAAAGTGCTGAGTCACGTTCCAACTTGACTGCTTTACTAAGCGCCAAAAATCATTTACATCGGCACGAATTACCCGATAGTTGTCTTGCTGTGCGCTGTAATGCTCGTGTTTATCCACCCGCAGCGCCGACTTATCAATGCCGATAACGCGCGCATTAGGGTTTGCTCCTGCAATATTCGCCGTACTTTCGCCAACACCACAGCATGAATCTAAAATGATCTCGCCGCTAAAGCCATCAAGCCACGCGCTGACATCGTCAAAAGCGACTTGTGTATGGTCGCTAATCGGTCGCTTATTTTCACTCGCTTGGTACTTTTTCACTAAGTCGTCTAACTTATCGTGAATACCTACCTGTGATGTTGTGATTTCTCTAGAATTACCGCTGGCCATTAGCTACGAATACCTTTACCGGTTTTAAGCAAATAGTAGGCAACACTGAATAACAGCGCGTTAAAGCCTACTAATAATGTAAGCGATAAGGTTACGTTTACGTCAGAGACCCCCAAGAAGCCATAACGAAACCCGTTAACCATATACACAACAGGGTTTGCTTTACTTACCCATTGCCAAAATTCAGGCAGTAGCGATAAGGAATAAAACACACCACCTAAGTAAGTTAACGGTGTTAATACAAACGTTGGCACCACGCTAATATCATCAAAGGTTTTCGCAAATACCGCATTGATCAAGCCTGCCGTTGCGAACAGGGTAGAAGTCAGTAACAACGTTAGCGCAATAATACCCAAGTTATGTATTTGCACATCAACGAAAAACAGCGACACCAAGGTAACAATAATACCTATAAGTATGGCGCGGGCCACGCCGCCGCCCACATACCCCAGAATGATGACCGAGGTGGGCACAGGGGATACCAACAGCTCTTCAATATTGCGCTGAAATTTAGCACTAAAAAATGATGACGACACATTGGCGTAGGAGTTTGTGATCACCGACATCATAATAAGGCCAGGCACAATAAACTCCATATAAGTAAAGCCGCCCATTTCGCCAATACGGTTGCCGATGAGGCTACCGAATATCACGAAGTACAAACTCATTGTAATAGCTGGCGGCACAAGGGTTTGTACCCATATGCGCAAAAAGCGCGTGCATTCTTTTATCCAAATAGTGGTTAGCGCCACATAGTTTTGCTTAAACCAACCCACGTTTTCTTCTGTGTTCATTTGTGTACTTTCAGTTTTCATGTTCTTCACCTTTATTTGCTATGGGTTTAGCCAGCTTGCTTCGCTGATTCAACTAAACGCACAAATAGCTCTTCAAGGCGATTTGATTTATTGCGCATGCTCATCACTTGAATACCCTTTTCACTTAGCTGTGTGAAAACCGGGTTCAACCCTTCCGTTTTCTCAACATCTACTTCAAGGGTGTGGTCGTCAATCAAACGGTGCTCAAAGCCCATTAGCAGGTTATCCGTATTCGACACACCATCTGGAATTTTGATATCCAATACAAAGGTTTCTAGACTTAACTTAGACAATAAAGCTTTCATGCTAGTGTTCTCGACAATGGTGCCCTTGTTAATAATGGCGATATTGCGACACAGCATTTCTGCTTCTTCAAGATAGTGGGTAGTGAGGATGATGGTAATCCCCTGACGATTAATTTCTTCTAAAAAGCCCCACATTGAGCGGCGAATCTCAATATCTACGCCCGCTGTTGGCTCATCTAAAATAAGCAATTTCGGCTCATGCATGAGCGCTCGAGCAATCATCAGTCTTCGTTTCATACCGCCTGATAGCTCACGCGCGCGGGCATCGCGTTTTTCCCACAGGTCAAGCTGAGCAAGGTATTTTTTAGCGCGCTCTTTGGCGATACTGCGAGGCACGCCGTAGTAACCTGCCTGATTCAATACAATTTGAAGTACAGTTTCAAACTGGTTGAAGTTGAACTCTTGTGGCACCAGACCAATGCAGGCTTTAGCATGCTCTTTCTGCGTTGTAAGGTCATAACCAAACACCGCAACACTGCCAGTAGTTTGATTAACGAGTGAACTGATAATACCAATAGTGGTAGATTTACCCGCCCCATTTGGGCCAAGTAATGCAAAGAAGTCTCCTTCTTGTACTGTAAGGTCGACGCCTTTTAGTGCCTGTACGCCACCTTTGTAGGTTTTGGTTAACCCTTTAATGTCCAACGCTTTCATGATTTGCCCGTAGTGAGAGTGTGATCACTAAGACATACTGACCTTTGATGCAAACCAAAGGTCAGCACGCCCTAATTAACTTTAGTGAGATGCAGTTAGCTGTCGCTAACAACGTACAACCAACGAAGTGTAACCTAGTTCATGCTACTAAATGAATACACTCGCGTTTAGTGGTTACTTTAAACAGTTTAAACTTTCGTTTTCTAAATGAGAGCGGAAACACCGTTTTTCAACCCCAATAAAAAAGCGCCGCGTACCGTTGGGGTAGCACGCAGCGCAAGGGATAGCTTAATCCCGGTCTGCACAGATAATTGAGACTTTTACGTAGAAGTTCAGCCTTACCGCTTCCACGGCACTGTTTTCCCCTCTTCTAGTCTTTGAAGAGGCTTCTACAGTGCAATCCGCCTCGCTTGCTTAGCACTTAAAAAAAGCAGTGCGCTAAACTCGACGGACAAATGCTATTAAACTCGTTATTCATGGCAGAAAAAGCGCGTAATTGTGGAAATGTGATGGTGATTTAGCGTGCCCATAGATTTAGCACGTTAAGCTGCTCGCCGAGCCTTATATTAATCCGCGCTCCGGGACGTTGTGGGGTTCTGTCCCAAGGTTAAAGTTCACGATGCGCCCCTCAAATATGGCGTAAATGAGGCAGGCTTGAGGATTTTATGCCGAACTTAGGCAATAGCTGCCAATCATAGGTATAGTGTGCGCTCTATCAGAATAATATTTGCGGGTTAATGTATGCCAAAGACAATTGCATTAGTGGAAGATGACGCGGCCATTCGCGAAAATTACATTATGGCGCTTAAAGCGCAGGGCTATAGCGTGAATGCCTATGAGGACAGGCCTTCTGCTGCTGAAGCGTTTAACCACACCTTACCCGACTTAGCCATTATCGATATTGGTTTGAAAGATGAAATTGAGGGGGGCTTTATGCTGTGCCAGCAACTTCGAGGCCTGTCACAAACCCTACCTATCATCTTTTTTACTGCACGAGATAACGATGTAGACACTATCAGCGGCCTTAGAATGGGCGCGGACGACTACCTGACTAAAGATATCAGCATGGCTCACCTGCTAGCACGCATTGCGGCCTTGTTCAGGCGTACAGACTTACTTGCTGCTCCCTCAGAGCAAAAAGATGAGCTAAAAGTAGGCGACTTAAAAGTAGACGTATCGAGAATGACGGTAAGCTGGCAAAACCAGCCCGTTTTATTGACGGTGACAGAGTTCTGGATGCTGCATGCACTTATTAAGCGCCCTGGTCATGTTAAAAGTCGTCAACAGCTTATGGATGAGTCTAGAATGGTAGTGGACGACACCACTATTACTTCACATATTAAACGTATGCGTAAGAAGTTTGTACAGCTTGACCCAAACTTCGATCATATCGACACCGTGTACGGCATGGGGTATCGCTGGCAGCTGTAGCTGGCTTTCGACAAAGACCGCGCGTTTTATCTGATTAAATGATAAGGGCAACCGACTAAAAACATGGGATTTCGCTTTTCTATTCGTTTGCAGCTTATGGTGCTGTCGCTGTTCTTATTCACCATTCCCTACTTGGGTTATAACTATGTGTGGGAGCTTGAGCAGTATCTGCGAAACGGTCAAGAACAAACCATGATTGGCACAGCGCGAGCTGTTGCCACTGCACTTCACGAGCGCCCCGCTTTATTTGATAGCCAATCGGCGTATCTTCAAGACGTACGCCCTGGAACAGACCTTTACGCGCCGCCTATCCCGTCCCCTATTCGACTTGATGGCGAACTTAACGACTGGCAGCAAGTCAGCGAGTTAATGAGTGAGTATGGCAGTGGCGAAGTTATTGAGTATTACAATGGCTTTGCGGGAGAACCCACCAGCTTATCGTTCAAACATATGGTGGGGCGCTATGGTCAATTTCTATATGCCATGTTTGAAGTGAGCGATGACGTGCTGCTTTGGCGGCAACCCAATAGTTTAAGCGTGGAGACAGGCGACCACTTACTTGTGGGCATGGAAACCCCACAGGGTGAATTAGCAAGATATGTTGTTGCACCGTACGAAAGTGGCTGGGTAAATGCGTACAAGCTCGCAGATAACACACCGACAACAAGAGCAGTAGAGAATGCCCTTTCTATTCAAGGTCGCTGGCAAGAGACAGCTACGGGCTACAACATTGAACTACGCTTTCCGCTATCCATGACCACAGGTGGCCTCGCATTTTCCATTGTCGATGTAGACGACAGGGCAAGTCGATTGAAGCAGTACGCCTTAGGTACGGCGAACACAAAAGAGCTTGCTGAATTAGGTACTGTTATCACACCTTCTCCTGAAATCGAGCGTATTCTGGCAGGTTTAAAATATGCAGATTCAAGGGTGTGGGTTGTAGATAAGCACAAGCGGGTACTCGCTCGCGCTGGTGACATTCAATCGGCCACAGGCATTAAAGTAGATGAAAAAGAAACGTCTTCCAATACTGTTTGGAATTGGATAGAAAGTGAGTGGTTACTTCCACTTTACTATCAAATTCTAACACAACCACCTGCCGACTTTATTGACGAGCTAGACGATGCTTATGCATTGGTAGGGCAGGATTTAGGCACGGCGCTGAATGGCCAACCCGATTCACTATGGCGTTTGTCACCCGATAACAAAGCCATAGTACTCTCCGCTGCCTACCCAATTTTTATTGAAGGCAACGTAATGGGGGCGGTTATTGTAGAGCAAACCACCAATGGCATTCGTACGTTGCGTAACCGGGCATTAGAACAGCTCTTTCACGTGATTTTAGCAGTGATGACCATAGGTACATTAGGGTTACTGCTGTTCGCTACGCGAATTTCAAACCGCATTCGCTCCCTTCGCGATAACACCGAAGCGGTGATAGATGATAATGGCAAAATCATTGGCACACTTCCGGTTTCAAATCAGCGTGATGAAATTGGTGATTTATCCCGTTCATTTGCGGATGTGCTTTCGCGGTTACAGCAGTACAACTCCTATTTAGAAAACATGGCATCCCGCTTGTCTCACGAACTTAGAACGCCCATTGCCGTGGTAAAATCATCGCTGGATATGCTGACTCAGGTTAATGACGCCGACCAACAAGCCGTTTTTGTTGAAAGGGCGCAATCAGGGGTGAACCGCCTAAGTACAATATTAAACAGTATGAGTGAAGCCACCCGATTAGAGCAGGCCATTCAACAAGAAGATTTAGAACCATTCGACTTAGTTAAGGTGATATCTGGGTGTATTGCTGGTTACGAACATGCCTATAGCCATCGACGCTTTAGTTTTACCCACAATGCTGATACTGCGCGCATACTTGGCTCCCCTGAACTTACGGCTCAAATATTCGATAAAGTTATCGCTAACGCCGTAGATTTCAGTGAAAAAGAAAGTGAAATCCAAGTCAGTATTACGGTTAAGGACAAGCAAGCTGAGCTAACCATTAGTAATACCGGACCGCTCCTTCCAGAAGGAATGAGGTCTCAGTTGCTTCAGTCTATGGTGTCGGTGAGAAAAGAAAACGATGTGCAAAATGCCTCTTCACCGCACTTGGGGCTAGGGCTTTACATTGCCAACATCATAATGACCTTCCACAAAGGTCAGTTATCTTTATTCAATCGGAAGGATAGTACAGGTGTAGTCGTCAGCGCACGCTTTCCTTTGATGTAAATGAATGAAAAAAACGTCCAACTCGGTCTATAGTTAGAGTCTAATAAACTTTGCTACATAGATAGCGAAAGCCGAGCACATACCTCATACCAGTCTGCATAGGTTATTATCTATACGGATTGGTATTGAATAGGCTATACGTAGTCATATGCTTTCGTGTCAACAAAGGACGCATAGCGCTTTGCCTTTCTGTCAAAGGCTAAAGCCATTATAAAGAATGAATTACAATGCAAAAAAACAACACGTTATTGATTAAATCCATGTCATTTGCGCTTTCTATTTTCTTTACTTCTCATCGAAGGGCGAGCATGTTCAACATAACTAGTTTTATCACAGGTACATTCACATCGAGCGCTCTCTTACTAGCCGGCGCTACCCTTTCATGGGCACATGCCGCTGATACATCCTTATCAGCAACGCCAACCATTTCGATATACGTTAGCGACGCCAATGGGGAGCCTGTGAAAGATATGGTGTTAACCCTAACGCCTAACTTTACGCTTGCATCAACGCCACAGCGTGAAGAAGAGCCCGCCATAATGAATCAAATCGATAAACAATTTGCGCCTCACGTGCTTGTTGTTCAATCAGGCACAGATATTTCGTTTCCAAACGCAGATAATCTTTTTCATCACGTGTATTCTTTTTCGCCTACAAAACAGTTTGAGCTAAAACTCTATAAAGAGTTTACCGCTGAACCGCTTCGCTTTGAGCAAGCTGGTATTGTAGATATTGGCTGCAATATTCACGACTGGATGCTGGGCTATATTGTGGTAACCGACAGTCCATTTTTCGCAAAAACCGATGAAGAAGGCGTAATGAATGTTTCACTTCCGGTAGGCGAGTACAGTGTTATGACCTGGCACCCGCAGCAACCTGATGTGAAACTATTTAACAGCGCAACATTGCATATCACCAACTCACAAGAATACAAATTTGTTCTTGATGCAGTTTTCAGTGACGATGACTTCGACGAAGGATTTGGCGATTATTAATGCGTAATGTCTTTGCCTTAACCGTCTGTTTGCTTTGCACGAGTTTAACACTTCAGGTTCACGGAGAAACCAAGGCCCTAGTAAGAACAAGCTTTGTGGCAAAAGATGATTCGCGGAGCTTTCAGCAAATGGGGGCCGGCCATCAGCGTTATGAAAGTAACGGTATACAGCTCTCTCATGCTGTAGTAATAGCTGACTTTATGTTAGCGGATAGTTGGTCGGCAGTTGGCGTCATCAATGGTTATAGCGATGGGGATCAAAAGGTTGGATTTTCCGAGCTTTATTTAAAATATCGCCCGTTAGTCGCATCCAGCATAAAGCCTGAAGTAAAAATAGGGGCATTTTTTCCCGCTCTCTCAGCGGAAAATACCGACGCGGGTTGGTTATCGCCTCATTTCCTGAGTAACTCAGCAATTAATAGTTGGGTGGGTGAAGAACTAAGAACGGGCGGTATCGAAGTAAGTCTACGACAAAATGGCAGGCAAATAAGAAGCCACTGGTCATGGAAAGTATTAGGCAGCGTGTTCAAAGGTAATGATTCCACCGGCACTCTGCTTTCTTGGCGAGGGTTTGCCCTTCACGACAGGCAGTCCGTTTATAATGATCGCGTAAACTTCCTCCCCATTCCCGGCGTCGTCGATGAAGATAAGTTAAACGCACCGGCATGGACTGAACCCTTCAGGGAAATTGACAATCGGTTTGGGTACTACGTAGGAGTTCACTTAGCCTATGCTAGAAAGGCCGAGTTGCGTTATTACTATTACGACAATAATGCAGACCCGAACATTGTTGACCCTGACCGTATTTATGCCTGGCATACGCGCTTTCATTCATTAACACTCCGATACTTACCACGACCTGAGTTAACGGTGTTTTCTCAAGTGCTACTAGGTGACACTTTGATGGGGGAGCATATCGTAGACAACGATTTTTCCAGTGCGTATATCGGTGCGGCATACAACCTAAAGCAATTAGGCTGGGAAGATTTAACTTTAGCCATGCGTGGGGACTGGTATCAGGTGGTAGATAACGATGATGTTATGTATGACCCGAATGGAAGCAGAGGTAACGCCTTTACCGTTAGCGTAAGGTACGACATTACCGCTTATTTATCCGTTAGCACAGAGTGGCAATTAAATTCAGGGCATCAGGAGAATTTACGTTTTTTCCAATCCGACGAGGACTATAGAGAGCAACTATTTCAACTGGCATTCACTGTAACTCTGTAGCGAAGCGACTGGTGTTCGTCCTACCCTTTCGCCACTTCAATTAAATCAAATTTTGTTTCGCTGTCACCTTTCACCATCACCTGACACTGTCCCCAAGAGTTTGGAATTTGCCAGACATGCGCTTCGGCAACCGTGAATTTTTCTCGATGAGTATCACAACGGACTTCAACGGTATCAAGCTCGCCTTGGATGTTGCCAAAAGCAAACTTACTTCGCACAAGAGTATGGAACCAATTCCCATCACTTCCTATCGTTACGGGCACGGTCAAGTTTTGCTCAGATGCAATAGATTCTTCAATCTGACTAATTAGCGGCGCGATCTCGTCAATACGCGTTTCTTGCGCTTCCATGTCTTGAAGTGTGGTGTAGGATTTTAATGCTTCTGCATAGTACCCACGCTGAGCATCGAGTATGATTTTTCTTTGAAGGGCGTATGCCACATAATCTTCATCAAACACCATGTTATTGAAGCGCTTACTACCGTTGCTGGCAAGTAATCGCGTTAGGCTTTGCGCTTCCCTCTCTACGTCGCCTTGTTTGCTCGCTATATGCGACTCCAAGTTTAGCAACCACGTATTTTCATAGCGGTTTAGCGTATCCCAAGCTAGAAGCTCTTTAAGTGCTTCATCAGCCGCGTCAACATCACCCGCATTAAAGCGCTCTTCTGCGTCTTTATAAGCTTTAATAAATTTGCGTGTGGCACCGCTTTTTCCGCTTATAGCGAAATCCATTTGGACTGCTTGATGACACTGCTGGGTAGGTTCGCCATCTTTGATC
This sequence comes from Alteromonas sp. CNT1-28, assembly GCF_022348345.1. Classification (NCBI taxonomy): domain Bacteria; kingdom Pseudomonadati; phylum Pseudomonadota; class Gammaproteobacteria; order Alteromonadales; family Alteromonadaceae; genus Alteromonas; species Alteromonas sp. CNT1-28. Next base: position 1,973 of record NZ_JAKREZ010000031.1, on the reverse strand, counting down.
GCGGGGTTATACTGCCATTTCTTAACCGCTGACAGTGCACTGCGTTTGAAAGAAGGGCTTCCAAAGAAGTCTTCTACAACAGGGTCTTTCACTCTGCCTTCTTCGTCGATAACGTAGCTTAGCCTAACCCAACCTTCTCGGCCTTTTCTAATGGCTTGAGATGGGTATCTAGGATCGACACGTTTCAAAGGCGTCGCTGGTGTAAATGCACTTATGCGCTCTACTTCATCAGCTTTCGATTCAGCGAGCGCTTTTTCTTCAAGATCATCACATGGGATACTCAGTTCCTGTGCAGCTGCACTTGCCGTGAAACCTGTAGCGAGCAAAGCCGCTAAAACGAGCGACGATTGGGTTTGCTTAACAATACTTTCCTGGGCTGAATATTCTTTTCTTAGTGCTTTTTTCCATAAATCCTGTTTCATATTTATCATCCTTAATAATGGCTAAACATTACGAGTGAATTAGCGCTAATTCTATTTTTTAGACGAACTCTCAAGCGACGCATCGGGTACGTTTTTGATCATCATTTGTTCTTTGCGTTTCATCATCATCTTGGCAAGCCTACGCATGCTCACCGTGGTGTCTTTTTCATCTACGATATCGACACCTAGCAAGCGTTCGAGCAGGTCTTCTAGCGTAAGCACTCCTTCTAAACCGCCGTACTCGTCAACCACCAGTAACATATGCACGTGCTTATTGATGAAGTGCTCGAAGGTGACTGACAGCGGCATAGTGTTTAACACGGTAACCATATCTTTTGCGTATTCAGAAAGCGGCTTATCAGTGTTACCTCTGGCTTGTGCCACCAATAAATCAGAACGCATCACAAAGCCGGTAATGTTTTCTGAGTCGCTGTCTTCAAACACAGGGATACGAGAAAATTCTATATTGGCGTGCTTGTGGAAAAAGCCTTCTACCGTCATCGACTCCGACACTTTAAATAGCGCCGTGCGGTGGGTAATCGCATCTTTCACTTTCAGCTCGTGCAAACTTAACAAGCTTTGCAGAAACGCCGCTTCGTGATTCGCTAGCTGACCTTCTTGCCCCGACAACTCTGCCATGGCGTGAAGCTCACTACGGCTTAACCCGCGAAGTGGACTGTCTTCTTTAAAGCCTTTCGTCATTAGCTCAGACATTTTAACGAACGGCATAAGTACAATTGAAAGGTATTTAAGAAAATATGCGGTTACTGGCGCTAGTGTTCGCCAATAGGTTGCACCAAGTGTTTTAGGGATAATCTCAGAAAAAATAAGAATAAGGAGTGTAAGGACTGCTGAAATAACGCCTAGATAGGCGTCACCAAATACTGCTGCCGCTTGCGCACCTGCCCCGGCAGCCCCCATAGTATGAGCAATAGTGTTCAGCGTTAATATTGCTGATAAAGGCGTATTTATATTATCGGTTTGCTTACGTAGTAGCGCACCACTGGCTTTGCCCTCTTTCTCTAACACAGAGATATAAGCGGACGAAACACTCAGAATCACAGCCTCTGCAATGGAGCACAAAAAAGAAAAGCCCAGTGCAATGAAGACGTACACAATAAGTAAAAGCATGTAGTTATTCCAAGCGTCCTTGTAGGTTTAAACGCGTTTTAATTTTAATAAGTTGAACGACTATTATGGATAATAGAGCGGGATATACAAGCGCTCTATGAATATCATTTGAGCGCTTTATTATGAAAGGCATCCGCTGGGCTACTGTTAGCCGCAGCACGCCGAATGTTGCTCTTGGTTATGACGGTGTTGCTGCAGCTTTTTCAGACCCAGCCTTAACATTAACCCCGCCAATAAAATCGCGCATAACCCATAAATCACCTGAACGTCTGCACCGTGCTCATGAACATGGCTTCGCGTTTTGATCATAGAGGCTAAAGAAAACGAAGCTACTAGGTAGTTCAGTGCGTAACCAAAACCAATACTCGCAGAGATAACACTGAAAAGGTAAAGCACTAACGCTGTCTCTTATACACATCT